>NZ_JBFADM010000002.1:0-166432 GCF_040641355.1 Streptomyces sp. NPDC020996
CCCGGGTGGGCGGCCGCCGACCTACCCCCCCGGGCGCTGGGGGTGCCCTCCCCCCGTGGGCCACGGCCTGCCCCTGCCTGCCCCGCTCGTGGCCACGGGCGTCCCCGGCGCGGCCGGGGGCCCGCTCGCTCTCCCGTCGCGGGCCGTGACGGTTCGTGCGGGACGGTCTTCCCGCTTCCGCCCCCTGGGCAGTCTCACTCGTTCGTGGCTCGTCGCGCGCCGGTCCGCCGGGTAGGGCACCCGGCGCACCGATCCGCGTCAGCCGGAGGCCTTTGATGGAACAGACCGCGTTGCGTCCCAAGCCGCTGCCCGGCCGGCCGCCCGGCGACGGCTCGGCGGCCGTGCCACCCCCCGCCCGGCGTCCGCACGCCACCCGGCGGCGGCTCCGGCGGCTCAGGGCCGTGCTCTCCGGGCTGATCGCCGGGACGGTCCTGCTGCTGTCCGGGGTCGGCCTCGGCACCCTCGGCGCCATGGCGATCGGCATGGACAGCATGGACGGCATGGACGGACTCGCCCGCCCGGGACGCCACGCGGCACCGGCGGCCCCGTCCCCCGGCCGCCCAGAGCAGCCCGCCCCGCCCGCCCCGTCGGGACCGGCCGCTGCGCCCGTCGCCGTGCCCGCGACCCTCGGTGTCGAAGCCGTGGACGCCGTCGACGGGATGGACGCGACGGACGCGACGGACGCGACGGACGGCAGGGACGACGACAAGGAGCCCGGCGCGCTGGTGGTCGCCGTCCATGTCCCCGGTCCGGCCGCATCGGCGGGCCTCGTCCGGGGCGACGTGCTCCTCGCGTTCGGCCGTACCCCCGTCGGCTCGGCCGCCGACCTCGCCGCCGCCGTCGCCCGGACCCGCCCCGGCTCCCGGGTGACGCTGACGGTGCGCCACCAGAACGGCGCCCAGCAGCAGCTGACGGTCGTGCCCGGCGTCGTGACCTGACCCGCCCCGCGGGACGGGAAACACCCGCGAAACCGGGCAACCGGCTCGCGCCGTTCCCCGCGTACGGGCAGGATGCTGAGCGTGGCACAGTGATCCCTTCACCCGCTCGAGGAGGCCCGGATGACCGGCAGCACGACCTCGCCCTTCACCGCCGACGACTACCGGGCCCGCATGGAGCGCGCCGCGGCCGCGGCCGCCGACGCCGGTCTCGCCGGGCTCCTGGTGGCGCCGGGGCCGGACATGGTGTGGCTCACGGGATACGCGCCCCCCGCGGTCACCGAACGGCTCACCCTGCTCGTCCTGGCCCCCGGACGCACCCCCGTCCTCGTCGTGCCCACCCTGGAGGCCCCGGACGCCGCCAAGGCCCCCGGCGCGTCGGCCATGAGCCTGCGCGACTGGACCGACGGCAAGGACCCGTACGCCGCCACCGCCGCCCTCCTCGACGTCGACGGGCGCTTCGGCATCAGCGACAACGCCTGGGCGATGCACCTGCTCGGGCTGCAGAAGGCGCTGCCCGGCACCTCCTACGCCTCCCTCACCGACGCCCTGCCGATGCTCCGCGCCGTCAAGGACGCGGCGGAACTGCGGCTGCTGGCCGCCGCCGGCGCGGCCGCGGACCGGACGTTCGAGGAGATCCGCGAGGTCCGCTTCGGCGGCCGCCGGGAGTCCGAGGTCGCCGCCGACCTCGCCGGCCTGCTGCGGCGCCACGGCCACGAGCAGGTCGACTTCACCATCGTCGCCTCCGGCCCGAACGGCGCCGACCCGCACCACGAGGCGGGCGACCGCGTCATCCAGCGCGGCGACATGGTCGTCCTCGACTTCGGCGGCCTCAAGGACGGCTACGGCTCCGACACCTCCCGCACCGTCCACGTCGGCGAACCCACCGACGAGGAACGCCGGGTGCACGACCTCGTACGCGAGGCCCAGGAGGCGGGCTTCCGCGCGGTCCGTCCCGGCGTGCCCTGCCAGGACGTCGACCGGGCCGCCCGCGCGGTCATCGCCGACGCCGGATACGGCGAGTACTTCATCCACCGCACCGGCCACGGCATCGGCGTCACCACGCACGAGCCGCCGTACATGATCGAGGGCGAGCGGCAGCCCCTCGTGCCCGGCATGTGCTTCTCCGTGGAGCCGGGCGTCTACCTGCCCGGCCGGTTCGGCGTGCGCATCGAGGACATCGTCACCGTCACCGAGGACGGCGGCCGCCGCCTGAACACCACCACCCGGGAGATGGTCATAGTGGAGTGAACCACTTGGAAGACCCGGCACATCCCCGAGGACGACGCGCGACCATGACCCAGGCACCGACACCCACCGCGGACACCGTCCGCCGGCTGGTCCGCACCCTGCTCAGGGAGGGCGCGGACGACACGGGCACCGCAGGGCCCGAGGTACGGCCCGTCACCGAGGGCGGCGGGCACTCGACCTGGTGGGTCGGCGGCAGGCACGTGCTGCGCCTTGCCCTCGACCGTGAGTCCGTCGTCCGCCAGCGCCGCGAGCTGCGGCTGCGCGAGCTGGTCCGGCCCCACCTGCCGGTCACGGTGCCGGCGAGCGTGGCGCGCGGCGAGTGGGCGCCCGGGCTGACGTACACGCTGGACGTGAAGCTGCCCGGCGGCACGGCGGAGGAGCACGACGTGTCGGCCGTCGGCGAGGCGGACCTCGCCGGGCTGCTCGGCGGGCTGCGCGAGGTGCCGGTCCGGCAGGCCGAGACGCTCGGCGTCCCGCGCACCGCTCCGCGCTCCCTGGAGGCGCTGCGCCGGATGGCCGTGCACGCGGCCGAACGACTCCGCGCCGCCGACGAGTTCGACTCCGGCCGGATGGCCCAGCTGACCGGTCCGGCCGCGGCGCAGCTCGCCGCCCAGCCCGGCACGGCGGTCCTCGTCCACCACGACCTCAGGGGCGAGCACCTGGTGACCACCGCCGACGGCCGGGTGCGCGGAGTCCTCGACTGGTCCGGCGCGGCCGTCGGCGATCCCGCGGAGGACATCGCCGGCCTCGCTCTCGCCGTCGGCTCCCCGGCAGCCGTGCGCGCCGCCACCCTGGCCGGCTACGGCGCCCGGCCCTGTCTGCGCGGCCTGTGGCTCGCCCGCTGCGACACGGTGATCCGGCTGGCCGCACGCCTCGACGGCCAGGACGCGGGCCCGCTGCCACTGCTGCGTACCCAGCTGCGGCGGGCCTGGGAGGCCATCCTCCTGGAACGGGTGACGGAACTCCGCGAGGACGGCTCGGACGACGGATTCTGAGAATGCCGTCCGACCTCGCCGACCGAATCGGCGTCGGCGTGGTGACGCGTCGGCGTGGTGACGCGTCGACGTGTTCACACGACGCCGTGGTCACACGACCAGAAGTACGTCCCGGCACGCGTACCTGGCCGTCGGTGAATACACCTCCAGCGTCCACCGTCCGCGCTCGGCATGTGTTTCGGCGAGGAAGGCGCCGTCGCCGCACGGCCGCATCTCCTCGTCCCACACGCATCCGCCGTTCTCGGCGAGGCGCCGCACCCGTAGACGCAGCGCGGGCTCGGCGTTCGTCGCCCAGATCTCGAACGGCTCGCCGGCGACGGCGACATCGGGCAGCTCCACACCAACCGGGTACTCGGAACTCAGCGCTTGGGCGAGCGGTACGTCGTCACAGATGCGCTTGAGCTGCTCGACGGCCTTGTCCGCGTTCATGAGATCCGCGTGCCTGTTGTCCAGCCACAGCAGCTGGCCCGTGCTCGACCACTCGGGCGGGGACTGCGCGAGGTGCGACACCGTCCCGTCACCACGTGGAGGGGGCAGGTACCGGTCATGGGGATCGGTGGACTTCGAGAAGTCGGAGTGGAACCTCGGCCGGCTCCCCATGGGGAAGGAGACCGCCTGATCGGTGCGGTGTTTGTCGCCCCCGAACGCGAACAGGGCGTAGCGATGACGCCCGTACAGTGCGTCGTTCTTCTGCATGGCGTTGTCGATGTCCGTGAAGAACCGTCCCGATTCCTCGATCATCCAGGGGTCCACCCCCTCCAGCGGGGTGCGGCTGTCCAGCGCGACCCTGCCGTTCTCCTCGTCGAGCACGATCCGGTACGTGGGAATCAGCTGCCCGAGCGAGGGATACGTCGAGCAGATCTCGCGGATCTGCTCGTTGAGGCGTCCGGGCACCCACCGCGCCTGCCCCGTCAGGAACCGCAGCGCCTTGACGCTGCCCGAGAAGGGCGTGCCCAGCGTCGTGACCGACCGGGTCTTCTCCCATCCGCCGAGGACCTCTGTGTAGAACCGCACGACAAGGCCGCCCATGGAACGGCACAGGAAGACCACCTTGGCGTCCCTGGCTCCCGGATACCGTGCCGGATCGGCTGTCTCCTGCCAGTGCGCCAGCCGCTCCTCGACGAATCGGCTCAGTCTCCGGGCCGAGTTGCGGTTGGACAGCCGCCAGTCGTAGGGGAAGACCAGGAACCTGTCCTCGGCGACACCCAGCTTCCTGCGGAGGCCGGCGTATCCGGTGTCGGAGATCAGGCCGGGCAGCAGGCGCGGGCCGCGGATGGCACCACCCACGTCCAGGGCGTGCGGCGGCTCCGGATCATCGTCCCTGATGTCCTTCTGCAGCTTGAGCATCTCCCTGGTCCGCGTCGACCCGAGAACGCCGCCGATCGCCCGCAGGCTCAGGTCCCAGACATCCTGTCCGTCCCGGGTCAGGGCGGTGCCCATGATTCCCGGGACCATGACGACGAGATCGTCTCTCACCGAATGCTCTCTCTGTTCTCGTGGGCGGTCTCCGCCCCTGGTCGCCGGACGATCCGTGGCGTCGGACCGCCCTCGTCGGCCGGCCAGGGCAGGGCCACCTGGTCGCAGCGAAGGCTCTTCTGCGCGATGCCCTGGATCATGAGGGTGATGTCGTGTCCGTCGTAGGCGGAGTCCACACTCGTCACCTCGTAACCGCGGGACTCCATCGGCTCCAGCCTCCGCTCCTGCCTGACGTCCCAGAACCGCAGGCTCCCGGACTCCCGGCTCCAGCCGACGAGCAGGGGCCGCTCCGGCGGCCCGGCCAGGGTGAGCCCGTCGAGCGGCGCACCGGGCTGCTCCGGGAGGTCGATCGGCCTGCCGATGCGGCCGTCGCACTCGCGGAAGCGCACTGTGTACGGCGTCGCGTAGGCGACCAGGGGAACAGACCGGACCGCCCGTCTCAGCAGACCGGCCGCGACCGCCCTCGCGCCGGGGCAGTCAACCGGTTCCGGCCGGGCATCGGGCTCGGCGAGGTTCCAGACCCGGACCGCGTCGCCGCCCCAGAGCGACAGCCACGACGGGCCGCCGGGCACGCCCGACACGTCCAACTGCTGCACGGAGCCCGAGGCGGTCAGCACGAAGGTGCGTCCCTCCCGCCAGGGGCCGGCGCGCTCCCAATTCTCGCGTTCCCACGTGATGACGTTCTGCCCGGACGGCCACATCACGCGCATCCGGCCTGTGCCGGTGACGGACAGGCCGAGCGTGGGGGTCCGCAGGTCGGACGCGCCGGGCAGGTCGAACTCCTCGGTCCCGAGGAGCTCCAGTCGCGGGCCGAGCTTCCACAGCACCACGTGCCGGCGGCCGACCGCCGCGGTCGCCCATCCCGCACCGGCTCTCGTGGCGGCGACCGCGGTCACCTGATGCGAGTGGGGGAGCCGTGGTCCCTCGATGACGCGGCCGGACCTGGTGTGCAGGCTGAGCAGCACGTCGAAGCCCTGCGAGCGGGCGAGGAGCATGGTGCCGTCGGAGTCTCGCACCAGCCGCAGTTGCGGGCTCTCGGCAACGCGCCCTCGGAGGGGTGCCCGGGCGGCGCCTCCTGCCTCGAAGGGAGCGTGCGGCTCCCAGATGTGGAGCCGGGTGTCGTCGGCGACCGCCAGCCGGCCGGTTCCCGAGGGGTCGAAGGCCAGGGAATCGTGCCCGTGGTCGCAGGGCAAGGGGGCGTACTGCCTGCCGGACTCGTCCCACACATGGAGTTCGGCGTTCTCCTGCACGGCGGTCAGCACGCCGTGCGGGCCGCGCCCGAGGACCACGGCCCCTCCCGCGCTGCGGGCGCGGAACCGGAGTTCCGCCTCGCCGTGGAAGAGGTCCTCCACGTGCCAGACGTGGAGCGTGTGGCCGTCCAGGGCTGCGATCAAGGCCTCGGGGCCGTCCCCGGGCACCAGTACCGACACCGCCTTGACCACCTCGGCGCCGTCGGTCAGGGAACGCGTGCGCACGAGCCGGTGCTGTCCCGTCCGCAGCCCCTGCACCTCCCATACGGTCACCCCTCCAGGGCCGCCGGTGACCACTCCCACTCGCCCGCCGGAGACGGCCAGAGCCACACAGCGCGCCTGCGCGGAGACGTGGAACGGCCGCCTCAACCGCCCCCGGGCGTACTTCGTGGAGGAGTCCCACCGCCACACCCATGTGCCGGTGCGGTCGACCGCGGCGAGGAAGACGTCCCGGCCCAGCCGCACGGAGGCGAGGGCGTTCGGTGTTCCTCCCCAGTACAGCTCCTCGACCGGGTGCCTGCGGTGGCCGTGCCAGATCCGCACGCACTGGCTGTCGTGCGCGGCGATCACCCGGCTCTCACCCCGTCCGGCGGCCGTCACCCCCCGTTGCACGGGCGGCGAGGTCCACGTGGCCGGGCCCGTGGTCCTGGTCCGCGTCTCGCGCCCGTCCTCGGTCCACGACGTGATCTCACCGGCACCGGCGACGTGGATGATCCCGTCGCCGTCGGTCTCCCAGTGCACCGCCAGCGCCCCGCCCGAGGGAGCGGGCCGGCTCCGTCGCAGCGGAAGCCGCTCCGCGCTGCTCCACACGTCGTCCCAGAACACGGAGGACGGCTTCGGCACGGTGCGCAGGAACTCCGGGGAGAACATGGCCAGGGCAGTGGCCCGCAGCATCGCCCATCGCGCCGGCGGCGACGGATGTCTGCGGAAGTGGTCGGCCACGCGCAGGTACAACGCGCTCTGCCGGCCGGTCGCCAGCCGGCCGGCGACCAGCGGCTCCAGGACATCGGGCGAGGTCGCCACCAGGAAGTGGTGGTCTGCCACCAGCTCCTCCAGGGCGTCGTCACCGGCCAGAGCGGCGTGCGCGGCCAGGTAGTGGGCGGCGTAGGGTTCGACGTCCTGCCAGCCCGCACCTTCGCGAGGGGTGAGGGCGCGGACCACCGCACGGTGCTGCTGCCGCTGCTCCGCCTCGCCGTACAGCAGATGGGCGCCGAAACTGGGATGGTGCAGGCGGTAGACCTCCTGGCCGAACTCCTCGTCCTTGGTGATCGTCACGCCGGTGGCCGCGCGGATCACGGTGCTCAGATCCGTGCTGTCGTAGTCCCTGCCGGCGGCGTCGTCGCGCACCGCGTTGGTCACGGCGAGCCACACTCCTGGCTGGGGCAAGCCGATGCCCTGAGCGAGAGCGAGGCTCCGCATGAAGTCCCGCACGCGGGCCGGGTCCTGCGGGTCGAGCCGGTCCAACTCCTCTGTCAGCAGGGAGTCGAGGACGGCCGTCCCGCTCCGCAGTTCGTGGTCGAGCCGGTGCTCGTCGACCGGAGTGGGCATCTGGGCGAGACGACGTGCCCACAGGGTGGCCACGAGGAAGAGACCGCTGCTACGGCTCGCGATGTACTGCGCGACCGCGCCGCGCGTCTGCGCCGCGTCCCGCAGCCGGTTGTACGGGGAGTTCTCCTCTCCGAGGAGACGTTCCACATGGCGAGCGATGTCCTGCTCGACCTCGGCGGACCGGTCCAGCTCCATCGGCCGCACGCAGTGCAGGACTTCCAGCAGGGTCTCGGCGGGCGGATCGCCCGGCAGATTGCGGCGCGGGTTGGCCCGGGTGGCGACCACCACGCGCACCCGCGGCTGCGCCGCGAGCGGGTTGAGCAGGGCTCGCGCGATGTCGAAGGAGTGACCGGCCGCTGCCTCGTCCAGTCCGTCGAACATCAGGGTGAGGCTGCCCTTCCGGCCGGCCAGGTCCCTGACCCTCTCCACACAGCCGGACGGGGATAATCGGGCCCCGTCGGGCATCGCCGGATCCAGGGGCCGCAGACGCTCCGTCAACTCCTCGCACAACCCGGCAAGCGTCTTGCCCCGGCAGTGGAGAGCGGCGTTCACCGAACGGAGTTCGGGCAGGTTCCGCGGTCGGCGGTCCGCGGGCAGTGAGGCGACGAAGCTCTCTGTCGTCAGATGCGCCACGTAGGCCAGCAGGGTCGACTTGCCCGCACCGGACGCCCCGGTGACGGCGAACATCCCCGATTCCTGGATGCGCAGCCAGTCGACCACTTCGGCGACCACCCGGTGTCGCGAGGAGAAGTCACGCAGGTGCCAGCGCTCGCCGGAGTCGGAGAAGACGGGCAGTTCCGCGCGCCGTAACTCCCTGCCGATCCAGGACTCGTCGTCCTCCGGGCGCAGCGCGGCGTTGACCCGCGGGGACCGGTGGGGATTGGTGAGGAACTCGGGGCTCAGGGTGTGCACCTCGCGCCAGACCGGTGCCTGCCCCCGCATCAGGGTCTGCACGCCGAGCATGAGGTGCTGGAAGACGAGGGTGTCCTTGTCCCGGCTGAAGATCCTCTCGCTCTCACCCACGACGAAAGCGGGGTTCGACAGCACCTCTTCCAGACGCTCGACGAAATGGCCTTCGACCGCTTCCTGCCGGGACTCGGCGGTGGCGACGTAGGCGAATCCGGTGAGGGAGCCGGACCGCCGCATCAGATCGCGCGCGTTCTCGACCTGGGCGCTCAGCCCCCGTACCGCCTCCCCCGCGAAACAGGCGTCCAGGATGAGCAGGGTGTCTGTGGCGTCCTGAGCGAGCCACTCGACCAGTTCCGCGGCCGCCACGGCCCGGCCGGGGTCGAACCGACCCGTCTCATAGCTGTCCTCACAGGCCAGGTAGAAGGTGTCGCCGACGACTTCGCCGTGCCCCGTCCAGTAGAGGATCCGCCGCCGCACCGCCTGCTGGTGCAGCCGTCGCACGAACGCGCGGATCCCCTCGCGGCCCGCGGCCGGGGGCGCCGCGGCCGTGACGTCCGCACTGGTCAGGCTCAGCGCAGGGGCGTTGAACCCGAGGCGTCGGGTCTGCTCGACGAAGCGCGCGGCGGTCGTCCTCAGGCGAGTACGGTCCCTGGCCCCTCGGGCGTCCCCCCGGTACCGGTCGACGACGACGGTGGCGGCCACGCCGTCCCGCCCGTGCGCAGGCTCCATCCCCGGGACTCCCCCCTCGGATCCCGTCCCCACCTACCCGCCCGTGGACAGAATGCTTGTGGAGACCTGACATCTCACGCCAAGAAATGTGTGCTGTCTCACATTACTGGACGGCAGGGCGGGTAAGGAGGCCGAATGAATCAGCGCGACGCGTTCGTCATCGGGGACATGGAGACGGACTGTCACATCTTCGAGGGAGACGGCACGCGCCCGATCCGCGAGGAAAACGTCACGGTCATCTATGAGGCGGGCCTTCGCCGGGTGGACCTGCCGGTGCGGGTCCAGCAGTGGCGCCAGGAGATCGAGGCCGAGCAGAAGCGCAGACAGGCGGCGGGTGAGCGGTTCGCCTGGAACAACCCGCGGTTCGCCGTCGAGAGCGTCATCCTCTCCCGGACCGACGAGGACGAGGAGCCACAGGTCCGGATCAGCCTGTGCGACGCGGACTACTACGACTTCCTCGCCACCTCCGTCAACCTGGACAGGCCCTTGGAGGAGCAGGACGCTTCCGCCACCCTGCGCTCGCAGTACCTGACGAACTCCGACCCGGTGGAGGCGCCGTCCTTCCTCTCCTGCAGCTTCGGCGTCAACGTCGCCGTCGAGACGGGACGCGACCGGATGATGGTCTTCGCACGCCGAAGCGTGCACGTCGAGGGCCACAACAAGCAGCGCTGGAACTCCTCGGTCAACGAGGGGCTCGCCGCGATCCACGACGTCCCCGAGGACGGCAGGCCCATCAGCCTCAGTGCCGTGGCGCACCGCGCCCTCCGTGAGGAACTCGCCGTCCAGGACGGGGACGACGTCCAGCTGGAACTGCTCGCCTTCGCGCTCGATCTGCGCAACCACCAGTGGGCCGCCTTCTACCGCGCCGTACTCACCGACCTCAGCGCCAAGGACCTCACCGCCCGCCGCAGCCGGGGCGTTGAGGACAAGTGGGAGCACGACCAGTTCAGGTTCGTTCCGGCCGATCCCGACAGTGTGCTCGACTTCCTGTTGGAGAAGGACCCGGACAAGATCTGGACGCCCTGCGCGCCTGCCCTGTTCTACCTGGCTCTGGTCCGGGCCGCCGTCATCGCCCGGGGCGGCAACCCGTCGGGCCGGTTGGACGTGGAGGCCGCCGAGCGCCGCGCGCTGCAGCGGCTCGAGGAATCCGGGTGACGTCACCGCGTCGTCGCGTGGGCGGCCTCACCCGCGATCAGAAGATGTTCCGTACCCGGTGCTGCTGGCGCAGCTTGAGGAACCTGGCCCGGACCTGATCGGCCGGCATCCCGGCCTCGGCCTGGATCAGGAGGTCCGCCAGGGCGTCCCGTGACTCCATGAAGCCGTGCCATTTCTGCTGGGGCTTCAGCCAGGTGTCCACCGCGGTCATCACCGCGACGATCAGCGCCAGCGCCGGGACCCACTTGATCAGCCAACTCCCGTGACCGCCGCCCAGATTCTGGTCGGCGGCCACGACAGCACTGGCGAGAATGAGCAGGATCCGGCTCAGGTAGTACGTCAGTCCGTAGTTGAAGGTCCCG
This sequence comes from Streptomyces sp. NPDC020996, assembly GCF_040641355.1. Classification (NCBI taxonomy): domain Bacteria; kingdom Bacillati; phylum Actinomycetota; class Actinomycetes; order Kitasatosporales; family Streptomycetaceae; genus Streptomyces; species Streptomyces sp. NPDC020996. Next base: position 10,611 of record NZ_JBFADM010000002.1, read on the forward strand.
ACCCGCCAGCGACGCATCTCACGGTCCATCTCCCTGCACAGGGCCTCCGGCAGTCGGGTCGGTCCCCCGCTCTCCGCCGTAGTCTCCACCACGTCCTCGGCCATGCGTCCCCCTGCGACTCGTACCACGAATGGACGCTCCATTCTCCCAGCCCGGGGACGGCGCTCCGGGCCGTCCGGGAGCAACTGCCGGCCTGCGGGCGAGGGGGGCCGCCTAGGCTCCGGCGGAGGGCGTCCACGGGCCGTAAGGGCGATCCGGGGTCAGCCCTGCAGCAGCACCACGCTCGACTGGGGCGGTACGTGCAGCACTCCGTCCGCGCCGGGCGGCTCGACGGGCTCCCACGCGGCCAGCACGCGCGCCTCGCGGGGTCCCAGCGGGATCGCGGCCGGCTTCTCGGCGAGGTTGACGGCCACCCGGACGTCGCCGCGGCGGAAGGCGAGCCAGCGCTCCGCGGTGTCGTAGGCCACCTTGATGTCGGCGAGGTCGGGGTCGGTGAGGTCGGGCTGTTCGTGCCGCAGCGCGATCAGCCGCCGGTACCAGGCCAGCACCCGCGCGTGGGGCTCCCGCTCGGGTTCGCTCCAGTCGAGGCAGGAACGGTCCCGGGTCGCCGGGTCCTGCGGGTCGGGCACGTCCTCCTCGGCCCAGCCGTGTGCCGCGAACTCCCGCCGCCTGCCGCGCCGTACGGCCTCGGCGAGCTCGGCGTCGGTGTGGTCGGTGAAGAACTGCCAGGGGGTGCCGGCCGCCCACTCCTCGCCCATGAACAGCATCGGCGTGAACGGCGCCGTCAGCGTGAGGGCGGCCGCGCAGCCGATCAGGCCGGGGGACAGGGAGGCGGCGAGCCGGTCGCCCTGGGCGCGGTTGCCGACCTGGTCGTGGGTCTGGCTGTAGCCGAGGAGCCGGTGACCGGCCACCCGGGTGCGGTCCAGGGGGCGCCCGTGGTGCCGGCCGCGGAAGCTGGAGTACGTGCCGTCGTGGAAGTAGCCGTTCGTCAGCGTCCGGGCGAGCGCCCCGAGCCCGGCGTGCGCGAAGTCGGCGTAGTAGCCCTGCGACTCGCCGGTCAGCGCGGTGTGCAGGGCGTGGTGGAAGTCGTCGTTCCACTGCGCGTGCAGCCCGAGGCCGCCCTCCGCGCGGGCGGTGATGAGCCTCGGGTCGTTCAGGTCGGACTCGGCGATCAGGAACAGCGGGCGGCCCGTCTCCGCCGCGAGGCCGTCGACGGCCGTCGACAGTTCCTCCAGGAAGTGGCACGCGCGCGTGTCCTTCAGCGCGTGCACCGCGTCCAGGCGCAGCCCGTCGAGCCGGTAGTCGCGCAGCCACGCCAGAGCGCTGCCCAGCAGGTAGGCCCGCACCTCGTCCGACCCCGGGGCGTCCAGGTTCACGGCCACGCCCCAGGGGGTGTGGTGGGTGTCGGTGAAGTAGGGGCCGAACTCCGGCAGGTGGTTGCCCGACGGCCCCAGGTGGTTGTGCACCACGTCCAGGACCACGCCGAGGCCGAGTTCGTGGGCCCGGTCGACGAACCGTTTCAGTGCCTCGGGCCCGCCGTAGGGCTCGTGCACGGCCCACAGCGACACGCCCTCGTACCCCCAGCCGTGCCGGCCGGGGAAGGGGCACAGGGGCATCAACTCGACGTGCGTGACGCCCAGGTCGACGAGATGTCGGAGCCGTTCGGCGGCCGCGTCCAGGGTGCCCTCGCGGGTGTACGTGCCGACGTGCAGCTCGTACAGGACCGCGCCGGGCAGCGGGCGCCCGGCCCACTCCGTGCGCCAGGCGTAGCGGCCCTGGTCGACGACGGCGCTCAGGCCGTCCGGTCCGTCCGGCTGCCGGCGGGAGCGCGGGTCGGGCAGCACGGGGCCGTCGTCGAGGGCGAACCCGTACCGCGAGCCGTCCTGTGCCTCGGCCTCGCCGAGCCACCACCCCTCCCGCTCGGGATCACGCTCCAACGCGCGCGCGGCGCCGTCGCAATGGAGCGTCACACGGCCGGCCTTCGGTGCCCACACCTCGAACTGCACGGACGGTTCCCCTTCGTCTGCTCACCGTGATGTAGCCCGTCCATGGTGCTTCAAACGGGATCGATCCGCCCTCGCATCCCGCCTTTCGCGGCGAGTGTCGTCGCCACGCGTGCGCGTCGGGGCCGTCTTCCCGACTTTCTCGTCTTCTGGACACCCGCTGGTCCGCTGACCGACAATCACGGACGTGACGTCGTCCTTCGAGTTCCCCACCTACCCCGCGCGGCTCTCCGACGCGGAACGCGACAAGGCGCTGCAGGTGCTGCGCGACGGCGTCGCCATGGGACGGCTGTCGCACGACACGTTCGTCCGCCGGATGGAGCTGGCCCTCGCCGCCCGCCGCGCCGACGAGCTCGCCGCGCTCACCGCCGACCTGCCGCGGGAGAGCCGCTTCTCGCGCGTGGTCTTCGGCACGGTCGAGGCGGTCTCCGGTTTCACCGTACGGCTGCGCAGGGCCTGGCAGATCGAGCGCCTGCCCAAGCTGCTGCTGCCCCATCCGGGCGACGGTCACCCGCTGCGCATAGGCCGCGACCCGGTCAACGGGCTGCGCCTGACCCACGAGACGGTCTCGCGGGTGCACGCGGAACTCAGCCGGCACGGCGGCACGTGGGTGCTGCGCGACCTCGGCTCGACCAACGGCACGACCGTGAACGGCCGGCGCGTCATCGGCGCGGCCGTGGTGCGCGAGGGCGACCAGGTCGGCTTCGGCAAGATGTCGTTCCGGCTCGCGGCCAACTGAGCGGACCGGCGGGCCGGAAGGCGCTGCCCGGCCCGGGCCCCCGCCCCACCCTTGGCCTGAGCATGACGCGGTGCTTGCCTGCGGTGATGGGCTCATATCGCTTTGCTCTCCGTGGTGTTGACGTACCCCCCAACTCGTGACTGACTGTGCGTACGCCATGTACCCCTGGTGAGACCGGCGGCGCCGCATAGTGGAGGTGTGCCTTGACGCCCCTCCTCCGCTACCCGACCGTCGACGAGCTGGGAGCCCGCGCCGCGGCGCTGGTGGCGCGCCGTCCCGGGGACGCGCGGCTGCGCCGCGTCGGCACCTCGCGGGCCGGCACCCCCATGTGGCTGCTGTCCGTCGGGCACGGCAGCCGTCAGGCCCTCGTCGTCGCCGGGCCGCACGCCAACGAGCCGGTCGGCGGCGCGACCGCGCTGCGGCTGGCCGAACGGGCGCTGGCCGACCCGCTGCTCGCCGAGGGCGCGGACGCCACCTGGAACCTGCTGCTCTGCCTCGACCCCGACGGCCTGCGCCGCAACGAGGGATGGCTGAAGGGCCCGTACACGCTCGGCCGGTACTTCCGGAACTTCTTCCGGCCGGGCTTCCTGGAACAGCCCGAGTGGCTGCCCGCCGGCGCGGCGGCCGCCGCCCTGCCGGAGACCCGCACCCTGCTCGCCGTCCAGGACGAACTGCGCCCCTTCCTGCAGTGCTCCCTGCACGGCGTCGACGTCGGCGGCGGCTTCGTCGAGCTCACCGACGACCTGCCCGGGCTCGCCCCGCGCGTCGCGCACGCCGCCGCCCGCCTGGGGGTCCCGCGCGAGCTCGGCCCGTACGACACCCTGTACTGGCCGACTCTGGGTCCCGCCGTCCACCGCATCCCGCCGCCGCAACCCGGCGACCTGGTCGCCGCGATCACCGAGGCTGCCGTCGAGTCGACCTGGTACCACCCGCACCGGTACGGCACCGTGACGGCGGTCGTGGAGGCGCCCATGTGGGGGGTGGCCGCCGTGGAGGACGGCTCCCCGCCCGCCGACGCGGCTGCCGTGCTGCGCACCGCCGGCCGCACGCTGCGGCGCGACACCCGGCTGCTGGGGCGGCTGCTCGCGCGCGTCCGGCCGCACCTCGCGGACGTGCCCGACACGGCCCGCCTGCTCGCCCCGGTGGACGACTACCTGCTGGTCTCCCCCCGCCTCGCGGACACCTGGGACCCCGACGTCGCGGACGTCGCCCGCCCGCTGCCGCCGCTGAGCACCGCCCACCTGGCCGCCCTGCGCATCGCCGGACGGCGTCTCGCCCTGCGGACGGCCGGACTGCTGCACCAGCTCCTGACGGGCGCCGGGCGCGACCCGGCCGGGGCGCTGCCGGAGCTGGACCGGCTCATCGACGAGTGGTGCGCCGACTACCGCGACGGCTGCTCGGCACGCTGGATACCGGTCGCGCGCCAGGTCGAATACCAGACGCGGGTGGTGCACGCGGCGTTCGAACTGGCCGCACGGCACGCGCCCGCCGCCTCCCGTTCGGGTGAGCCGGGCTGGGGTGCGCAGGCCGCCGTGCCGATGCATGGGGAATGACGACCAGCCTCAAGGCGAAAGCGGTACGGGACGTTCTCCTGGCCGCCGCCCTCCTCCTCACCGGCGCCGCCCCCGCACAGGCGGCCGCCCGGCACCATGTCCCGGACGAATGGCTCTACCTCACCGTCGCCCGGGGCGACGCCTCCGCCGGCGCCGGACGCGACGCCCTGCTGCTGTGCGACCCGCCCCAGGGCCACGCCCGCGCCGCCGAGGCGTGCGCGGACCTGGCCGCCGTCGACGGCGACATCGGCGCCCTCCCGGCGCGGAACGCCCCGTGCCCGATGGTCTACGCCCCGGTGACCGTCCAGGCGCGCGGACAGTGGCACGGCCGCCGGATCGACTACACCCACACCTACGCCAACTCCTGCGTCCTGCAAGCCCGCACGGGGACGGTGTTCGCCCTCGACGACGACTGACCGGCCACGGGACCGCCCGCCCGGCGGAGGCCCGGCCCGGCGTACCGGCGTACAGCCCCGCGGTACTGCCCGGCGCCTCGGCGGTCCCGCACGACCGCCTCCGCGCGCGTGCCGCAGCCCGGCACGCGCGCGGAGCGGGCCGCGGCCGCGGCCCGCTGCCGTGTCGGTGGCCGCGATGTGCCGTGGCTGCGACCGGGACGGTGCGGGGCCGTCGGTCCGGCGTCCGCGGGGACGGTCGCGGCGCCCCGCGGTGGCGTGGCCGCGGGTGCCATGGCCGCGACGTGCCGTGGCTGTGACGGGGATGGTGCGGGGCCGGTGTGCGGGGTCGTTCTGTCGGCCGTGTCGTCCCGTTCTGGCACTGGCATGGCAGGTGCTCGGAGAGTGCCTCCGCGCGTGTGCCGTCGGTCCGGTGTCCGCGGGGACGGTCGCGGCGCCCCGCGGTGCTGTGACCGCCATGTGCCGTGGCCGTGAACGGGGCAGCGCGGGGCCGGTGCGTGCGGCCGTTCAGGCGGCCGTGTCCAGCCGTTCCAGCAGTGCCACCGGCAGTCGCTCGAAAAGCTCCGCCACGCGCACGTGCCCCGCGAACCGGCGCTCCGGCGACAGCACGTCGGACCAGCGGCCCGGCGGCAGGGACAGCCCGGTGTCGCCCCAGCCGCCCGCACGGGCCAGCCCCAGCGACAGCCGGGTCACGGCCGTGACGACCTCGCCGGAGCGTGCGAACGCCACGCAGTGCGTCGCCGCCGCGCCCTCGGCGGCCAGCGGCTCGTAGCCGGCCGTGGGCCCGAAGGCGCCGGGCCGCCGGGCACGCAGCCGCAGCGCCGCCGCCGTCACCGCGCCCTTGTCGCCCGGATCCTCGGGAGGGAACCGCACCGCCCGCCGGTTGTCCGGGTCCACCAGCGCCCGGTACTCGGCCTCCGTGCCCTGGTAGACGTCCGGCACGCCCGGCATCGTCAGGTGCACCAGCGCGGTGCCCAGGACGTTCGCCCGGATGTGGGGTTCCAGGGCCTGGCGGAGGGCGGCGACGTGCGCACCCGGCGCGCCGCACGGCCCCGCCGCGACGAACGCCGCCACCGCCTCCTCGTAGGCCGCCTGCTGCTCCGTCCAGCTCGTGTACAGCCTGGCCTCGCGCACGTGCTTCAGCAGCGCGCCCCGCACCCGTTCCCCGTCCGCCGGACCCAGTCCGAACACCGTCTGCCAGGCCGCCCACGCCAGCTGTGCGTCCGGCGCGGACGTGCCGCCGTGCGTCACCTGCGTCAGCACGTCCGCCCAGCGCTGCGGGCACTCGGTGAGCACCGCCAGCGCCGCCCGCACGTCCGCGCTGCGCTTGGTGTCGTGCGTGGACACCACCGTCCCGGTCGCCGGCCAGTCCCGCTGCAGGCGCGCGCAGTAGGCGTGGAAGTCCTCCGGGGACACCGCGGGACGGCCCGGCTCGCCGCCCACCTCGGTCGCCGACAGCAGCGGCACATAGCGGTAGAACGCCGTGTCCTCCACGGACTTCGCACGCAGCGCCGACGCGGTCTGCGCGAACCGGGCCCGGAACTCCACGTGCTCGGGCCCGTCGCCGTACCGCCCGAGCACCAGGCCGCGTACGACGTCCACGGCCTCCGCCTCCTCCGGCACCACGAAGGCCAGCCGCGCCTCGGCCGCGGCCTGCTCGGTGACGACCGAGGATGCGTCGCCGGAGGCGTAGGGCCGGTAGACCTCCAGACGCACCAGGAGTTCCGCCAGCGCGGTGCGCAGCGCCCAGGGCGCCCGGTCGCGCAGGACCGGGTCGGGCGACGTCGAGCACACCCGGCTCGCCACCCGGGTCAGCCGGTCGATCTCGGTGGCCAGCTCGTGCGTGAGCACCTTGTACGCCGCCCGCCGCACCGTCGCCGCCCAGTCCCCGCCGCGGTCCGGCTGCGGCGCCGCGAAGCGCCGGTACCGGCCCAGCAGCTCCTCGGACCCGGCCGGATCGGTGAACAGGCCGTCCACGTGCCGCAGGGCGTCGTAGCCGGTGGTGCCCGCCACGGGCCAGGAGGCCGGCAGCTGCTCCCCGTCGGCCAGGATCTTCTCCACGACCGTCCAGCGGCCGCCGGTCGCCTCGTGCAGCCGCCGCAGATAGCCGTCGGGGTCGGCCAGCCCGTCCGGGTGGTCCACCCGCAGCCCGTCGATCACGCCCTCGTGCAGCAGCCGCAGGACGGTCGCGTGCGTGGCCTCGAACACCTCCGGGTCCTCCACCCGCACCCCGATCAGCTCCGAGATGCTGAAGAACCGCCGGTAGTTGAGTTCGGTGCGGGCCAGCCGCCACCACGCCGGCCGGTACCACTGGGCGTCCAGCAGCTGCGGCAGCGGCAGCTCACCGGTGCCCTCCCGGAGCGGGAAGACGTGGTCGTAGTAGCGCAGGACGTCCCCGTCGGCCCGCAGCTGCCCGATCTCCTCGCCGAGGGGACCGCCGAGCACCGGCAGCAGCACCTGCCCGCCCTGCGCCTCCCAGTCGATGTCGAACCAGCGCGCGTACGGCGACTTCGGGCCCTCCCGCAGCACCTCCCACAGGGCGTGGTTGTGGAGCGGGGACATCGCCATGTGGTTCGGCACGATGTCCACCACCAGGCCGAGCCCGTGCTCCCGGGCGGTGCGCGCCAGCGCGCGCAGGCCCTCCTCGCCGCCCAGTTCCTCGCGCACGCGCGCGTGGTCGACGACGTCGTAGCCGTGCAGCGAGCCCGGCACGGCCTCCAGCACGGGGGACAGGTGCAGGTGCGAGACGCCGAGCGAGGCCAGGTACGGCACGGCGGCCGCCGCGGCCGCGAAGGGGAAGTCGGGCTGCAACTGCAGCCGGTAGGTCGCCGTGGGCACCGTGAGGTCGGGTCGCTCAGATGTCATGGAAAGCTACGTACCCGCCCAGCCGCCCTTCGTGTCACCGTCCGCTCCACCGGCGGCGGGACGGGTCCGCTCCACCCGCGGCGGGACGGCCCGCACGCGCGCGGGTGCGGGCCGTCCCACCGCGGTCCTGCCGCGGTCCTGTCGCGGGCCGGTGTCACACCGGCCGGTGCAGCACCGTCAGGCTCCGGTCGACCAGCGTCAGCCGGTCGCCGGCCTGCACCTTCTGCCCGGTGCCCGGCGGCACCCCGTCGGTGCGGGCGGTGTCGACCACCACCTGCCACTGCCGGCCGTGGTCCACCGGCACCACGAAGTCCAGCGCCTTCGGCGAGGCGTTGAACATCAGCAGGAAGGAGTCGTCGGTGATGCGCTCCCCGCGCGGGCCCGGCTCGGAGATCGCGTTGCCGTTGAGGAACACCGTCAGCGCGGACGCCTGCGCCGAGTCCCAGTCCCGCTGGGTCATCTCCCTGCCCTCGGGAGTGAACCAGGCGATGTCGGACAGGTCGTCGTGGGTGCCCTCCACGGGCCGTCCGTGGAAGAAGCGGCGCCTGCGCAGGACGGGATGGTCCTTGCGCAGCCAGACCATCGCCCGCGCGAAGTCCAGCAGCCCGGGATCCGGCGTCCCGCCGCCCTGGGACCCGTTGCCCTGCCGACCTCTGCCCTGCCTGCTTCCGCCCTGCGTCCCGCCGCCCCGCTTCCCGCCGTCCGGCCACCGGAGCCAGGCGATCTCGTTGTCCTGGCAGTAGGCGTTGTTGTTGCCGCCCTGCGTCCGCGCGAACTCGTCGCCGTGGCTGATCATCGGCACGCCCTGGGACAGCATCAGCGTGGCGATGAAGTTGCGCATCTGCCGGGCCCGCAGCTCCAGGATCCCCGGATCGTCGGTCTCGCCCTCGGTCCCGCAGTTCCAGGACCGGTTGTGGCTCTCGCCGTCCCGGTTGTCCTCGCCGTTGGCCTCGTTGTGCTTGTCGTTGTACGCCACCAGGTCGTGCAGGGTGAAGCCGTCGTGGCAGGTCACGAAGTTGATCGAGGCCAGCGGACGGCGGCCGTCGGACTGGTAGAGGTCCGAGGACCCGGTCAGCCGGGAGGCGAACTCCGCCAGCGCCCGCGGCTCGCCGCGCCACAGGTCCCGCACCGTGTCGCGGTACTTGCCGTTCCACTCCGTCCACAGCGGCGGGAAGTTGCCCACCTGGTAGCCGCCCTCGCCGACGTCCCACGGCTCGGCGATCAGCTTCACCTGGGAGACCACGGGATCCTGCTGCACCAGGTCGAAGAACGACGACAGCCGGTCCACCTCGTGGAACTGCCGCGCGAGCGTGGCGGCGAGGTCGAAGCGGAAGCCGTCGACGTGCATCTCGGTGACCCAGTACCGCAGCGAGTCCATGATCAGTTGCAGGACGTGCGGGGACCGCATGAGCAGGGAGTTCCCGGTGCCCGTGGTGTCCATGTAGTACTGGGGATCGTCCGTCAGCCGGTAGTACTGCGGGTTGTCGATGCCCTTGAAGGACAGCGTCGGCCCCAGGTGGTTGCCCTCGGCGGTGTGGTTGTAGACCACGTCGAGGATGACCTCGATACCGGCCTCGTGCAGCGCCCGCACCGCCGACTTGAACTCCAGGACCTGCTGGCCGCGGTCGCCCCAGGAGGCGTACGCGTTGTGCGGGGCGAAGAACCCGATCGTGTTGTAGCCCCAGTAGTTGTTCAGGCCCATGTCGACCAGCCGGTGGTCGTTGACGAACTGGTGGACCGGCATCAGCTCCAGCGCCGTCACCCCCAGCTCCACCAGGTGCTCGATGATCACCGGGTGCGCGAGCCCCGCGTACGTCCCGCGCAGCTCCTCCGGCAGCCCCGGGTGCCGCATGGTGAGGCCCTTGACGTGGGCCTCGTAGATCACCGTCTCGTGGTAGCCGCGCCTGGGCGGCCGGTCGTCGCCCCAGTCGAAGTACGGGTTGACCACGACCGACGTCATGGTGTGCGGCGCCGAGTCGAGGTCGTTGCGCTTGTCGGGCGCGTCGAAGTGGTAGCCGTACACCTCCTCACCCCAGCGGACCCTGCCGCTGATCGCACGCGCGTACGGGTCGAGCAGCAGTTTCGCGGAGTTGCAGCGCAGCCCGCGCTCGGGGGCGTACGGGCCGTGCACACGGAAGCCGTAGCGCTGCCCGGGCATGATCCCGGGCACGTACGCGTGCCGTACGAACGCGTCGCTCTCGCGCAGTTCCACCGCCGTCTCCGAGCCGTCGTCGTGCAGCAGACACAGCTCTACTCGGTCCGCGGCCTCCGTGAAGACCGCGAAGTTGGTGCCGGCGCCGTCGTACGTGGCACCGAGCGGATACGCCTCGCCAGGCCAGACCTGCATGGATACGACTCTTTCAGGTGGAGCGCGCCCTCGGTGGCGCCTTCCCTTCGAGTCTCCCGGAAAGTGAGGGAACCACCTATGACTTACGTCCCTCTTACCGGTCGACCAGTGCATACGCGGTATGCCGAAACAGTGGGGCAGACAGATACTCCCGTGACCAGGGGGAGCAGGGGGAAATGTGCGCGGATTAGTGCACCGTCATCTGGGCAAGGTGGTGGCCGGTGCGGCCGTCGCGGTGGCGGGGACCGCCGCGATGGTCGCCGTCACCCTGCCGGGGACGGCGGGGGCCGACGAGGGCGGGGGAACCGGGTCGGGCAGCCGGGCGGCACGGCAGGCGGGACAGCAGGCGGGACAGCAGGCCGGTGACGGCGCGGTCCGGCCCGGCGTCGTCGAGCAGGCGCCCGCCGAGGGGGACCGGGGCAGGGGCGGCGACCCGCTGACCGGCGACGAGATCGCGCGGGCCGAGCGGCTCGCCGCCGGCCGGCAGCCGCTGCGCGGCGCCGAGGACGTCGAGGGCGAGCGCGGCGCGCAGCGCCTGACCGTGGACCTCGCGGACCCCGAGAACGCGGACGACGTCGACGACGGGGCGGACGTGCCGCGCCGCGCCGACGTGACGTTCTACGACTACAAGAACGACACCCTCGTCACCAGGACCGTCGACCTCGACACCGGGAAAGTGGTGCGGACCGGTGTCCAGCACGGCGTGCAGCCGCCGCTGAGCCGTGCCGAGAACGCCGAGGCGGCCCGGCTGCTGATCGCCGACCCGCTCGGCGCCGGCCTGCGGGCGGACTACAAGGACGCCACCGGCAAGGAGCTGACCTCGCCGGACCAGCTGCTGTTCAACGGCGCGGTGTACCGGGCGGTCCCCGGCGCCCAGCCCGCCGTGCTCGACCGGTGCGGCGAACACCGCTGCGTGCGGCTGTTCCCGAAGGTCAAGAACGGCCCGTGGATCGACGCCCGCTCGATCGTGATCGACCTGAGCGCCCGCAAGGTCGCCGAGCTCGACCGCCGCTGAGCCGCGGCCCGTCCACTTTTCCGACTCGCATCTCCTGCAGAGGAGTCACTTCTTCATGCGCACGAAGAGTTCGATCAGCGGCGTCCGGCCGCGGGGAACCGGCCGGGTCCGCACGCGTGCGGCCGTGGGCCTGTCGGTGGCCGCGCTGGCCGCCGGCGCGACGACCGGCGCGGGACCGGCGGCCGCCCAGCCGAAGACCGCCGCTGCCGCCCAGCCGAGAGCCGCCGCTGCTGCCGTCGCGGACTGCAGCGCCGCCTACAAGATCGAGCAGAAGCTCGCCGGCGGCACCACCTGGCGGATGTGCTGGCGCTACGACAGCAAGGCCGGCCTGGTCCTGAACGACGTCTCCTACCAGCCCAAGGGCGAGAGCGTCCCGATCAAGGTGCTCAACAGCGCCCGGCTGGCCCAGATCGACGTCCCCTACGACGACGGCAGCGTCGAGTACGACGACCTGACCGGCTTCGGCTTCGCCCAGGGCCTGGTCAATCTGGCGCCGGGCGAGTGCCCCGGCGGCACCATCAAGACCGTCAAGGTGCCGGACGCCTGGGACCCGCAGCACCCGAACGTCAACGGCCTGTGCACCACGACCCGTTCCCGCGGCCACGCCTACCGTATGCAGGGCGACAGCGCCAACAAGGTCTACCAGGCGCAGGGCACGGACCTCCTCGTCTACACGGTCAACCAGGTCGGCTGGTACGAGTACATGACCGAGTGGCGCTTCCAGGACGACGGCACGGTCAACATGAACGTCGGCGCCACCGGCAGCCTCTCCTACGACGACTACGACGCCGGCGACGGCCGCGGCTGGCCCATCGGCAAGGGCGCCAAGGCCTACGCCACCAGCCACAGCCACAACGTCTTCTGGCGGCTCGACTTCGGCCTCGACGGCTCCTCCAAGACCAAGGTCGAGCAGTACGACTCGAAGGTCACCGCGCCCGCCCCCGGCCAGCATGCCCCGACCAACAAGACCACCCGCACCAAGGTCACCAAGGAACTCGCGGGCGACGCCAAGACCTACCGCTGGTGGCGCGTGGTGAGCGCGACCGGCAAGAACAAGGACGGGCACCCGCGCTCGTACGAGATCGTGCCGGGAGCCACCACGCGGTACCCGGGGCGCGGCTTCACCAAGCACGACGTCTACTTCACCCAGTACAACAAGTGCGAGCAGTTCGCCAGCAACAACACCGGCGGCTGCCCCGCCGGTTCGGGCAAGTCCGTCGACACGTGGGTCAACGGACAGACGCTCACTCACCCGATCGTGTGGATGAACGTGGGCTTCCATCACATAGCCCGGGACGAGGACCAGCAGCCCATGCCGATCCACTGGCAGGGGTTCGCCATCGCTCCCAGGGACGTCACGGCTATGAATCCGCTCACTCCGGACGAGCTCGCGTGGCAGAACGGCCACTGGCGGCCACGTAGTTGAGAACGACCCTGTCCATCCGGCTGCACCGCCGACCGCTCCCGGAGTAGGCTTCCTTGATCGTTGGGACGGGAAGTGCCCGGGGGAGCGGAAGGCGGTGCGCGGGTGGGCTCGGGAGGGCTGGAGCTGCCCCCTGGTGACGAGGGTCACAAGGGGAACTCCACGGACACCCCGCCCGGCACGGTGTCGCTGGCCCGGCCGATGGAGACCACGTCCATCGGGCCGGAGCTGGACTGGGACGCCGACGCCTGGCGTGAGGTACGGACACGCGCCCAGCGGGCCGGCCGCGCGTACATCTGGCTGAACCTCGTCGAACAGCGGATGCGCGCGGTCGTGGCCGCGGTGCTGCGGCCCGTCTACGAACCCGTCCACGGCGACGACTGGGTCGTCGCCGCGGCCGGGCCGGCCGGCCAGGAATGGGTGCAGCGGGCGGTCGCCGTACGCGAAGTCAGCCGCCGCAAGGGCTACTTGCTCGACCCGGCCGACGACAACGTGCTGAGCTTCCTCACCCTGCCCCAGCTGCGCGAGCTGATGGTGCAGCACTGGCCGTGCTTCCAGCCGTACGTCGACGACCGCCGGGACGTCGAACTGGCCCTGGACGAGCTGGAGGTCACCCGCAACGTCGTCTCCCGCAACCGGGCCCTGTCCGAGGCCGTCCTCAACCAGGCCGAGCGGGCCTCCGCCAGGCTGCTGGAGACACTGGGCACGGGCGGCGACGTGCCGTCCGGGCGCCGGCTGCCCGTGGACGCGGTGGAGGACCTGGTCGGCGACCGGTACGCGGACGTGGTCGCCGTGCACTCCGACCGGGTGCGGCTGATGCGTCAGTTCCCCGCCGAGGACATCTTCGGCGGCGCCCGCCGCATCGACGCCGTCGGCATCGGCCTCAACCTGCTCGTGCAGAACTTCTCCGGCCGCCGCCTGGTGCGCCTGGCCGACGCCGGCTGCCGGGTGCGGCTGCTGTTCCTGAACCCTGCATCCAGCGCCGTCAAGCGCCGCGAGCGGGAACTGGGCATGAAGCGCGGCGAGTTGAGCCGCGCGGTGGAGATGAACATCCTGCACATGCGGCGGGTGCGCTCCCGGCTGCGCGACCCGGGCGCCTTCGAGATCCAGGTGTACGACGAGACGCCGCGCTTCACGGCCTACCTCGTCGACGGGGACGGCCCGGACGGCGTCGCCGTCGTGCAGTCCTACCTGCGGCGCTCGCGCGGCATGGAGGCGCCGGTACTGGTGCTGCGCAACGGCAGCCGGGTGGTCAAGCCGGACGAGCGGGACGAAGGGATCGATTCCGGGCTTTTCCCCACTTATCGCGAGGAATTCGAGCTGGCCTGGCTGGACTCGCGGCCGGTGTCCTGAACCGCCTCCGCACGCCGGGCGGAACACGGTGCGAGCGGAACGCGGTCCGCCGATTGTCAGTGGCCCGTGCGATGGTGGAGGCCACTGGGGGAGAGCACCACGAGAAGGGGGGCCGCCGATGGGCTGGCACCGGGAGCTGCTGGTCGGCTTCGACCTGGAGACGACGGGGACGGACCCGCACGAGGCGCGCATCGTCACGGGGGCCGTGATCGAGGTCAGGGACGGGCAGCCGCTGGGCCGCCGGGAGTGGCTGGCGGATCCGGGCGTGGAGATCCCGGCCGACGCGGTGGCCGTCCACGGGATCAGCAACGCGCGGGCGGCCGCCGAGGGCCGGCCGGCCGACCAGGTCGCGGACGCCATGGCGGACGTCCTCGTGGGGTACTGGGACGCGGGCGTGCCGGTCGTCGCCTACAACGCGGCCTTTTATCCACGCACTCCGAGTACGTCTCAGGTGTTTCAGGGTGCTCTGGTGGGTGGGGCCCTGTGATGAGCTGGATCAGCGGGCCGTTGGTGGCCTTCGACCTGGAGACCACGGGGACCGACATCGAGACCGACCGGATCGTCACCGCGGCGGTCGTGGCCGTGGCCGCGGATGAACAACCGCCGGAGGCCCGGGCATGGCTGCTCGACCCGGGGGTGGCCATCCCGCGACAGGCTTCGGCCATCCATGGCATCTCCACGGAACACGCCCGCAGGCATGGGGTTGCGGCGGCTCCCGCGATCGAGGAGATCACCTCGGCTGTCGCCGAAGTGCTGAACTCGGGGACTCCGCTGGTGGTGATGAACGCGCGGTACGACCTCTCGCTGCTTGACCGCGAGTGCCGGCGGTATGGGATAGAGCCGTTGGCCAAGCGGTTGTCTGGAGGGACCTCGCTGTCGCCCGTCATTGACCCGTTGGTCCTGGACAAGCACGTGGACCGATACAGGAAGGGGTCACGGAATCTCCAGGCGCTCTGCGAGCACTACGGCGTGCCGCTCAATGACGCGCATAACGCTGTTGCGGACGCGGTGGCCGCAGCGCGTGCGGCGCGATCCATGGGCATCAAACATCCGGTCATAGGAATGCTGGGGCCTGCGGAGCTGCACGATCTCCAGGTTCGTGCGGCGGCCGAGCAGGCGGCTTCGTTGCAGAGGTACCTCCGCCGGACCTCGAACCCTGAGGCGACGATCGAGTCGGCCTGGCCAGTCGTGCCATATGCAGGGGTATCACCGAGCTGAGCCCGAAAGGGGCCATGAGAGGGCGAGGCGGGGGTGCGCGACACTGATCTGCGGTACCAGCGAGTGCCGCGCCGAGCCAACCGCCCATCACGACGACGTCTCCGCCTCACGGGGTGCTTCGGCCCCCGGCGCACAGTGCGTGGTCGATCAGGGCGCTGGCCGCGTTCTCCTGCTCCGTTATGTGCTGCAGGGTGTCGCCGCGTGCCTCGGACATGGAGACCACGGCGCTTCGCCTGCCGTCATCGGTGACGCCGTTGAGGGTGATGTAGCCGCCGTCCCCTCCCTCGTGGCTCCAGTAAGTTCCTCCGCAGCTCAGAGGGCGTTCGACCAGTCCGAGCCCGTATCGGCCGCCGGGCCACAGCTGTTGGACCTCCGCGCTCACGGGGACGGTCTGCTGCATCTTGGCCAGCTGCCGTGCCGGCAGCAGGCGGCCGTCAAGCAGCGCGCGGAAGAAGCGGTTCTCGTCCCGCGTGGTCGTGACCCACGACAGGTTCTCGTAGTCCACCGGTATCTGGTCGGTGACGTCCACCCGGGAGCCGGGGCTGAAGAGCTGGTAGGCCCGGGCGTGGGGCCGGGGCAGGGTGGGCGAGGTGCCCATCCACCGGGTCTGGTCGAGGCCGAGCGGGCGCAGGATGCGGTCTTCGATCTCCTGGTGGGCGGGGTGCCCGGTGGCCTTCTGGATGATCACGCCGAGCAGCACGTAGCCGGTGTTGGAGTACGCCCAGCCCTCGCCGGGCGGGAAGTCCGGCGCGTGGGCCATGGCGCGGGCAACCAGCTGCTCGGGGCTGTAGACGTCGTGGCGCCGCTGGTAGTACTCGTCCGGCGTCGCGTATCCGGGCAGGTCGTCGTGGATGCCGCTGGTGTGCTGGAGCAGTTGGCGGATGGTGATCTGGCTGCCGTCGTTGCCGTTGCCCTGCACCACTTCGGGCAGCCAGTGGTCGACCGTGTCGTCCAAGGACAGCCTGCCCTCGGCCTCCAGTTGGAGGACCACGGTGGCGACCAGCGTCTTGGACGTGCTGGCCATGCGGAAGTAGCCGTCGGAAGGGACCGGGCGGCCGGTGTTCACGTCGGCGGTGCCGCTGGTGGCGACCGACTGCCGACCGTCAGGCGCGATCACGCGGGCCTGCACACCGCTGACGCCGAGGGCGTGGATCGCCTCCGTGTCCCGACGTAACTGCGCCACGGGGGAGGGGTAGGCGGGCTGGGCGACGGCGGTGGTCACCTCGATGGCGAGGAGCGTAGCGACACCGAGCGACACGGCGAGGTGCTTTCGCAGAGTCCAAGTCATGGCTGAACGCTAGATTCGCCCCCATCGGGACGCGATCCGGCACACCCCATGATCGGAAGGGGGGATATCCCCCCAGTGCGGTTCGTCACCACTCTGGTGTCGAACTGCCGGGCACCATCGAAGGCCAGGCTTCCGCCTGCGAGCGCGGGCGACCCAGTGGGCGACCAAAGGCCGTCGACAACATGGCCGTCTACGCCAGCAGCCTGCGTCCGGTCCGCATTCTCCTGCCCACGACACTTAATCTGTCGTTCGTCAACCGTGCCTGTCGATGCGAGTGACACGGTCGCGTGGGTCGTTTGCCTGGAGAAGACGCTGATTCTCCAGGGTGAGGTATTGCACGTGCTGTGCCAGGACGTTGATCGAATCACGCAGCTCACGCAGCTCGCGGGCGTGTTGCTGGCGAAGTTCGCGCTCTGCTGCTTTGAGCGCTTGGACCTCTTGCCTGAGTGTCATCGAAGAAGAGGCCGTGTCCGCTTGCTCGGCGACGAGCTTTCGGAACTCGGCCAAGACCTGTGGGCAGCGGTAGGCGCTGGCCCTGCTGACACCGGCTTCTGCGGCCAGAGAAGCGACGGTCAGGGAACCGTCGCTGCGAACGGGTTCTCCGCGAAGCAGACGTTCGAAGGCTGCGCGGAGAGCCACTTCGACAGGTTCAGTTGTTGGCATGGTCGACGCTCTCGATCACTTTGTTGATGTTGCTCAGGTGCTGTCGTAGTGCCGTCCGCTGGAGTTCGGAGAGCTCGACGAAGGCGAGGGCTCGCTCGGTGTCTCCGCGCGCGGCTTCCCACCCTGGGCGGTGGCGGTTCGTGATGGTCGAGTTTCCGCAACGATCGGGACGGCAGTTGTTGAGCATGGGCTGGTCCGTACCGCCGGCAGTTCGACAGAGGGCGGTTGCGGGCTGGTAGTAGCAGTCGTTCAACGTCCCGACGTGCAGGGTGCGGGCTGACATCTTGAGCATGGCGTGAAGGCGACGCTCGTCGACCACCCGGCCGGGGAAGTCCTGGAGTTCTTCTTGTACGCGTACGAACTCGTTGTCAGTTCGCGCGCCGCCGGGTGCGGAGGAGCGGACGCCGGCTTTGAAGTCCTCGTAGCGCTCCACGACGTCCGCCAAGCGCGCCAGGGCTTCTTCGGCTGCGACCTCCGCGCGGAAGCCCGAAGCTGAGGTTCCGGCGTATCCCTCGAACATAGCCACGGAGAGGTGCTTGTACTGGATCATTCCGGCGACCGTGCCGTAGGGGCGGTGGGCGATGTGCCAAGCCACGGTTCTGCGGAACTGGCGGGTGGTGAGTTGCCAGGGTTCCCCGTCGACGTCGGGCACGGGGAAGCCGATGTGCGTGCAGTGTGCTCGGAACTTGTTGAGGTTCTCATTCATTCGGTTGGCCGAGACCGTTGAATACCGATCACGGGTAACCGGTCGGCAGAACAGCGCGTCACGATGGGGTAGCTGCTGAAGGACATCGATGGCTTCGGCAACGGGCTCGATGACCACCCAGCTTTCCGTTGTGCCGCGTCCGCCTTTGACGAGTTGCGAGCGCACCTTGTGGCGAACGACGACACCATCCGCGCTCCGCTCGGTGAAGTGACAGTCGTTCCGCAGTTCCTTGACCTCGGAGTCGCGCATACCGGACAGATAGGCGATGAGGATGTAGCAGGCGGTTCGCAGAAGTCGTTCCTCGTGAGGTACAGCGGCGGGGCTGAATCTGTCCCGCCAGGGGAGACCGGTCTGCAGGTGCGGAGCGATGGGCGTGTCCATACCACCGGGCTCAGGGCCCAGTAGCTCCAGTGCTCGGTCGATACGTTCGTCGTAGACGCCTCCGGCGACTCCCCGGCCGGCTCCGGACTTCCGCATTACGTACGTGTAGGCCGGCGAACCGGCAAGGTGCACCAACCGTCCAACCCCGTCCAGTACGGGGACTCCTCGTCCGTCGCTGGCAAGGCCGTGGAGATAGCGCTCAAGCCGATTGAGGGACAGTCCGTGGATGTCTTCGACGGAGGCTTCAAGTTCTGTGAGTTCAGCACGTGCGTTGATGATGTCCTTTGCTGCGGTGCGAACATAGAACAGCGCTGCCTGTACCAATGGGCCGATCACGTTCGGTGGGATGCGGGGGGTCTCGTTTTCATGCTTGCGCTTCGGTTCGACGCCGATGACTCGGGTGAGGGGACGGCCGTTCCATGGGGTGATGACCAATGCGTCGGTGACGACGGCCTGTGCTGCGAGATGCAGGCGTGAGATCACCTGGAGCCGATGGCGAATGCTGCTCGTGAGCAGTCCTTCACTTCGGCAGTGAACGAGGTATGCGTCGAGAACCGGTTGCGTGACCGCGTCCAGGCGCAGGCCTCCGTGCTCGGTGTCAAGGAACCTGAAGAAGCACCGCAGGTTCCACCATTCGGCCGCCACCGTTGAGATGGAAGGCAGCGCTCCACGGCCCGGACGAGTGTTGAGCCTCCAGAAGAGAAACTCGCGGGCGGCCTCGCGTCGCACGGGATGGTCGAGGGACTTGAAGTCGATCAGGAACTCGCTGGCGTACCGGTTTCCGGCAAAGCCAGCCACACCGAGGTTCCAGACGTCGTCTCCGAACCGCGGCATGAGGGACGGGTCGCCGACGAGAGGACGTCCGGACAGAACGGGTGCGGTGTCGCAGGGGCGATCAGCGCCGGACCCGAGCGGCAGCGGTTGCGTGAGCATCAATGACCTCCGAACAGGCTGGAGGGAAGGAAGAGGAGGGGCTCGGTGGACTCGGCCACGGCCCTGGCGCTGAGGACGTCGCTCTCGCTGAACCTTGGCAGGATCAGACGCAGGATCTGCTGGTGGACCCCGCCGAAACGCGCTGTCCACTCGGCTTGGGGAGTTCTGGCCCGCTCGGCCTCGATGTGGTTGAGAAACGCCAGGATGGCGGGCAGCTTCCTCCTGGTGATGACAGCGTTTCCGCACCCGAGGCAGCCGAAGAACGACACAGGGCACGCCTTGCCCTTCGTGCCGAATGGCGAGTCGAAGAAGTTGCGGCAGGACGACAGCCATAGATCGGATTCGCCGGACAGGAGCGGCTCGACTTCCTGGGGAGCGATTCCGAGTAATTGCGGTGCCTCAGCGGGCTGTTCAATGAGCAGTTGTTCCTCCTCAGGTGTGAGGACTGAGGGAGTACGGGCTTCATCGAGTGCGTCCTGCAAACCGTCTGCCACAGCCTGTTCGTGGAGGTCGCGCAGGGAGGGGATGTTCGCGTAATGCGCTGCGGCGACGTCGGGGGAATGCCCCTGCACGAAGGCCGACATCCTCCCGCCAGTGACCTTGTAAACGGCCGCCTTTAGGTCTTTCGGAGCCGGGACAAACGCAGTTCAACAGGGCTGCCCTCGTCGCTGATGCCATGTGTCGAGACGAAACTCCGTGCCAGGTGTGCCACCGCACTCGCACTGAATCCTGTGGCCAGGACACCTTCCTTCATCCGGAACTGCCACAGGGCGGGCGAGCCGGTGATCTCCCTGACGGAGGCCGTGAGTCGAAGGGCCAGCCGCAGCAGCCCGCCCGGCGAGTTGGATGAGCCGTCCCTGACCCGGATCGTGTTCCACTCCTGGCCGTGACGACGGCGCTTGAGGTACTCGACCTGCACATAGCCGCGGTTCGAGTTCTTGAGACAGTCAGAGGTCAGTTCCCTGACTGCCTCCAGCTCCATGCCGCTTTCGAGACAGAACAGAAGGAGCAGGGCGAACAGGTCGCGACTGGTGGGGTAGAGGAGGGGTGCGAGGCGGCCAGGAGAATGTTCGTCAGCCAGGGCCCGACCGACCCGGTCGGCCAGTTCCTGACGCGTGAACTGCCCCTGGCTCCGGTAAATCTCCCACAGTACGTTGGCATCGGAACTCCATCCAGCCGCCCGGGGGTCCCGCCCCTGTGCCAGGAGCGACGGCCCCTCCACCGTCAGTCGACGAACTGCCTGGTCGATGTCGGAGCGTGCGGCAGCGCGTAACTGCTCCACGACGTGTGGCGAATAGGAGTCGCGAGGGGCGTACGAGCCGACCGGACCCGCTGAGGTATGGGCGAGCCGCCGGACCATGGCAGGCGACAAGCCTCCCTCCTTGTCGCTCAGGCGCCGCAAGATCCATACGATGTCGGCGATACGCGCGTAGGGCGTCCTTGAGGACTCCGGATGTCTTTCGCGCAGATGGCTCTCGAACCCGTCCAGGTGCCGGGGGAGGAGATCACCCACGCGTAGTTCCACGTGCTCCGTCGATGCGATCCAGCGTGCCCATTCGCGACAAGAGCGGGCGCGATTCCGCAGCGTATGTGGCGATCCTGTGCCCTGACCCACAGCACACGAGGCCGCAAGTTCTGCGCCCAGGGCCCGCAGCAGCCGCTGCTGAGGCTCCTGGGTCCAGTCCACGACGGCCGCTCGGTTGTCCGGGAAGGTGACCTCGATCTTCAGCAGTCCCAGCGCTGTGGGAGTTGGATCAATAGGCTGCTCCGCAGGCACACTCAGTCGGGCCCGACGCCGTCCTCGGCCTACCACGACATGTCTCCCCGCACTTGTGCTACGGACTGTTGATCCTCCTGCGAGACCTGCGTCGCCGTGGCCGCGACCTCGGAGGTCCAAGCGTCCACCGCACCGTCGATCAAGGACTGCGCCTGGTCGGTGCAGTCGAGGTAGATGTACGTCGTCGTGATCGAGGAGTGCCCCAGCAGCCGGCGCAGGTGATCGAGGGGGTCTCCGATGATCCGGCGGTACACGCCGTCGGCCATTTCATGCCTGTCCACCGAGCCGATCTGCTCGTGGATCAGTGCCGACAGCAGATGAACCGCGAAGGTGTGCCTGAGCACATGAGGCGTGGTGATGACATCAACCCCGAACATCCGGCACCTCTCCGAGGCGCGCACGAATACCGACTCCCAGGCGGACAGAGACACGGGTCGTGCTTCCTGTCCGAGCCATACACACGCGGGGCCAAGAGGTCGGTCCTGCTCGTCCATGAGGAAGAGCCGGGACCGGATCGATGGCGGCACACGTGACCAGGGAACTCTTCGAAGCCGACCGTCCTTCGTGTGCATCCGTACGCCCCGGCGGTCGGGTTGGCTCCCCAGCACCGCATCGGCAGGCAGTGGACGGCCTCGGGTATTCCAACGGTCCAGCACCAAGGACCGCTCGATCTCCATGTAATCGGCCAGGGCCGCGACGATCCGATTCGGCAGCAGGATCCTGCGCCCCTTGTCACGTTTCGCGGTCGGCGGCGCGAGGTCGAACGGCACGCTCTTCTTCCCGTCCTGGCGGTCCGGGGCAGGCAGTTCGGGCCAACAGAGCGACGCGGCCTCCTGGATGCGCAGGCCGGTGGTGACGAGCAGCTCCGCCATGACGACGTTGCGTTCCGCGTTACGGCCACGGAAGGACGGATCGGCGGCTCCTGACGGCAGGAGACCGCGCAACCCGACGTCGCGGAAAGCCGCATACCGAGACACGGAGAGGAACTTGACGGAAGCGCGCTTGGCCGCCTTCTCCACCGCGCGGTTGTTACGGACGGGCACCTGCCGACCGGATTCTGCTTGCCGTGAGCTCTCGTAGTACTTGAACGGCGTCCGCTCGATCAGGCCCTCGTCCGCCGCCCAGGTGTAGAACTTGTCCAAGGCCGCGACAGACCGGTTCCAGGTGGAGGCCGAGATGACCTGTGTGGGGTCGGGCGAGATGCGCCGGGCCCGGTGGAAGGCCGTCACGTCGTCACGGTCGGCTTGCCAGACGGTCTTGTCGCGATGTTCGTGGAGGAACCGCCCCCAGGTCAGCAGATCGAGAGCGTAGGCCCGCCAGGAGTTCGTCGACCTCACCCCGAGCGTCGGCAGGGACCACAGGAAGCGGTTCAGGTGTATGTCGTAGCTGCCCTCATCGCTGATGATGAACGGCGCACCGGCGTGCAACCCGTGTCGTTCCAGCGCTCTCTGCACATCGGTTACCCCGGCTGCTTCCAACGCACCCGGGTCGGTGAAGAAGATCTCCATCTGATCGCACCCCCTGGTCGATCAACGACGACGGAGATCGTGAGACACGGTCGTGCGTGGATAAGGCCTTCGACCTGAGCCTGCTCTCCGCGGAGCTGCGCCGGTACGGGCTGCCGTCGCTGCGGGACCGCCTCGGCGGCCGCGACCCCGCTCCGGTCGTCGACCCGTACACCATCGACCGCTGGGTCGACCGCTACCGCCGCGGCAAGCGCAACCTCGAGGCGGTCTGCACGGAGTACGGCGTCCCGCTGGACGCCGCCCACGACGCCGCTGCCGACGCGCTCGCCGCGGCCCGTCTGGCCCGCGCGATAGCCGGCCGCCACCCCAAGATCGCGGCCCTCGGCCCGGCGGAGCTGCACCGCCGCCAGATCGGGTGGTACGCCGAGTGGGCGGCGGACTTCCAGGCGTTCCTGCGACGCAAGGGGGACGCGGCGGCGGTGGTGGACGGGACATGGCCGCTGCGGGAACCGGCGGACGAGACCGTGTGAGCCGCCCGTCCGCCGTCCGCCGCCCGTCGTCCGCCGCTGCTCGCCCGTCGTCCGCCCCTTCCGTCAGGCAGGCGCGGGGCCCGCGATCGGTGCCACGCGGGGCCGCGCCACCCGGGCGTAGTCCGCGCCCGAGATGCGCAGCGACCGGTCCAGGCGGGCGGCGTTGAAGTAGAGGTGCGCCCGCGCCACGACCTCCGGGTCGGCGACGAGTTCCAGGTCCGGGTCGAAGCTGAACGGCAGCACGCTGCCGGGCACCGCGCGGGCCAGCCGCTCGGCCGTCTCCGCGTCGCTGAACCCGGCGTACCGTGCCGCGAACAGCGTCCGTACGGCGTCCAGGTCCACGCGCCGGTCCCCGGGGACGACCGCCAGGACGTGCCGGGTGGTGCGGCGGTCGACCTTGACCCGCAGCACGATGCACTTTGCGGCCTCGGACACCGGGTGCCCGCGCAGCGCGCTCACGGCGTCGGTGGCGCCTTCGGGCACGTGGTCGATGAGCTTGTAGCCGACCCGGGAGTCGTCGAGAAGGGAGATCAGACGCTGGTAGGTGTCGCGGTCCGGCATCGGGTGTCCTCGTCCTGGGTGTCGCGGATGTCGCGGGTGTCGGTGGCGTGGTCGGTCTCGGGGGTGCGGATGTCGGTCTCGTCCGGGGGCGCGGTGCGGTGGGCGCGTTCCACGGACTGGCCCCAGTAGGTGCCGGCGACCATCATGGTGGCGCCGAGGGCGGTGAGCGGGGTGAGGCGTTCGCCGCCGAGGGCGATGCCCACCGCGACTGCCCAGACCGGCTCGGTGCCCAGCAGCAGGCTGGCCCGGCTCGCGGAGGTGCGCTGCACGGCCCAGGTCTGGGCGAGGAACGCGAACACGCTGCAGAACAGGGCGAGATACAGCAGCTGGGCCCAGATCGCCGGGCCGGCGCCGGTCAGGGCCGGCAGGCCGGAGGCGGCGGCGGGCAGGAACAGGGCCGTGCCGACGAGGGTCTGCACCGTCGTCAGCTGCGCGGGCCGGATCGCCCGGCCCGCGGTGAGCCGGCCGACGAGCGCGACGTGCACCGCCCGCACCAGCGCGGCGCCGAGCATCAGCAGATCACCGAGGCGCGGCGCGTGGAAGCCGGTGCCGGACATCAGCAGCGCGACCGCCATTACGCACACGCCGGCCGCGGCGAAGAACGACGGCGGCAGCGTGCCACGCCGGCCGCCGCGGTCCAGGAGCGGGGTGAGCACGATGGTCAGGCTGATGATCAGGCCCGCGTTGGCGGCGGTGGTGTGGGCGACGCCGTACGTCTCCACGACGAGGACCGCGGCCTGGGTGAGCCCCAGCGGCACCCCGGCCCGCACCTCCTCCCGCGTCCATCGCCGCGACCCGCGCCGCCGGCCGGCGACGAGGGCGAGACAGGCGAGGGCGGAGAGGGCGTAGCGGGCGAACAGCACCAGCAGGACGGGCAGCGCGGACGTGGCGGTCTGGGCGGACAGGTAGCTGGAACCCCAGACGAGCGCGACAAGGAGGAGTACCGCATCGGTACGGCGGACGTCGGACACCCGCCCACGGTGCACCACAGACCACCGTGAAGCCCAGAGCCATCTTCTAAAAGGATCTTTTAGAGCCTCTACATCGTCCGCCTACACTTGCCGCCATGGACGAACGGCAGCTGCGGATCCTGCGGGAGCTCGGCGAACTGGGCAGTGTCACGGCGGTCGCCGACGCGCTGCTGGTGACCCCGTCGGCGATCTCGCAGCAACTGCGGCTGCTGCAGCGGGCGATCCCCGTGCCGCTCACCGAGCGCCAGGGCCGGCGGCTGGTGCTCACCGACGCCGGGCAGGCGCTGGCGGGCGCGGCCGCCGAGGTGGAGACCGCGCTCGCGCGGGCCCGGCACACCGTGGAGGAGTTCGTCGCCCGGCCGGACGCGGAGGTGTCGGTGGCGGCGTTCCACAGCGCGGGCGCCGCGTTCTTCCCGCCGCTGCTGCGCGCGCTCGCCGGGCCGGGCGGGCCGGTGCCGCGGCTGGCCGACGAGGACGTCCCGCAGGAGGACTTCCCCCGGCTCACCCGGGACTACGACCTCGTCCTCGCCCACCGCCTCGAGCACGCTCCGCCCTGGCCGGGCACGGTGACCGCGACCACACTGCTGCGCGAGCCGCTGGACGTGGCGATGCCCGCCGGGCACCCGCTGGCCGCGAAGGCCGGCGTCACCCCGCGCGACGTGGCCGACGAGCCGTGGATCACCGTGCACGACGGCTTCCCGCTGACGGCGACCGTCGAGGCGATCGCCGCCGCGGCCGGACGGCGGCTCCGGCTGGTCCACCGCATCAACGAGTTCGCGGTGGTCGCCGAGGCGGTGGCGGCCGGCGGCGGCATCGCGCTGATGCCGCGCTGGACGACCCGCCCGCATCCCGCGCTGGTCCTCAGACCGCTCGCCGGGGTGCGGGCGCGACGCCACATCGACGTGCTGTACCGGCCCGAACGCACGGCCCGCACGGCGGTCCGCACGGTCCTGGCGGAGCTGCGCCGCGCCGCCGACACCATCCGGGAACGGGACGCCGACACCATCCAGGAACGGGACACCGAAGCCTCCTAGCTGTCGCTCAGGCCCTCAGAACGGGTACCACCGCACCGTCTCGTCCCCGTCCCGCAGCGACGCCACCCGCCGCCGGAACTCGGCCAGCGCCTTCGGGTTGCCCGGCGCGTGCTGGGCAACCCACGCGCAGCTCGCCGTCTCCCGCGCGCCGCGCAGCACCGAGCAGCCGTCCCACTCGCGCACGTCCCAGCCGTAGGCCTCGGTGAAGGAGTCGTAGGCCTCGGCGGGAAGCCCGTAGCGGTCGCGGGACAGGGCCAGGACCACCAGGTCGTGCTCCCGCAGGTCGGCGGAGAAGGTCTCCAGGTCGACCAGGACCGGGCCGTCCGGGCCGACGTGCACGTTGCGGGGGAGCGCGTCCCCGTGGATGGGGCCGGGCGGCAGGTGCGGGGTGAGAGCGGCCGCGGCCGCCGCGAACCCGTCGCGGCGCTCGCGCAGGTACGCCGCGTCCGCCGGGTCGACGGCGTCCCCCGCGAGCCGCAGCCAGCGCTCCACGCCGCCCAGCAGCTCGCGCGGCGGCAGGGCGAACGGCGGGGCGGGCAGGGCGTGCACGATCCGCAGCAGCCCGGCCAGGTCCCGGGGCTCGGCGGGCCGTACGGCGTCGGGCAGCCGGTGCCACACGGTCACCGGGTGCCCCGCCACGAGCAGCGGCTCGGGCCGTGCCGCCCGCACCGCCGGCACGCCCGCCCCGGCGAGCCACAGCGCGACGTCCAGCTCCCGGCGCGCCCGGTCCAGGAGTTCGGCGTCGCGGCCGACCTTGACGACGAGGCCGTCGGCGGCGAACACCGCGTTCTCGCCCAGGGCGAGCAGCCGCGCCTCCTCCGCCGGGCCGGGCAGCACCCGTGCCGCGGCCAGTACCTCCCGCGCCCGTGCCTCGTCCAATGTCCGCCTCCGTGTCTCGTCCCGTGGGGCGTCGTGCGTCGTACGCCCGCCGCGGACGGCCCCGCACTTCCCGCCGTCCGTCGGCCAGTGTCGCATCCGCCCAGGTCGGACCGTACGCGCGCCCGGGTCGGACCAAGCTCTACGCGCGCCCGGGTCGGACCAAGCTCTACGCGCGCCCGGGTCGGACGGTTCACGCGCCCGAGGCAACGGCGCGGGCCCGTCGGCCCCCGGGGAGGGGAGTCCGACGGGCCCGCGGTTTCGGCGGTGCCGGGTGGGACCGGGCGGGACCGGGTGGGGTCAGACGGTCACGGGCTCGCCCTCGTCCTCGTCGTCACGCGTGCCGTGCGGAACGTGCGTCTCGTGCACGACCGCCTCCGGCGACTCGTCGTGCGTGAGGTCGGGCAGCCGGTGCATCCAGCGCGGCAGGTACCAGTTGCGCTCGCCGAGCAGCGCCATCACCGCCGGGAGCAGCACGCCGCGGATGACCGTCGCGTCGATCAGCACCGCGGCCGCGAGGCCCACGCCCATCTGCTTCATGGACTGCATGGACAGCGTGCCGAAGATCGCGAAGACGGCGACCATGATGACCGCGGCGCTGGTGACGACGCCGGCCGTGGTGACCACGCCGTGCCGGATCGCGTCCTTCGTCGTACGGCCCCGCAGGCGCGCCTCGCGGATCCGGGACACCACGAACACGTGGTAGTCCATCGACAGTCCGAACAGGATGACGAACAGGAACAGCGGCAGCCAGGTGATGATGGCGCCGACGCCCTCCGCGCCGACCAGGGAGGCGCCCCAGCCGTGCTGGAAGACGGCGACGAGGATGCCGTACGCGGCGCCCACCGACAGCAGGTTGAGCATGATCGAGGTGACCGCGATCGTCAGCGAGCGGAACGACAGCAGCATCAGCAGGAAGGCGAAGACCACCACGAACGCGAACACCGGGATGACGGCGCCGGCGAGCTGGTCGTTGAAGTCGTGCGAGCCGGCGACCTGTCCGGTGATCGGCGCCTGGACGCCGTCGACCTTGCCGAGCGTGGCCGGCCGCACCTCGTCGCGCAGCTTCTCCAGGCTCGCCCCGGCCTTGTCCAGGTCGGAGCCGCCGACCAGCGGGACGTACACGTAGGCGACGTTCTGCGCGTCGTGCAGCGTGATCTGCACGGGGCCGCGCGAGGCGCCCGAGCTGATCGCCCGGTCGCGGAACGCGGCGAGCGCGTCCTTCACCTCGGGGGCGTTGATGTCCTTCGCCTTGACGACCACCTCGGCCGGCTCCGAGCCGCCCGGGAAGGCGTCGTTGACCCGGTTGTACGTCTGCACGATCGGCAGCGAGTCGCCGAACTCCTGGTTCAGCGTGAGGTTCTGGGTCTTCATGCCGACCGCGGGGGCCGCGATCGCCAGCAGCGCGCCCGCCGCCACCAGCACGGACACCAGCGGCCTGGCGAGCACCCCGCGCAGCACCGCCGTCCAGAACCGGCTGCCCCCGTCGCCGCGGGCGGCACGGCGCCGCATGGCCTTGTGCAGGAAGGGGATGCGGCCCTTCTCGACCCGCTCGCCCAGCAGCGACAGGAGTGCGGGCAGGACGGTGACCGAGCCGACCATGGCGACCGCCACCACCATCAGCGACGCCAGGCCCATCGCCTCGAACTCGGCGAGACCGGTGAACAGCATGCCCGCCATCGCCACGCACACCGTGACACCGGAGACGACGATCGCCCGGCCGCTGGTGGCGGCGGCGACCCTGAGGGCCGTCTGCGCGTCCCGCCCGGCGGCGCGCTCCTCACGTTCGCGGCGCAGGTAGAACAGGCAGTAGTCGACGCCGACCGCCAGACCCACCAGCAGCATCACGGAGTTGGCGGTGTCGCTCATCGGCTGCAGATGGCTGACGACGCCCATCAGGCCCATCGTCGCGATGATCGCGGTGATCGCCAGCGCGACCGGCAGCAGCGCGGCCACCAGGGCGCCGAAGGCGATGAGC
This sequence comes from Streptomyces sp. NPDC020996, assembly GCF_040641355.1. Taxonomy (NCBI): domain Bacteria; kingdom Bacillati; phylum Actinomycetota; class Actinomycetes; order Kitasatosporales; family Streptomycetaceae; genus Streptomyces; species Streptomyces sp. NPDC020996. The sequence goes on from NZ_JBFADM010000002.1 coordinate 38,704, forward strand.
AGAATGCCGAGGGCCACCGGCACCGCCGAGTACTCGGCCTTCTGGAAGTCGTCCCCGAACGCGTCGTCGAACGTCTTCATCATGCTGGCGCCGCCGATCTCCTCGATCCGCAGCGTCTCGTGGTCCTTCTGGACCCCCGCGACGGCCTTGAGCACCGGCTCGACGCGCTCGCCCGCGGTCTCGGAGTCGCCGCGCATGTCGAACTGCACCAGCGCGCTGCGGCCGTCCCGGGAGATCGTGCGGGTGTCGTACGGCGACTTCACGTCCGTGACCTTGCCGGTGGCCTCGACGGCCTCGACGACCGACGCGACCGCGGCCTTGAACTCGGGGTCCGTGGCCTTGACGCCGCCGCCCCTGGCCTGGATCAGGACCGTCTCACCGGCCGGCTCCTCGAGCCCCGCGTCCTCGACGATCTTCGCGGCGGTGTGCGTCTCGCCGCTCAGCTGATCGCTGTCCTTGACGTCGACACGGCCCGCCGCCGAACCGAGTCCCATCGCCAGGACGACGAACAGCACCCAGATGCCGACGGCCGCCCAACGGTGCCGGGCGCTCCAGCCGCCGGCCCGGGCGGCGAACCCGCGTACCTGCGCCTCTCGGTTCTTCATGACGGGCCTGCCCCTTCGTACGCGGTGGCAGCTCCTTGCCGCCACCTTCCGTAACGACGGTATGGGCCGCATAAGGACATCTCGTCGTACTGTCCGGTGAAGTGCCGGGGCCCCGGGTCATCCGTCCGGACACCGCGCCCTCACCACTGGGGAGGATGGCGACCCCCTACATTTACCGGTCCTCCTCGGGGACGCCGATCAGGGAGACGGACCGCGCCCCGCCCGCCGTCCCCGGTCCCGCCCGTTGCGGAGGCGGCGGGTTGTGCTCTCAGGGTGGCCTTAGGGTGGGCGGATGGCGGCGACGACGTATGCGGCACTGTTGCGCGGGGTCAACGTGGGGTCCGCGCGGAAGGTCCCGATGGCCGAACTGCGCGCGCTGATGGAGGGCCTCGGGCACGACGGCGTGCGGACCTACCTGCAGAGCGGCCAGGCCTTCTTCACGGCCGGCCACGGCGACGAGGAGTCCCTGGCCGCCGAGCTCGCGCGGGCGGTCGAGCGGCGATTCGGGTTCGGCGTCGACGTCATCGTGCGCGACCACGCCTATCTGCGGGCGGTCGCCGCGGCCTGCCCGTTCCCCGCCGCCGACCTGGAGCCCAAGCAGCTCCACGTCACCTACTTCTCGGCGCCGGTGGACGAGGAGCGGTTCGCCGGTCTCGACCGGGGCGCCTACCTGCCGGAGGAGTTCCGGCTCGGCGACCGCGCGCTGTACCTGTACGCGCCCGACGGCCTCGGCCGCTCCAGACTCGCCGGGCACCTCGCGAAGCCGCGGATCACCAAGGGCGTCGTCGCCACGACCCGCAACTGGAACACCGTGCTGAAGCTGGCGGAACTCACGGCCATGGCCCTGTGAGCGGATGCGCCGGAGCGGGCGCGGAAACGGTCCGGCACTGCCGTCGCGGTCACGCCGACCACGAACGCGACCACGAACGCGGCCACGAACGCGACCACGAACGCGGCCACGAACGCGGCCACGAACGCGGCCACGAACGCGGCCACGAACGCGGCCACGAACGCGGCCAGGAGCGCGGCCACGAACGCGGCCAGGAGCGCGGCCACGAACGCGGCCAGGAGCGCCCTCACCCTGGCGCTGGCATCAGGGGCTGGGCGTCGGGCCCGGCGCGCAGGAGGGGTGCGCGGGCGATCCCGACGACGCGGCGGGGTGCCCGTGCCGGGCGTCGCGGGCCGGACGGGACTTCCGAGGCAAGCCCCTGGCCGGAAGGCGCGTTCCGGCGTGGCGGGCGGCGAAGCCGCTCCTGGCCGGAGTCACCGGGCTGGAAGATCACCTGTGGCCCTGGGCGCCGCGCCGCACGGTGGGGGCGAGGCCGACGTCGTACCGCGGTCCCCGGCGGCGCACTTGGCGTACAGCGCCGGGTACCGACCAGGTGACGCGGCGCGGTCCGCACCCGCCGAGGCGCCGATGGATGCGGACCGGTCCGTCAGCGCAGCGGGACCGTGGGCCACAGCGGTTCGGCGGCCCGCTCCTCGGCCTCGCGCAGAACGCGGAGGATGTTGCGGCCGGTCAGGGCCTCCAGCTCGGGCCGGGACCAGCCGCGGTCGGCCAGCTCGGCCAGCAGCACCGGATAGCCGGAGACATCGGCGAGGCCGGCCGGCTGATGGTCCACCCCGTCGTAGTCGCCGCCGAGACCGATGTGGTCGACGCCGGCCACCTCGCGGGCGTGCTCCACGTGGTCGGCGACCTGGGCGACCGTCACCTCCGGGCGGGGGTGGGCATCGAGCCAGCGCTCCAGCCGGTCGTCGAGGGCAGCGGTGAAGGCCTCCGCGTGCTCCTCGGCGACGCCCGCCGGATCCTCGCCGGGGCGTGGCGCGCGCGGCCGGCTCCAGGGCACGGCAGGCAGACCGAGGCGTGCGCGTTCGTCCTGGAGCGCCTGGCCCCAGGCGGCGACGTCGGCGGAGATGAAGTACGGAACGAAGGTCAGATGGATCACGCCCCCGTTGCCGGGGAGCAGCTCCAGTACCTCGTCGCTCACGTTGCGGGGGTGGTCGTGGAGGGCTCGTGCCGAGGAGTGGCTGAACACGACCGGGGAGGTGGACACGGCCAGCGCCGCACGCTGCGTGGACTCGGCGACGTGGGAGAGGTCCACGAGGATTCCGGTCCGGTTGAGTTCGGCGACGATCGCGCGGCCGGTGTCGTTCAGCCCGCCGACCGCCGGCTCGTCGGTGGCCGAGTCGGCCCAGGACGTGTTGTCGTTGTGGGTCAGGGTCACGTAGCGCACGCCGAGCCGGGCGTACGAGCGCAGTACCCCGGGTGATTCGGCGAGGCTGTGCCCGCCCTCGACACCGAGCAGGGAGGCGATGCGCCCCTCGGTGAACGCTCGCTCGACGTCGGCCGCGGTGTACGCGATCCGCAGGGTGTCCGGGTAGCGGGCGGCGAGCCGGTAGACGGCGTCGATCTGCTCCAGTGTGGCCACCACGGCCTCGGGCTCGGGCAGCCTGGAGGAGACGTACACCGACCAGAACTGCGCGCCGACCCCTCCGGCCCGCAGCCGGGGCAGGTCGGTGTGCAGTTCCGGGCGGCCGTCGTCGAGGCCTTCGACGCTGTAACCGGTCCGCGCGCGCAGCGCCACCGGCAGGTCGTTGTGGCCGTCGAAGACAGGTGTGGCGCTGAGTACTTCGTCGATCAGTGTGCCGTCGGTCATGAGCCGGCCACTCCTTCCTGCACGGGGCGCTGCTGACGTCTTGCCTGCCGGACCGGGTCGGGCACGGGCAGGGCGGCGACGAGCCGGCGGGTGTAGTCGTCCTGCGGGCTGCCCAGCACCTGGCCGGTGGCGCCCTCTTCGGCGATTCGTCCCCGGTGCAGTACCACCACCCGGTCGGCGACCTGTTCGACCACGGCCAGGTCGTGGCTGACGAACAGTGCCGCGAAGCCCAGTTCCCGCTGCAGCTCGCCGAACAGCTCGAGCACCTTGGCCTGCACGGACACGTCCAGCGCCGAGGTCGGCTCGTCCGCGACCAGCAGCCGCGGCCGCAGGGCGATCGCCCGGGCGAGGCCGGCGCGCTGGCGCTGTCCTCCGCTGAGCTCGTGCGGGTAGCGGTCGGCGTAGGCACGGGGCAGGTGCACCGCTTCGAGCAGTGCTTCGGCCTGCGCCCGGATCGCCTTCGCGCCCAGCTCGCGCCGGTGCACGACGAGCGGTTCCGCGACGCTCTCGGCGATCGTCAGCAGGGGGTCGAAGCTGGTGGCGGGGTCCTGGAAGACGTAGCCGATCCGCCCGGCCGCCTTGCGTTTGCGCGTCAACGGCTGGCCGAACAGCTCCAGTTGTCCGGCCGTCACCGCGGTCAGCCCGGCGATGGCCCGCCCGATGGTCGTCTTGCCGCTGCCGCTCTCGCCGACCAGCCCGAGCACCTCGCCCGGCCGGATCTCGAAGCTCACCCCGTCCACCGCCCGGAAGCCCTTGCGCCCCAGCCGCCCCGGGTAGTCGACGACCAGCCCGGAGGCGCGCACGACCGGCTGCCCCCCGCCGTCCGCCGTCTCCGGCCGCGTGGCTGCGCCGGTGCCGAAGTCCGGTACTGCGGCGAGGAGCTGCCGGGTGTACGGGTGTGCGGGCGCCGCGAACAGATCGCGTACCGGCGCCTGTTCCACCACCTGTCCCGCACGCATCACGGCCACCCGGTCGGCGAGGTCGGCGACGACGCCCATGTTGTGGGTGATGAGCAGCACGGCGGTGCCGAAGTCGGTGCGGCAGCGGTGGAGCAGTTCCAGGATCTCCGCCTGCACCGTGACGTCCAGGGCGGTGGTGGGTTCGTCGGCGACGATGAGCCGGGTGCCCAGGGCGAGGGCCATGGCGATGACGGCGCGCTGCTTCTGGCCGCCGGAGAGCTGGTGCGGATAGTGGTCGACGCGGGTGGCCGGGTCGGGGATGCCGACCTTGTCGAGCCATTCCACGGCGAGGGCCCGCCGCTCGGCCCTGTCGCCGCCGCGTCCGTGGGCGCGCAGGCCCTCGGTGAGCTGCCAGCCGATGGTGAAGACGGGATTCAGCGCGGTGGAGGGCTCCTGGAACACCATCGCGGCGTGCGTTCCGCGCAGGGCGCGCAGCCGGGCCGCGGACGCGGTGAGCACGTCCTCGTCGGGCTCCGAGGAGCCGTCGCCGAGCAGGACACGGCCGCGCACGGTGGCGGTGTCGGGCAGCAGGCCGAGGACCGACCGGGCGGTGACGGTCTTGCCGCTGCCGCTCTCGCCGACCAGGGCCAGCACCTCGCCGGGGGCGACGGACAGGCTGACCCCGCGGACGGCGGGCGCCGAGCCGGTGTCGGTGGCGAAGCCGACGTGCAGGTCCTCGATGCGCAGCAGGTCAGTCATCGTTCCCGCCTCCGTCCGTGGGAGCGGCGGACGAACCGGCGCGGCGCCGCAGCCGTGGGTCGGCCAGGTCGGTCAGGCTCTCGCCGAGCAGGGTCGTGCCCAGGACCGTGAGGACGATCCCCAGGCCGGGTGGGACCGCGGTCCACCAGATGCCCGAAGTGACGTCGGCGACCGCGCGGTTGAGGTCGTAGCCCCACTCGGCGGCGGAGTTGGGCTCGATGCCGAAGCCGAGGAAGCCGAGGCCGGCGAGGGTGAGGATGGCCTCCGACGCGTTGATCGTGAAGATCAGCGGGAGGGTGCGCACCGAGTTGCGCAGCACGTGGTGGGTCATGATGCGCCACGGCCCGGCGCCGATCACACGGGCCGCGTCGACGAACGGCTCCGCCTTCACCCGGACCACCTCGGCCCGGACGACCCGGAAGTACTGCGGTACGAACGACACGGCGACCGAGCCGGCGGCCGCGCCGAGACCGCCGACGAGGCTCGACCGGCCACCGCTGATCACGATCGACATGACGATGGCGAGCAGCAGCGGAGGGAACGCGTACAGGGCGTCCGCCAGCCCCACCAGCAGCCGGTCCGGCTTGCCCCCGAGGTAGCCGGAGACCAGGCCGAGCACGGTGCCCGGCACGACCGACAGCAGCAGCGAGGCGAGGATGATCAGCAGCGCGGTCCGCGCGCCCCAGACCGTCCGGGACAGCACGTCGTACCCCGCGATGGTGGTGCCCAGCGGGTGGGCGCCGCTCGGCTGTTGCTGGGAGCCGAACAGGCCCTCACCGTCGCGGAGCTGGGCGTAGCCGTGCGGGGCGAGCCACGGTCCCAGCAGTGCGGTGAGGACGAACAGGCCGGTCAGAACCAGGCCGGTGAGCAGCATGGCCCGCTGCACCCCCGCGCCCGTCCGCAGACGCAGCGGCAGCCGTCGTACGAGAACCAGGGCCATGTCTCAGTACCTCACTCGCGGGTCGATCAGCGCGGCGACGACGTCGACGAGGAAGTTCGTCACCGCCACGACGACGGCGAACAGGGCCACGATGCCCTGCACGGCCGGGAAGTCACGGGCCGTCAGGTAGTGGGCGAGCTCGTAGCCGAGGCCCTTCCACTCGAAGGTGGTCTCGGTCAGCACGGCCCCGCCGAGGAGCCCGGCGACCTGGAGTCCCAGGACGGTGACGACGGGGATCAGCGCGGGCCGGGTGGCGTGGCGGGTGACCAGGCGCAGCGGCGCCACTCCCCGGGAGCGAGCGGCCTCGACGTACTCGGTGGAGAGCGTCCCGATCAGGTTCGTGCGCACCAGCCGGAGCAGCACGCCGGCCACGAGCAGGCCCAGTGCCAGTCCGGGCAGTACGGCGTGCCGGAGCACGTCCGCGATCGCCGTCCCGTCGCCGCTGCGCACGGCGTCGATCAGATACACGCCGGTCGTGCTCGTCTGATCCTGCAGGAAGAGCTGTACGCCGGTGCTCGCCCGGCCCGACGAGGGCAGCCAGCCGAGCCGGATCGCGAAGACCAGCTTCAGCAGCAGACCCACGAAGAACACGGGCGTGGCGTAGGTCAGGATCGCGAACAGGCGCAGGACCGCGTCCGGCGCCCGGTCGCGGCGGGAGGCCGCCACCATGCCCAGCGGGACGCCGATGACCGAAGCCACCAGGAGTGCGTAGCAGGCGAGTTCGACGGTCGCCGCGCCGTACGTGCCGAGCACGTGCGTCACCGGCTGGTTGTCGGTGACCGTGCGGCCGAAGTCGCCGGTGGCCAGCGAGCGCAGGTAGTCCAGGTACTGGGTGAACAACGGCCGGTCGTAGCCCGCCTGGTGGAGCTTGGCCTGGAGCTGGTCCGGGGTGAGGCGGTCGCCGAAGGCGGCGGTGATCGGGTCGCCGGTCAGCCGCATCAGGAAGAAGACCAGACTGACCAGGATCAGCACGGTGGGGATGATGAGGAGGAAGCGGACCGCCAGGTAGCGGGCGAACCCGTACCCGGCGGCGCCGTCGGCCGGGGTGGCGACGGCGCCGGGGGTCTCCTGCGTCAGGGTGCTCACTTCTTCGAGAGCCCGGCCCAGCGGAACTGGTACGTCGCGTCCAGCTCGTCCGGCACGCCGCTGACGCCGGTGCGGGTGACGATGGCGGTGGAGCCCTGCAGCAGCGGCAGCAGCGGCACCTGGGCGGCGGCCTTGTCCTGTGCCTGCTTCAGCAGTTCGGTCCGCTCGGCGGCGTCCGTCTCGGTCTCCTCCTTCTTGATCAGCGTGCGCACGGCGGGGTCGTCGTAGCCGTTGGCGACCCAGCTGTTGGCCGAGTAGAAGGGCGAGAGGTAGTTGTCGGCGTCGAGGTAGTCGGCGTACCAGCCGAGCTGGTAGAGCGGGTAGAGATGCTTGACGCGGTCCTTGCCGTACTGGGTCCACTCGGTGGACTGCAGGTTCACCTTGAACAGCCCGGTCGCTTCGAGCTGCGTCTTGATCAGCGCGTACTCGTCGGCCGACGACGAGCCGTAGTGGTCGCTGTTGTACTGGAGGTTGAGGGTGACCGGTGTGCTGACCTTCGCCGCCTTCAGCCGGGCCGCCGCGGCGGCCTTGTCGGGGCCGCCCTTCTTGTCGCCGTAGAGCGACTTGAAGGACGGGGTGGCACCGGTCAGTCCGTCCGGGACGGAGCTGTACAGCGGCTGGTAGGTGTTCTTGTAGACCTGCTGGGCGAGTTGGGACCGGTCGACGGAGTCCGCGACCGCCTGGCGGACGGCGAGCGCCTTCTTCGCGTCGGCGTTCTTGGTCTTGGTGCCGTAGGGCTGGGCGGCCAGGTCGAAGACGATGTAGCGGATTCCGTTGCCGGAACCGGTGTGGACCTTGACGCCCTTCTGCTTGGCGAGGTCGTCCAGGTCGGTCGTGGTCAGCGTGCGGTAGACGGCGTCGATGGTGCCCTGCTGGACGTCGAGCTTCAGATTGCCGGCGTCGGTGTAGTACTTCAGCCGGACGTTCTTGGTCTTCGGCGTGCCCAACTGGCCCTGGTACTCGGCGTTGGCGGTGAAGGACACCAGCGAGTTCTTGTCGTAGCTCTGGATGCCGTACGGCCCGTTCCACGGCTTGGCCGTGACGATCGACTTGTCGTCGAGGATCTTGTCCGCGGGGAACACCTGCTCGTCCACGATGTAGCCGGCGGCCGTGGACAGCACCTGCGGGAACAGCGTGTCGTCGGCCGACTTGAGGGTGAAGACGACGGTGGCCGGGTCCGGGGCGGCGACCGAGGAGAGGTTGTACAGCAGCGACGACGGTCCGTTCTCGTCGGCGATCTTCAGATTCCGGTCGAAGCTGAACTTGACGTCAGACGAAGTGAGTTCGTGGCCGTTGGCGAACTTCAGGCCCTTCTTGAGCGTGACGGTGTACTCCTTGGGTCCCGTCAGCTCGATTCCGGTGGCCAGATCCGGGGAGACCTCCGCGGAGCCGTTCTTCTGGCTGAGCAGGGTCGCGAAGACCTCGCTCTCGACGGTGCCGGAGCCCGCGTCCCACGAGCCGGCCGGGTCGAGGCTGGTGACCTGGTCGGTCGTACCGACGGTGATCGCCGCGGCGGAGCTCGCGGTGCTGCCGTCCTTGCTGCTGGTGCAGCCGGTCAGCGCCACCAGGAACGCCGTGCCGAGGGATATCGCGCCGAGGCCGGACCGGAGGGATCTGTCCGGTGTCGGGCCGTTGTGCAGTGCCATCAGGAATCTCTGCTTCCGTATCGGGGGTGCGCAGGCAGCCGTGACGCAGGGCTGTGCCGTGGCGTGCCGGTCACGTGGGAAAGGGAGAAAGGAGGTGGAGAGGGTCAAACGGGCGGGTGGCAGGTCTGCCGGCCCGAGGAGGGGTGGATCAGCCCGTACACAGACAGCTGGACACCAGCAGCAGATCGACATGAAGCCGGGAGCACAGCATCAAGGCTCCAGCCATGCCGTCCTCCCGGGTTCTGGCCCGCCTCGGGGCCGAGTGAGCGCACTTGCAGAATGAGAAAATCCGCCGAGCCTTCACCTGGGGCACCCCACTGCGTCGAGGGTTGCCGTCCGGCCAGCCAGGGCTTGATCACCGGAACTCGTAGCTCGCGCTCACCGTAGATCGGCAGTTCTTCCGGCGTCAAGACGGGCCCTGACCCTGGATCAGGTCCGGGGCCGACTGACGTCCAGGCGCTCCACGGCCTCCGGGTCAGGCAGGCAGGACGAACGGAGGGTGTGCCCCGTTGAGGAAGTAGTCGCCGACGTCGCGGAGCCGCTGGGCGGCAGGCTCGTACAAGGTGTGGGTCCTCGCATTGCGCCAGAAGCGGTCGAAGCCCAGCCGCGCGGAAGCGGAGCGGGAGCCGATGACGTCGAGGGCGCGGGTGGTGGATTCCTGCGCGGCTCTGGAAGCGGCGGCTTCGGCCATGGTCACGAGGACCGAGATGTCAGCGTACTCGTCGTAGGTGAGGTCCTCGCCGCGTGCCAGGCCGCCGTGCACGGCTTCCACCGCTTGACCGGTGAGTGCGGAGGCGGCACGGGTGAGGACGGTGAGCTCTCCGTAGGCGGTCAGCGCGTACGGATCCTCAGGAGAGCCGCCCGGCCGGGCAGGATGCCAGGACGAACGGCCCGCCCTGGTGTACTCACGGGCCTCGGCGAGCACTCCCTCGGCAATGCCGAGAAGGAGTTGGACGGACAGGAGGCGTCCGATCGGTGATGTGAGAGCGGCCTGGGGTGACAGCACGTCGTCGTCTGCGGACAGGGAGCCGAGTACGTCGTGGGCGGCGATCGGCACGGCGTCGAACTCCACGCTGCCGCCGGCCGCGAGCCGCTGGCCGAAGGTGTCCGCGTCGCCGTAGATCCGCACGCGGCGATGGGCGGGATCGGCGACGACGACGAGCGGTTCGCCGGTGTCGGCCCGCTCGGCCCGCACGGCGAGGCGGTCGGCGACCAGGACCCCGGTGGTGTAGCTCTGCCGACCGTCAAGTACGTAGCCCCTGCCTTTCCTGGTCAGGGTCAGAGGCAGTTCCTGCGGGGCGAGACCGCCGCCCCAGCACCACTGCTGCGTCGCCGACTGTTGTTCGATCCGGGTGGCGGCGGCGGGCTGGGCGAAGAACCGGGCGCTCCATGACAGGAAGTAGTGACAGCCGAGCAGTTGCCCGATGGCGCCGTCGGCGGCGACGATCTCCCGGACGACGGCGTACGCCGTCGTCCAGTCCGCGCCGCCTCCCCCGGACTCGGCCGGCACGAGAAGCGTCAGCAGCCCGGCTTCACGCAGCCGGGACACCTCGTCGAACGGGGCTTTGCCCGCGTGCTCCCTGGCCGCCGCGTCCGTGGTCAGGTCCTCCGCCGTCTCGCGAGCCACGTGCAGCCAGTGCGCACGGCCGGGCCCGGTCCGGTCGGACTTCCCGGCGGATCCGGACGGCGCAGTGGCAACGCCCATGGCGGTGACCTCCTCAAGTTCGTGAGTCGCAGGCGGTGTTGAGAATCTCTCATTGGTCGGGCACGTACTTGTAGCCCACGCCCCGTACGGTGACGATCCGGTGCCGGTGTGCGCTGCCCAGCTTGCGGCGCAGGCGCGCGATGTGGACGTCCACGGTGCGGCCGTCGCCGATGTGGTCGTAGCCCCAGACGCCGGCTATCAACGCCTCGCGCGAGTGCACTTGGTGGGGTTGCCGAACGAGGTGGGCGAGCAGCTCGAACTCCAGGTAGCTCAGGTCGAGTTCACGTCCGTCCACCTCTGCGACATGTCGTCCGGTGTCGACCCGGACGACTCCCTCTCCCGTCTGCCGCACGGGAGGTGAGTCCGTGTAGGCGACCGGTCGGATCTCGGGCCGTGTCACGCCCTTGGCGAAGAGCCCGGCCGGATCGGTGCCCTCGGGAACGAGGATGAGGTAGCCGACCAGGGGCGGGGAACCACCCTCCTGCGTGTCGCTCTGCGCGGTGTCGTCCACGAGGCGGAGACGGCGCATGTCCGGTGGCGGTGCATCCGGTGGAGTGGCCTGGGCCGGAAGTCCCGTGGTCATGACGGTCGTCCTTCATGAGTACGTCGGGTCGTCAGGCCCAGTGGGGTGGGTTCGCCTGACCACCTGGAATGAGGGAGAAGGAGCGGAGTGGCACTCGCGGCGTGTGGGGCGCGTGCCTCACATGCAATGGCGGGGGACGCTGCCGGCGTGAACAAAGTCGACGTGCCGACGACGAGCGAGTCGTTGCTGCGCGGAAGACATACATGCATCCTCCGCATCCGACGGACGGGCCGTCAACCTTTTCCTAGTAAACCGATAGGAATTGTAGGGAAGGACGGTCCGGTCTCGCCTGGTGGTCACTCTCATTGGTGTTCTTTTCATGACATGCCTCACATGCGGCGCAGGTGTACCTCCGCCGGTGCGCCGGACTCGACCGGGGCGCCTGCCTGTCGGAAGCGTTCCGGCTCGGCGACCGCGCGCTGTATCCACGGCCATCGGCCCTGTGAGCGGGTACGCCGGGGCGGGTGTCGCGTTTGTTCAAGAGTCCTCGGCGGGCTGTCCCTAGCGTGGTGTGCATGACGCACGACGACCTGAACCCCGGAACCGACGAGCTGCACGCCCACATGGCCGAATGCGCCGCCGAGGCTGCCCGCATCGCGCGCGGCGTCCCGGCGGACCGGCTGAGCGACCCCACCCACTGCCCCGGCTGGGACGTCCGGGCGCTGGTCAACCACTGGGTCCTCTACACCTCCCACGGCCTGGAGCACCGCGCGCTGCGCAAGCAGCTCCCCGAGGAACTGACCTCCCGCGACTTCACCGCGGAGCCCGACTGGGCCGAGGCGTACGCCGACCGGCTCCAGCGCGCCGTCGCGGCCTGGGCCGATCCCGCGGCATGGGAGGGCGAGATCGATCTCGGCATGGCGAAGGTGCCCGCCGTCGACATCGCCTCCATGGTGATCAAGGAGATGGCGGTGCACGGCTGGGACGTCGCCACCGCCACCGGCCAGGAACTGCGCGTCTCGCCCGAGGCGGCCCGCTTCGTGCTCGGCGTGGTCGAGAAGCACGGCGACCTCTACCGGCAGTACGACGGCTTCGCCGATCCGGTGCCGGTGCCCGAGGACGCGCCCGCCTTCGACCGCGCGCTCGCCGCCAGCGGACGCGACCCGCGCCTGTCCCGAACCGCATTGGACCGATGAGAAGGCGCCCGATTGGACCGAGACGCTGTGCTACCCGACGGCTAGCGTCGAGGGCATGACGAACGGATCACCCACCCGCGTCGACTTCTGGTTCGACCCCGCCTGTCCCTTCGCCTGGATCACCTCCCGCTGGCTGCTGGAGGTCGAGCGGGAGCGCCCGCTCGACCTCCGCTTCCACGTGATGAGCCTCTACCTGCACAACACCGGCAACGAACTCCCCGACTGGTACCGCGACCTGGTCGACAGGTCGATCGGCCCGGTCCGGGTCGCCGTCGCCGCCGCCGAACGGCACGGCGAGAAGATCCTGCGCGACCTGTACACCGCGCTCGGCACCCGCATCCACGAACGCGGGGCCGGCGACTTCGACGCCGTGACCGCCGAGGCGCTCGCCGAACTCGGACTCGACGCCGGCCTCGCCGCCGCCGCGCACGACCCGTCGTACGACGACGCGGTGCGCCGCAGCCACGAGGCGGGCGCCGAGCCGGAGTCGGGCGGCTACGTGGGCACGCCGACCGTGCACGTCGACGGCACGGTGTGGTTCGGGCCGGTGCTGCGGGCGGTCCCGCGCGGGCCACGGGCGGCCGAACTCTTCGACAGCTTCCGCGTCCTGGCCACACACCCGGACTTCTTCGAACTGAAACGCACCCGCACGGGCGGCTTGTCCTTCGACTAGGCAGGTGGGGCGCCGGACCGCTCCGGTTCGGCAACGCCCTCAAGGGGCGCGGGGAACTGCGCGACCGGCCACGACGGCGCAGCAGACGACCGACGGCCTTACCGTCGCGGTGATTCCCGGCGGACCCGGAGTGTTCAGGCGCCCTGTCCTTCGTGTAGTCGGTCCGGGTGCCTGCGCGCTCGGGTTGGGCAATGCCCTGAAGGGGCGCGGGGAACCGCGCGACCGGCCACGACGGCGCAGCAGACGACCGACGGCCTTACCGTCGCGGTGATTTCCGGCGGACCCGGAGTGTTCAGGCGCCCTGTCCTTCGTGTAGTCGGTCCGGGTGCCTGCGCGCTCGGGTTGGGCAATGCCCTGAAGGGGCGCGGGGAACCGCGCGACCGGCCACGACGGCGCGCCGGACGACCGACGGCCTTACCGTCGCGGTGATTCCCGGCGAACCCAGCGGAGCGCTCAGGCGCCGACCGCCGCCGCCAGCGGCAGCCGCGCCGCGTCGTACCGCTCCAGCAGCAGCCGCGCCACCTCGGGCGCCGGGCCGAGCACATCGGCGAGGACGTCCGCCTCCGCCGCGCCCCGCGCGATGCGGTCCGGCAGGAAACCGGGGGCCAGGACGTACGGGGCGACCGCCACCCGGGAGCAGCCCAGCGCCCGCAGTTCCCGCACCGCGTCCTCGGTGCGGGGCAGGGCCGCGGAGGCGAACGCAGGCCGCACGGCGCACCAACCGGTGTGCCGCCACTCCCGCGCGATGTCAGCGATCACTGCGATCGCCTCCGGGTCTGAGGACCCCGCCGAGGCCAGCACGACCCCGGTCGAGGACTTTTCGGCGGGCGGCAGCCCGGCCTCGGCCAGCCGCCGTTCCAGGGCGGACAGCAGCAGCGGCGACGGGCCGAGCACGTCCGCCTGACGGATCCGCAGCCGCGGCGGCGCGTCCCTGAGGACCGCCGGGATGTCCGCCTTCGCGTGGAAGGCCCGCGTCAGCAGCAGCGGGAGGGCCACCACGTCACGGATGCCCTGAGCCGCCAGGGACCGCAGCACCCCGTGCACGGACGGGACGTTGAAGTCCAGGAAGCCGGTCTCCACGCGCAGCCCCGGCCGCAGCGACCGCACCCGCCCGACCAGGGCGTGTACGGTCGCTGCGTGCCGTGGGTCGCGGCTGCCGTGGGCGACGACGAGAAGTACCGGACGGGACACGGCGGTTCAGCCCTTCACCAGCAGGCCGCGGCTGCGCAGCACCCACCGCTCCAGCGGGCTGAAGACGAGCAGGTCGATGGCGATGCCGACGAACAGGATGAGCAGGATCGCCTCGAACACCATCGCCATGTCGCTGGCGTTGCGGCCGTTCTCCAGCAACTGGCCCAGTCCGACCCCGAGATCGGGGAAGGACGCGATGATCTCCGCGGCCATCAGCGAACGCCAGGAGAACGCCCACCCCTGCTTCAGGCCCGCCACATAGCCGGGCAGCGCGGCCGGCAGGGTGATGTGCCAGGTGCCCTTCACGCCCGTGGCGCCCATGGTGCGGCCCGCCCGCAGGAACAACGGCGGCACCTGGTCGACACCCGACACCAGGCCGTTGGCGATGGACGGCACCGCGCCGAGCAGGATCACCGCGTACATCATCGAGTTGTTCAGGCCCAGCCAGATCACGGCCGGCGGCACCCACGCCACGGACGGCAGCGACTGCAGCCCGGACAGGATCGGCCCGAGCGCCGCCCGCACGAACTTCACCCGCGCCACCAGCAGCCCCAGCGGGGTGCCGATCAGCAGCGCGAAGAAGAAGCCCAGCAGGCCGCGCGAGACGCTGGTCCAGATGTAGCCGAGCAGCGTGCCGTCGAGCCAGGCGTCCTTGAACTTGCCGCCCACGGCGGAGGGGGACGGCAGCTTGGAGGGGTCGTCGACGATGCCGAAGAGGAACTGCCAGGCCACCAGGACCACCGCGATCGCGACGACCGGCGGCACGATCTTGTCGACGACGGTCTGCCGCAGCGGGGTCCGGCCGGTGGCCGTGGTCTCCAGCGCGTCGAGGCCCGCCTCGACGCTCCCGGTGTCCTGGGCGGTCGTCGTCTCAGTGCTGGCCATGGCGGCGGATCTCCCCACGCAGTACTTCGGTGATCTCGAGGGACAGTTCCGCCACGGGGGCGTCCTCGATGCGGCGCGGCTGCGGGATGCCGACCCGCCACTCGCGCGCGATGCGGCCCGGCCGGGACGACAGCAGCACGACACGCTGGGCGAGCCGCACCGCCTCGCGCACGTTGTGCGTGACGAACAGGACCGACAGCCCGGTCTCCTGCCAGATACGGGTCAGTTCGTCGTGCAGCACGTCCCGGGTGATGGCGTCCAGCGCCGCGAACGGCTCGTCCATCAGCAGCAGGCTGCTCTCCTGGGCCAGCGCGCGGGCCATCGCCACCCGCTGCCGCATGCCGCCCGACAGCTCGTGCACGCGCTTGCCGTACGCGCCCTTCAGCCGGACGAGTTCGAGCAGCTCCTCGGCCTTGCCGCGCCGCTCGGGCTTGGGAACTCCCCTGAGCTTCAGGGCGAGTTCGATGTTCTTGCCCGCGGTCAGCCACGGGAAGAGGGCGTGCTCCTGGAACATCAGGGCCGGGCGGCCGTCCGTCGTGATGGCGCCGGCGGTCGGCTCGTCGAGGCCCGCCACCAGGTTCAGCAGCGTGGACTTGCCGCAGCCCGAGGCACCCAGGAGGGTGACGAACTCGCCGGGCGCGACATCGATGCTGATGTCGTCCAGGACGAGCTGCTGCCCGCCCGGCCCCGTGAAGGACTTCGAGACGTGCTCAAGGCGCGCCGCGTACTCGACGGTCTCGTCGGCCTTGGCGAGGGTCGTGGTCGTGGCCATGGTCGTCACCTCCTGGGTACTCATCGGACTTGCCTCAGCTGGTGCCGAGACCGGCGTCGTCGACCGTCTTCTCGCCCTCGCCCTTGAGGACCTTGTTCAGGATCGTCAGGTCGTAGATGCCCTTCAGGTCGGGCTTCTCCAGCAGGCCCGCCTTGACCGCGTGCTCCGCCTCGGTGTTGAGGGTGGCGGCCAGCGGGTCGTCGGTGATCTGGATCGACTTCCACGCGGGGTCGAGGACGGCGGCCGGGAGGGCCTTGCCGGAGTCGGCCTCCAGCTGCTTGTTCGCCACGGCCTTGGCCTTGTCCGGGTTGGCGTTGATCCACTTGTTGGTCTCGACCGATGCCTTCAGGACCGCCTCGACGGCCTTCGGGTGCTCCTTGAGGAAGCTCTGCCGCACGATGATGTTGGTGATCACGAACTTCTTGTCCGGCCACAGCGTCGCCTCGTCCAGCAGCACCTTGCCGCCCTCGGCGACCAGCTTGGACGCGGTCGGCTCCGGCACCCAGGCGCCGTCGATGGAACCGGCCTTGAACGCGTCCGGCGTCACCTTGTTGTCGCTGCGGACGACCGTGACGTCGCCCTTGCCGCTCTGCGCGTCGACCTTCCAGCCCTGGTCGGCGATCCAGTTGAGGAACGCCACGTCCTGCGTGTTGCCGAGCTGCGGGGTGGCGATCTTCTTGCCCTTGACGTCCTTCAGGGACGTGACCTTCTTCGGGTTGACGACCAGCTTCACGCCGCCGGACGCCGAACCGCCGATGATCTTCAGGCTCTTGCCGTTCGACTTGGTGTAGCCGTTGATCGCCGGGGACGGGCCGATCCAGCCGATGTCGATGGAGCCGGAGTTGAGGGCCTCGATCTCGGACGGGCCGGCGTTGAAGGTGGCGTACTCGGCCTTGGTGGCGCCGAGTTCCTTCTGGAAGGTGCCCTGCTGACGGCCGACCAGTGCGGTGGCGTGGGTCAGGTTGCCGAAGTAGCCGATCTTGACGGAGTCGAGGCCCTCGATCTTGTCGGCGCCGGTGGCGACCTTGGCGGTGTCGTCGTCCTTGGCCTGGGACCCGTAGCCGCAGGCGGCGAGGGTGAGCAGGGGGAGCGCGGCTATCACCGCGAGGCTGCGGCGGACGGCGTTGTTGGCAGGCACGGGAGGTGTTCCTCTCGTCGGCCCGGCGGTCACGTACTCAGGTCGTGGCCGGGAGGTCGGCAGGTCTGCGTCTACGGCGGTGGGGGGTGCGGGCGCGCAGGCAGTGCGCGTACGTCAGCGCACACATCGCGTCACTCCGCCCTGCCCGCTGCCGAGGACGCCGCTGCCGACGCGGCCGCCCTCCTTCGCGAACGTGGAGTAGTAGTCGGTGGTCGTCGTCATGTCAGAAGTCCCACCCGTCGTCCTCGGACTCGTCCTTGACGGGCTCCGGGGAGGCGAACGACTCGCCGACCATGCCGGCGGTGAGGGTGGTGCCGTCGCTGGGATCGATCAGGATGAACGAGCCGGTGCGGCGGGAGTCGGCGTAGGAGTCGACCGGCAGCGGCTCGGCGGTGCGGATCTTGACCCGGCCGATGTCGTTGGCGACGAGCTGCCCGGGGTGCGGGTGCAGGGACAGGTCGTCGAGGGTGAGCCGGGACGGGATGTCCTTGACGATCGCCTTGACCGTGCGGGTGCCGTGCTTGAGCAGCACCCGGTGGCCGACGGTCAGCGGGGCGTCGGCGACGTGGCAGACGGTCGCCTCGATGTCCTGCGTGGTCGCCGGGGCGTCCTTGGTGGGCACGATCAGGTCGCCGCGCGAGATGTCGATGTCGTCCTCGAGCAGGATGGTCACCGACTGGGTGGTCCAGGCGACGTCGACCGGCCTGCCCAGCAGGTCGATGCCGGAGATCCGCGAGGTGCGGCCCGAGGGCAGCACGGTGACCGGCTCGCCGACCCGGAAGGAACCGGCGGCGATCTGGCCCGCGTAGCCGCGGTAGTCGGGGTGCTCGGCGGTCTGCGGCCGGATCACGTACTGCACGGGCAGCCGGGCGTGGCAGTGGCTGAGGTCGTGGCTGACCGGGACCGTCTCCAGGTGCTCCAGCACGGTCGGGCCGCCGTACCAGTCCATGTTCGAGGACGGCTCCACGACGTTGTCGCCGGCCAGCGCGGAGATCGGGATCGCGGTGACCTCCGGGACGCCCAGTTCGGTCGCGTACGCCGTGAACTCCTCGGCGATCGCGGCGAACACCGGCTCCCGGTAGTCGACCAGGTCCATCTTGTTGACGGCGAGGACGACGTGCGGGACGCGCAGCAGCGCGGCGATCGCGGCGTGCCGGCGGGTCTGCTCGACGACGCCGTTGCGGGCGTCGACCAGGATCACCGTCAGCTCGGCCGTCGAGGCGCCGGTGACCATGTTGCGGGTGTACTGCACGTGCCCGGGGGTGTCGGCGAGGATGAACCGGCGGCGCGCGGTGGCGAAGTAGCGGTAGGCGACGTCGATGGTGATGCCCTGCTCGCGTTCGGCGCGCAGGCCGTCCGTCAGCAGTGCCAGGTCGGGACCGTCCTGGCCGCGGCTCGCGGAGGCGCGCTGCACGGCCTCCAACTGGTCGGTGAGGATCGACTTGGAGTCGTGCAGCAGCCGTCCGACGAGCGTGGACTTGCCGTCGTCGACGGAGCCGGCGGTGGCGAACCGCAGCAGCGTGGTGGCCGAGAGTTCCTCGGTCGTGATCGTGCTCATGATTAGAAGTACCCCTCGCGCTTGCGGTCTTCCATCGCGGCCTCGGAGAGCTTGTCGTCGGCGCGGGTCGCGCCGCGCTCGGTCAGCCGGGAGGCGGCGATCTCGGCGATCACGGCGTCCAGCGTGGTCGCGTCGGAGTCGACGGCGCCGGTGCAGGACATGTCACCGACCGTGCGGTAGCGCACCTGCCGCTTCTCGACGGTCTCGCCGTCCTTCGGCCCGCCCCATTCGCCGGCCGTCAGCCACATGCCGCCGCGCTGGAACACCTCGCGCTCGTGGGCGAAGTAGATCTCCGGCAGCTCGATGCCCTCCCGGGCGATGTACTGCCAGACGTCCAGCTCGGTCCAGTTGGACAGCGGGAAGACGCGGACGTGCTCGCCGGGCGCGTGGCGGCCGTTGTAGAGGTTCCACAGCTCGGGCCGCTGGCGGCGCGGGTCCCACTGCGAGAACTCGTCACGGAGGCTGAACACCCGCTCCTTGGCGCGGGCCTTCTCCTCGTCGCGGCGTCCGCCGCCGAAGACCGCGTCGAACCGCTCGCTCTGGATCTTCTCCGTCAGCGGCAGCGTCTGCAGCGGGTTGCGGGTGCCGTCCGGGCGCTCCTTGAGCACACCCCGGTCGATGTAGTCCTGTACGGACGCCACGTGCAGCCGCAGGTTGTGCCGGGCGACCGTGCGGTCCCGGTACTCCAGCACCTCGGGGAAGTTGTGCCCGGTGTCCACGTGCAGCAGCGAGAACGGCACCGGCGCCGGCGCGAACGCCTTCAGCGCCAGGTGCAGCATGACGATGGAGTCCTTGCCGCCGGAGAACAGGATCACCGGCCGCTCGAACTCGCCCGCGACCTCCCGGAAGATGTGCACCGCCTCGGACTCCAGCGCGTCGAGGTGGGAGAGCGCGTACGGGCTGTCCGTGTCCTCCGCCACTGCGGCGACGGTCGTCGTCATGCCAGTCCCCTTTCGGTGAGCAGCGCGTGCACCGCGGCCGCGGACTCCTGGACGGTCTGGTGCTGCGACTCGATGCGCAGGTCGGGCGTCTCCGGCTCCTCGTAGGGGTCGTCGACCCCGGTGAGACCGGACAGTTCGCCCGCCGCCTGCTTGGCGTACAGGCCCTTCACGTCACGGACCGAGCACACCTCGACCGGGGTCGCCACGTGCACCTCGACGTACGGCGCTCCGCTGTCCTGGTGGCGCTTGCGCACCGCCTCGCGGCTGTCCGCGTACGGCGCGATCACCGGGACGAGCGCCTTCACGCCGTTGCGGGCGAGGAGTTCGGCGACGAAGCCGATGCGCTGCACGTTGGTGTGCCGGTCCTCGCGGCTGAAGCCGAGGCCCGCCGAGATGAACTCGCGGATCTCGTCGCCGTCCAGCACCTCGACGCGGTGGCCCTCCTCGCGCAGGCGGGCGGCCAGCTCGTACGCGATGGTGGTCTTGCCGGCGCTCGGCAGACCCGTGAGCCAGACGGTGGCTCCGGTGGTCACGTGGTTCTCCTGGGTCTCGGTGGTCGTCGTCATTCGTGCAGCCCGCACTCGGTCTTGGCGCGGCCGGCCCAGCGGCCGGCCCGTGCGTCCTCGCCCGCCAGGACCCGGCGGGTGCAGGGCGCGCAGCCGACGGAGGCGTAACCGTCCATCAGCAGCGGGTTGGTGAGGACGCCGTGTTCGGCGACGTAGGCGTCCACGTCGTCCTGGGTCCAGCGGGCGATCGGGGAGATCTTGACCTTCTGCCGCTTCTCGTCCCAGCCGACGACCGGCGTGTTCGCGCGGGTCGGGGACTCGTCGCGGCGCAGGCCGGTCGCCCAGGCCAGGTAGCCGCGCAGGCCCTGCTCCAGCGGCCGCACCTTGCGCAGCTTGCAGCACAGGTCGGGGTCGCGGTCGTGCAGCTTCGGGCCGTACTCGGCGTCCTGTTCGGCGACCGTCTGCTGCGGCGTGAGCGTGATGACGTTGACGTCCATCACGGCCTCGACCGCGTCGCGGGTGCCGATGGTCTCCGGGAAGTGGTAGCCGGTGTCGAGGAACACGACGTCCACGCCGGGCAGGGCGCGGGAGGCGAGGTGGGCGACCACCGCGTCCTCCATCGAGGAGGTCACGCAGAAGCGCTTGCCGAAGTTCTCGGCGGCCCACTGGAGGATCTCCAGGGCGGAGGCGTCCTCGAGGTCCCGGCCGGCCTGTTCGGCGAGCGCCTTCAGATCCTCCGTCGTGCGGTCTTCCTGAACGGTCGTCATGGCTGCTCTCCCCCTGCGTCGGTGTGCTGAAGGCCCCGGGCGAGCAGCCCGAGGAACTTCAGCCGGAAGGCCCGGTTGCACGCCGCGCACTCCCAGGCCCCGTGGCCCTCCTCGTTCGGGCGGAGGTCCTCGTCGCCGCAGTAGGGGCAGTAGAACGGTGCGGCCCGCTCGCTCACGACAGCGCCTCCTCGGAAGCGCGGGCGGCCCAGGCGGCGAAGCGCTCGCCGTCCTCGCGTTCGGCCTGGAACCGCTTCAGCACGCGCTCGATGTAGTCCGGCAGTCCGTCGGCGGTGACCTTCAGGCCGCGCACCTTCCGGCCGAACCCGGCCTCCAGGCCGAGCGCGCCGCCGAGGTGCACCTGGTAACCCTCGACCTGCTCGCCCTTGTCGTCGAGGACGAGCTGGCCCTTGAGACCGATGTCCGCCACCTGGATACGGGCGCAGGCGTTCGGGCAGCCGTTGAGGTTGATGGTGATGGGCTGGTCGAAGTCCGGGAGGCGGCGCTCCAGTTCGTCGATCAGGGAGCTGCCGCGCTGCTTGGTCTCGACGATGGCGAGCTTGCAGAACTCGATGCCGGTGCAGGCCATGGTGCCGCGCCGGAAGGAGGACGGCCGGGCGGTGAGGTCCAGCGCCTCCAGACCCTCGACGAGCGAGTCGACCCGGTCCTGCTCGACGTCCAGGACGATCATCTTCTGCTCGACGGTGGTGCGGACCCGGCCCGAGCCGTGCGCCTCGGCGAGGTCGGCGATCTTCGTCAGGGTGGCGCCGTCGACGCGGCCGACACGCGGGGCGAAACCGACGTAGTAGCGGCCGTCCTTCTGCCGGTGCACGCCGATGTGGTCGCGCCACTGCTGGAGCGGCTGCTCGGGGGCGGGACCGTCGGTCAGCTTGCGGTGCAGGTACTCGTCCTCCAGCACCTGGCGGAACTTCTCCGGCCCCCAGTCGGCGACCAGGAACTTGAGGCGGGCGCGGTTGCGCAGCCGCCGGTAGCCGTAGTCGCGGAAGATGGACAGCACGCCCTCGTAGACGTCCGGGACGTCCTCCAGCGCCACCCAAGCGCCCAGCCGCACACCCAGTTTGGGGTTGGTGGACAGGCCGCCGCCGACCCACAGGTCGAAGCCGGGGCCGTGCTCGGGGTGGCGGACGCCGACGAACGCCACGTCGTTGATCTCGTGGACCACGTCCAGCACGGGCGAGCCGGAGATGGCCGTCTTGAACTTCCGCGGGAGGTTCGAGTACGCCTTGTTGCCCAGCACGCGGCGCTTCATCTCCTCCAGCGCGGGCGTGCCGTCGATGATCTCGTCCTCGGCGATGCCGGCGACGGGGGAGCCGATCATCACGCGCGGGGTGTCGCCGCAGGCGGTGACCGTGGACAGGCCGACGCCCTCGAGCCGGTTCCAGATCTCGGGGACGTCCTCGATGCGGATCCAGTGGTACTGGACGTTCTGCCGGTCGGTGATGTCGGCGGTGCCGCGCGCGAACTCCTGCGAGACCTCGCCGATGACACGCAGCTGCTGCGTCGTCAGAGCGCCGCCGTCGATGCGCACGCGCAGCATGAAGTACTTGTCGTCCAGCTCCTCCGGCTCCAGGACCGCGGTCTTGCCGCCGTCGATCCCGGGCTTGCGCTGGGTGTACAGGCCCCACCAACGCATGCGCCCGCGCAGGTCGTTGGGGTCGATCGAGTCGAACCCGCGCTTGGAGTAGATCGTCTCAATGCGTGTCCGCACATTGAGACCGTCGTCGTCCCTCTTGAACTGCTCGTTGCCGTTGAGCGGGGTGTGGTGCCCGGCGGCCCACTGACCCTCACCGCGGTGACGGCTCACCTTGCGGCGGACAGGCGCGGCGGCAGGGTTCTGTGGGGTGGCGGCCATGGTTGACACGTCCTTCGGGACAGGCGGGAAAGCGGCTCTGATCTGCGCATACACGCGCATTGCACGCGCATGGGCATACGTGTGCGCCGTCGCGCGACATTGCGCTGACGAGGTCGGAGAACTCCGGGAAACCCGGTGAGATGCGGGGAGGTCGGGCGTCGCTGGGGCGGTCAGCTCGCCGGACAGATGGCGCTGGACATGCGGCCGAGGTCGACGTGTCGCCGACTCACCAAGGCAATTCCAGTTCCAGGCATGACGGAAGCGTGGCATGGGGATCTGGACACAGTCCAGCTTTATCCATCATGCGGACACCCTTGTCTCGCATTGCGGGACAAGGGTGTCGCTGGTCACATGGCTGGGAATCGGCTGTGTACGCGCAGGTCAGCCGGTATGGGCGCCGGGCCACGGGCCGGGGGCGGCCACCTCCGGCTCCTCCTCGACCTTGGTGTCGAACAGCCGGAATCCGCGGCGCAGGTAGTTGTCCATGGCGTGCTCGCCGTCCTTGCTGCAGGTGTGCAGCCACACCCGCTTGGTGTGCGCGAGCCCCGGCCAGCGGTCGGCGAGGTCCCAGGCGCGCGCGGTGCCGTGGGACAGGAGGTGACCGCCGATGCGGCGGCCGCGGAAGGCGGGGATCAGGCCGAAGTAGACGATCTCCACGACCCCGTCGTCCTGCGGCTCCAGCTCCGCGTAGCCCGCCGGGGTGCCCCGGTCGTAGGCCACCCAGGTCTCCACGCCAGGCCGTCCGAGGTGCTCCTCCCACCGGGCGTACGTCCAGCCGAGGCGGTCGGTCCAGCGGATGTCGCCGCCGACGGAGGCGTACAGGAAGCGGCTGAACTCGGGGGAGGGGACCTCGGAGCGGACGATGCGGACGTCCCCGTCGGGGACCGCGGCGGGGAGCAGGTCCGTCGGGGCCGTCTGCTCCAGGGACCAGGTGGTCACGGGCATGGTGGTCATGCCCGCCAGGGAACCATCCGCCCCGGGGATCTGTCGATTCGTCCCCTGGGGGCGGCTTGTCCCGGTGACCGTCTTCTCTCGGGGGGCGGTCTCGCCTCGGGGGCTGTCCGGTCCCCCGGGCCGCCTCAGCCCAGGGATCCGTCGACGGAGGTCAGCGGCAGGGCGAACAGGACCCGCCCCGACTGGGACCACAGCTCGCCGGTCTCCGCCCAGTAGGACAGGGGACCGGCCTGCGGGCTCCAGCAGTGCCGGCTCTCGTCGGAGCCGCACCGGGTGGCCTTCGCGCCGTCGCTGTCCTGCCGCCACAGCGTGCCGTGCCCGTCCGGGCTGTCGGCGCCCCGGCTGAGGAACCAGGCGGAACGGTACGCCAGTACGCCCCGGACGCCGGTCTCCTTCGTCTCGTAGGCCTGGTCCACGGCCGCCCGGCCGGTGCCGTCGGTGGCCAGCAGCCCGGCGCGGGCCGGGGCGGTGCTGAAGGCGTAGCGCCACAGGCGCGTGGCGCGGTCGCTGCCCGCGGGCACCCGCTCGCTCGCGACCAGGCTGTCGGGCGCGGTGCTGCGGTCGAGGGAGAGGGCGGCGCCGCGCAGGGCGCCCGCGGCGCCTGCCGCGCCGGTGGGCCGGTAGGAGCCCACGGCGGGCAGCACGTACCGGGCTCCGTACGCCGACCAGCCGCCGCGCACCCGGCCGACCGTGCCGCGGTCGACGGTGGCCCGCTGGATGCGGTGCATGTCGTAGACGTAGACGCCGTCGGCGGCGGTGACCAGCAGCTTGCCCTGGTACCAGACCATGCCGGAGACGGGGGAGGCCAGGCCCCGGTAGTCACGGCCGCCGTCCGTCGGGACCGCCAGCAGCGCCCAGGTGTAGGTGAGGTGGTCGGGGTCGCCGGCGTCGACGAAGGCGACCCGGGCGACGCCGGGGCGCTCCGCGCGGCCGGTGTCGTGCGACCAGCCGGACAGCAGCACCCGGTCCGCGCCCCAGTGCCCGTCGTCGTCCGCGTCCCCGGAGCTGGTCACCGCGCCGGCCCGCCAGCCGCGCGTGTCGGCGGCGTCCCAGCAGTACGCGCGGGTGGCCGCCGGTTCGACGGGCAGGGCCGTGCGCTCCTCGGACGTACAGTCGTCCGCGGCGCGCAGGGCCCGGTCGGCGTCGTCGAGGACGGCGCGCACGCCGACGGGCCTGCCCATCGCGGAGGCGAGCCGGTCGAGTGTGCGCCGCGGCACGAGGTGCTCCGTCAGGCGCGGTCCGGCGGACGCCGCCAGCGGTCTGAGGGCGCCCGGATCGGGTGAGACCGTGGCCTGCGAGGCGCTGATCATGGTGGCGGCGGCGGTGAGTGCGAGGGCGGTCCCGGCCAGGAAGGCGCGCAGCGCTGTGCCGCGCTTGCGCCTGCGGTGCCTGCCACGCTGCTTCATCGAACCTCCCGAGGCGGGCCAACTGCGCCCTTTGATCCGTACGTTGCTCGAGGAGCAGCTGGGGTGGCCCGAAGCACGATGCTACGGCAGCCGGTATCGCTCGCGGACGAAGACCCCGCAATTACGCGGAACTCGTGACCCGCGACGGCCGGGCACGGCCGCCGGACCGCCCTCGGTCGCGGGTCGCCTCGGCCGCTGTCCGCCCGCGGTCGCCGGTCGCCGCGGTTGCTGTCCGCCCGCGGTCGCTGTCCGCCCGCGGTCGTCGTGTGCCTGCGGTCGTCGTGTGCCGCGCCCGCCGTCGCCGGCCGCCCGCCGTCGCCGGCCGCCCGCCGTCGCTGGCCGCCCGCGGTCGCCGGTCGCCGCGGTCGTCGTGTGCCCGCAGTCGCCGGTCGCCGCGGTCCTCGTGCGCCTGCGGTCGTCGTGTACCCGCCGTCGCCGTGCGTCCGCAGTGGTCGTCGTGCGCCCCCCGTCGTCGGTCGCCGCCGTCGTCGTGCACCTGCGGTCGTCGTGCGCCCGCGGTTGCCGTGTGCCCGCCGTCGTCGTGCGCTCAGGGGTGCCTGCGCTCACGGGGCCGGCGGGGTGGAGGACGCCGTCCTCCGCGTTCGCCGCGGGAGCGGCGGGCCCGGTCGGCCCGCGCGGCGGCGGGCCCGTGGGGCCGGCAGGCGGGCTGCCCGGCGTGCCGCGCCGGTGCACACGCCCGTGGGGTGGCCCGGCGCGCCCGCGCCGGCCGGTGTCGTCGCGGTGCGGGGCGAGGCGCCGCGGGGCGAGGCGGGGCGGGGGTCAGGAGGTGGCGGTCGGGGTGGTCGTGCGATGGTGGGCGATCGTGCGGGCCGTGGAGTGGGGGAGCAGGTCCCGGGGGTCGCCGGGGAGCACCAGCTCCACCTCCGCGTGCTCGCAGAAACGATACGGCCGATGCTCCAGCAGCGCTCCGAGGTAGCGGCGCACCCGGGACATCTCCGCGCGGACGGTCACCGTCCGGGCCGGGTCGCCGAACACCTCCTCGGCCAGCGCCGCCGCGCTGCGGCCCGCCGGGTCGAGGGCGAGCAGGTACAGCAACTCGGCGTGCCGCGGACTCAGTTCACGGCTCCAGGAGCCCGCGCCGCCGGTCACCGTCACCGACCAGCGGCGCGGCTGGGCGAGGTCGAGCACGACCCGGGTGGCATCCCGCGGCGCCGGCCCGTCCCCGTCCACGACCCCGATCAGCCAGCCCCCGGCCAGCGGCTCCACCGAGCACAGGCCGAGCGGAGGCAGCCACCGGCGCCCCGGCGACAGGGACTTGGGCAGCGCGATCCGGTTCGTGTACGGCATCCCGGTCACCGCGGCCGTCCAGCCGTCCTGGTCCACCGCCACCGCCCGGCCCCCCATTTTGGCCAGCAGCGGCGCCGCCACCGACCGCAGCCGCTCCAGTGAGGCCAGGTGCAGCTCACGCAGCCGCGCCTCGGCGAGCTTGGCCACCGAGTCGACCCAGGCCAGCGTGGCCGGATGCATCGTCTCCAGCGGCCCGCTGACGTCCACGACGCCGATCAGGCGACCGTCGCGCGGGTCCGTGATCGGCGCGCCGGTACAGGTCCATGTGGTCAGGGAGCGCACGAAGTGCTCGGCGGCGAACACCTGCACCGGCCGGCGTACCACCGCCGGGGTGCCGATGCCGTTGGTGCCGACGACCCCCTCGCCCCAGTCGGCGCCCACTTCAAAACCGAGCCCGTCGGCCTTGCGCAGCACCGGCGCGCTGCCTTCCCGCCACAGCACCCGGCCCTCGTCGTCGGCGACCACCATGATGTGGTGGGCGGCGTCCGCGACCGACACCAGCCCTTCCCTGAGCACCGGCATGACGTGCCGCAGCGCCGTGGACTCCCGTCGCCGCCGCACCTCCTCCGCGGACAGCAGCCCCGACGGGCGGTGGCGCTCGGGGTCGACGCCCCGGCGCATCATCCGGGCCCAGGACTGCCCGATCACCGGCCGCGGCGGGACGGGGGTGCGCTGCCCGGAGATCGCGGCGGAGCGGACCTCGTTCATCACCCGCGCCGCACGTGCCGCGTCGACCGCGGCGAGCTGCGTCACATCCGTCGGCGACAGCGCCACTGATGACCCTCCTGCGAGAAACGCTCGGGACCCCGGTTCCCGCGTCGTTCCGGCGGCGGGAGCCTACAGCCCGTTCCGGCTGTCCGTCTCATGGTGCCCGGCTGCCGTCACCGGACGCGCACAGTCCGCATACAGACAGCGGCAAGTTGCAACCCCTTGCAACCCTGGTGAACGGCTGCGGGCCCGGTCGAGACTTGAGCCACGCCGTCCCGAGCGGCGTTCGCGGCCTCGAACAGGCCGATGGGCGGGGGTGGTGCCGTGTCGGCGCAGCACCACCCCCGCACCGCCGACCGCCCGGTCAGGACGCCGGACGCGCCCGTTCCACGACCGACGCCAGGTCCAGGGTGTGCGGCAGCGTCCCGAAGGCAGCGCCGCCCTCGCCGCCCAGCCGCCCGGCGCAGAACGCGTCGGCGACCTCCGGCGGCGCGAACCGGACCAGCAGCGAGCCCTGCAGCACCAGCGCGAGCCGCTCGGTCAGCCGCCGGGCCCGTCCCTCGATACCGTCCAGGTCGGCGAGCTCGGTCAGCAGGTCCTTGATCGCCTTGTCGAGCCGGTGATCGGCGCCGCGCGCCGTCCCGACCTCCCGCAGGAAGGCGTCCAGGGCCCGCGGCTCCCGTTGCAGCACCCGCAGTACGTCCAGCGCCTGCACGTTGCCCGCGCCCTCCCAGACCGAGTTCAGCGGCGACTCGCGCACCAGCCGGGGCAGCCCGGACTCCTCGACGTACCCGTTGCCGCCCAGGCACTCGGCCGCCTCGACCACCAGCGGAGCGCAGCGCTTGGTCACCCAGTACTTCGCGGCCGGCACCGCGATCCGCAGCAGCGCCCGCTCCTGCTCGCCGCCGTCGTCGCAGGCGGCCGCGAGCCTGAGCGCGAGGGTGGTCGCCGCCTCGGACTCGACCGCGAGGTCGGCCAGCACGTTGCGCATCAGCGGCTTGTCGACGAGCCGGCCGCCGAACGCCTCGCGGTGGGAGCAGTGGTGCACCGCCTGGGCGACCGCCTGCCGCATCAGACCCGCCGAGCCGAGCACGCAGTCCAGCCGGGTCGCCGCCACCATGTCGATGATGGTGCGCACCCCGCGCCCCTCCTCGCCCACCCGGCGGGCCCAGGTCCCGTCGAACTCCACCTCGCCGGAGGCGTTCGAACGGTTGCCGAGCTTGTCCTTCAGCCGCTGGAGCAGGAACGGGTTGCGGGTGCCGTCCTCCAGGACCCGCGGGACGAGGAAGCAGGTCAGGCCCTCCGGCGCCTGCGCGAGCACCAGGAACCCGTCCGACATGGGCGCCGAGCAGAACCACTTGTGCCCGGTCAGCCGGTAGGTCCCGGCCTCGGCCAGGGGCCGCGCGGCGGTGGTGTTGGCGCGCACGTCGCTGCCGCCCTGCTTCTCCGTCATGCCCATCCCGAACAGCGCCCCGGCCTTCAGGCGGGCGGGCCGCAGCTCGCGGTCGTAGATCATGGACGTCAGCCGCGGCTCCCACTCGGCGGCGAGCGCGGGCTCGGCGCGCAGGGCGGGCACGGCCGCGTGGGTCATCGACAAGGGGCACAGGTTGCCGGCCTCCACCTGCGTCCACACCAGGAAGGCGGCGGCCCGGCGCACATGGCCGCCGGGCCGGACCCAGGCCGCGGTCAGCCCGGCCCCCACGCCCTTGCCGAGCAGGCGGTGCCAGGCCGGATGGAAGTCGACCTCGTCGACGCGGTGGCCGTAGCGGTCATGGGTGCGCAGCCGGGGCGGGTTCTCGTTCGCCTGGGCCCCCCACTCCTGCACCTGCGCGGAGCCGGCCGACCGGCCGAGCGCGGCCAGCTCGCCGCGGGCCTCGTCGAACAGGGCGGGGTCGAGGTGCCGTTCGACGGCCGCGGTCAGGGCGCGGTCGGCGGTGAAGACGTCGTAGCCGGACAGGGGCGGGGGCTGGTTGGTCACGGTGTGCGTGCTGCCTGCCATGTCTGCGAACCTACCCGGCCGACGGGGGATGAGTGCACCTGGTCAGGGCGGATACCTTTGGTTTGTGCAGCAGGCAAGTGAACCCCCGCAGAGGCCCTCCGGTCGTCTCCACCGGGCGCGCGCCCTCTACCGGAACGTCTCCAAACGGAGGACGGCCTGGCTGCTGCTGAAGGACACCGTGAACTCCTGCATGGAGTACCGCATCCTCGGGCTCGCGGCCGAGGCCGCCTTCTTCACGCTGCTGTCCGTGCCGCCGCTGCTGCTCAGCATCATCGGGCTGCTCGGCTACGTCGACTCCTGGACCGGCACCGACACCATCACCAGCCTGGAGACCAACCTCCTGGAGGCGTCCCGCACCGTCCTGTCCGACAAGGGCGTCACCGAGATCGCCGAGCCGATCCTGCACGACGTGGTCAAGGGCGGCCGGCCCGACGTCATCTCGGTCGGCTTCCTGTTCGCCCTGTGGTCCGGCTCGCGCGCGGTGAACGTCTTCGTCGACACCATCACGGTGATGTACGGCCTCGACGGCGTCCGCGGCATCGTCAAGACCCGGGTGATGTCGTTCCTGCTGTTCATCGTGGCGCTGCTGATCGGCTCGGTCGCGCTGCCGCTGATGGTCGCGGGCCCCGACGCGGTGGTGCGGATCGTGCCCTGGTCGGAGACGCTGGTGCAGGTCCTGTACTGGCCCGTGGTGATCGTGCTGTCCATCGTCTTCCTGACGACGCTCTACCACGTGTCCGTGCCCGTGCGCTCCCCGTGGATCGAGGACGTGCCGGGCGCCCTGGTCGCCCTCGCCATGTGGGTGCTGGGCAGCTTCCTGCTGCGCATCTACATCACCCACACCATCGAGGGCGCCACGATCTACGGCTCCCTCGCCGCGGCCGTCGCCGTGCTGCTGTGGATCGGCGTGTCCGCGTTCGCCGTGCTGGTCGGCGCGGCGGTGAACGCCGCGATCGACCGGGTGTGGCCGGCCGCCGCCACCGCCGCGGCGCGCGCGGCGAACGAGCGGGTACGGGAGGCGCAGCTCGCCGAGCAGGCGGCCCGCGCCGCCGCGGGCTACGAGCCCGACCCGGACGACCCGGACATGCCCTCGGAGTTCCCGGAACGCTGGTCGCGCTTCCTGCCCCCGGAGGACGTGACCTCCCGCCTGCGCACCCACGTCAAGAGCACCCACCCGCCGCACCCGCACCCGCACCCGAACCCGCACCCGCACAAGCACGAGGGCTCGTAGCCGCCGCGCGGCGCGCACCGGACGTACCGTCCGCCCGGCGGCGTAGCCTGGCGCACGTGTACGCGGAGAGACCGTGCCGGGTCCCCGGCGCCGTCGTCTGGACGAGCGCGTGGCCGGACGCGGCGACGAACGCGCTGACGGACGCGCCGACGGACGTGTTGCCGGACGCGGGGACGGACGCGCCGACGGACGCGGGGACGAACGTGTTGCCGGACGCGGGGACGGACGCGCCGACGGACGCGGGGACGAACGTGTTGCCGGACGCGGGGACGGACATGCGGACGGACCCTCCGCCCGGCGACGGGCCGGCCCGCGTGCTGCCCGACGGCTGCATGGACCTGCTCTGGCACGAGGGCCGGCTCCTGATCGCAGGACCCGACACCCGCGCCCACGCCGTCGAAGGCGCCCCGGGCGCCCGGTGGGCGGGCGTCCGCTTCCACCCCGGGACCGCGCCCGCGCTGATCGGCGTCCCCGCGCACGAGCTGCGCGACCGCCGCGTCGACCTCGCCGACCTGTGGCCGGCCGCGCGGACCCGCCGCCTCACCGCCCTGGTGAACGCCGCCGCCGACCCGGCACGCGGCCTGGAGGAAGCGGCCCTGTCGCTCGCCGCGGCCGCCGGACCGCCCGACCCGTTGCTGCGGCGGCTGGTCACCGCCCTCGAAGCGGGCCGCCCCGTCGGCGCGACCGCCGACGCGCTCGGCCTCGGCGCACGCCGCCTGCACCGCCGCGCCCTGACCGCGTTCGGCTACGGCCCGAAGACGCTGGCCCGCGTGCTGCGCCTGCAACGGGCGCTCCGCCTCGCCCGCGACGGTGTGCCCTTCGCGCAGACCGCGGCCCTGGCCGGCTTCGCCGACCAGGCCCACCTGGCGCGGGACGTGAAGGCACTGGCTGGCCTGCCCCTCCGTGAGCTACTGCCCTGCCGGTAGCTCGGCCAGCAGATCGACGCCGTTGCCGTCGGGGTCGTGCACCACCGCGTACCGCATCCCCCACACCGCGTCCCACGGCTTCAGCTCCCCGTGGTGACCCGCGCCGACCAGATCCTCGTACAAGGCGTCCACCTCCGCGGGCGACCCGCACCGGAAAGCCAGCGACACCCGCCCGCCCCCGGCCGGCGGCTCCCAGCCGGCGTGGAAGGACCGGATGGTCTCCTCGGTGTCCAACGCGAGCCGCAGCCTGCCGGGCAGCTCGGCCTCGACGTGCGGCTGCTCCTCGGATCCCTCGGGGAACTCGAGCCCGAGGCGGCGGTAGAAGGCGAGAGACGCGGCCAGGTCCGAGACGACCAGGCCGATCACAGCGAATCGTGAAGTCATGCGGCCACGGTAGGCACCACCCCTGCCCGCGGTCTTGAAGGAAACGGACACCCGGAAAAGCGGCCCAGGTCCGGCTATCCGGAGGTGACGGGTCCCCGGGGCGTGTCCACGGCCAGGGCGAGGCCGAGCACGACCTTGCCGGGATCGTGCACCGCCCGCGGCCTGCGCCACGGCTCCAGCGCCGCCGACAACGCGGCGTCCAGGCCGGTCGCGGACGGTCTCCACCATCAGCACCGCGCCGGCCTGCGAGACGGCCTGCGAGACAGCACCAGCCCCACCGCCCTGGACGCGGACGCGGACGCGCGGATAGGACCCACTCCGCTTCTTCACCTGGAGAGTGCTTTTTCCTCTGCGGCGACTGGACCCTGGACAAGCCCTGTCGTCCGAGTTCAGAGCCACTCTCCGTTTGGTTGATCAAGACCCGGACAAGCCAACGCGGGACCATCTGACCATCTGACCGTCCGAAACGGCCGCGCGTGCCAGTGTCGCGTTCGAGGACGGCCAGGCCGCTCAGGCGTGAGGCGGCGTGGTCACAGCGCGATGCGGACGGTCTTGACCTGGGTGTAGGCGTCGAGTCCTTCCAGGCCGCCTTCGCGGCCCAGGCCGGACTGCTTGTAACCGCCGAAGGGGAGGTTGCCGGTGCTCATCTCGGCCCAGGTGTTGATCCAGACGGTGCCGGCCTCGATGGCTGCGGCCATGCGGTGTGCGGTGGTGAGGTTGGTGGTCCACACGGAGGCGGCCAGTCCGTAGTCGGTGTCGTTGGCCTGGGCGATGGCGTCGTCGATGTCGGTGAAGGTGGTGATCACGCCGACGGGGCCGAAGACCTCCTCGCGGACGACGCGCATGTCGGGGCGGACGTCGTCGAGGAGGGTGGGGGCGAAGAAGTATCCGTGGTCACCGAAGCGCCCGCCGCCGGTCACCACGTTCGCGCCCTCCTCGCGGGCGATGTCGAGGTAGGAGCTGACCCGGTCGAACTGCGCCTTGGTGGAGAGCGGTCCCACCAGCGTGCCCTGGGTCAGCGGGTCGCCCGGGGTGAACATCTCCATGATCTTCAGCAACTTCTCGACGAAGTCCTCGCGGATGCTCTCCTCGACGAACACCCGCGATCCGGCGACGCAGACCTGGCCCGCGTTACCCAGGAAGCCGGCCGCCACGCCGCGGGCCGCGACGTCGAGGTCGGCGTCGGCGAAGACGACCGACGGCGACTTTCCGCCCAGTTCGAGGGTGACGCGCTTGAGCGTGTCGGTGGCCTGGCGCCGGACCAGCTTGCCGGTCGCGGTCGACCCGGTGAAGGCGATCTTCGCGACACCGGGGTGCGCGACCAGCGCCTGGCCCGCCTCGGCGCCCAGGCCGGTGACGACGTTCACGACACCGGCCGGCAGGTCGGTGCCGGCCAGCAGCTCGGCCAGGCGCAGCGTGCTCAGCGAGGCGGTCTCGGCCGGTTTGAGCACGACGGTGTTACCGGCGGCCAGGGCCGGGGCGAGCTTGCCGGGCAGTTGGCCCATCGGACCGTTCCAGCCCCAGATGATGCCGACGACACCGAGGGGCTCCTTGCGGGTGTAGGCCATGCGGTCCTTGCCTGCGGGAACACTCACGCCGGACAGCTTGGTGGGCCAGCCCGCGTAGTAGCGGAAGACCTCACTCGCCTCGGCCAGCATGTGTGCGGTCAGCGTGCGGGGTGCGCCCATGTTGACCGAGTCGATGGTGGCCAGTTCGTCGGCGTGCTCCTCGATGACGTCGGCGACCTGGTTCAGGATCCGGCCACGCCGGTCGGGGCTCATTTCCGCCCAGGCGGGATCGGTGAACGCCGCGCGCGCGGCGTGCACCGCGGCGTCGACGTCGGCTGCCTCGCCGCGCGGCACACCGGCCAGCGCATCCTCGGTGGCCGGGTCGGTGTTCGGCAGCGTTCGTCCGGAGACTGCGGCGACCTGTCGGCCTCCGATCCACATCAACCGCTCCCCGGCCCGTACGAACGCGGGGATGTCACGGCGCGCGGTGTCGGCGACGGGCGGGACGCTCACAGTTGCAGTCATGGTTGTTCCTCTCCTGGTGCCCTGATCAGCAGACCCGTCATAAACGGATTGCCTGTCCGGTTAACGTAACGGACAGGCTATCCGGTTGCAAGAGGAAGTGAGAAGGGTGTCCGGTACGCTGAGGTTCTGGACGCCGAAGGAAGGAAGCATCCGCCGTGAGCGCTGAGCCCGCACCTGCCCGACGTGCCGACGCCGAGCGCAACCGGTCGAAGATCATCGCGGTCGCCCGCGAGGCCTTCGCCGAACCCGGTGCCGCACCGTCGATGGCCGAGATCGCCCGACGTGCCGGCGTCGGCATGGCCACGCTCTACCGCAACTTCCCCGGCAGACTCGAACTGGTTGAGGAACTCTTCCGTCACACCGTCGACGACATGTGCCGAGCCGCCGAATCCGTCAGTGGCGACACGCCTGGCGAGGCCTTCTTCGCCTGGCTCATGCGCTTCCACGCCATCGGCGCCCGCAAAGGACCTCTCGCCTCCGTCCTCCTCTCCGAATCCGCCAATGGCACCCCCATCCTCCGCGCCAGCCGCTCCCGCACAATCGCGGCCGGCGAACCCCTTTTCCGCGCCGCGCAACGCAGCGGAGAAGTACGCGACGACGTCTCTCTCGGACAGATCCTCGACGGCCTCGTCGCGCTCGCCGGCATCGACAACGGCCCGGACTTCCCCGGCGCCCTGATCCGCATCCTGCTCGACGGCCTGCGTCCGAATCCGCACACCACGGGCGGATCGCCGACGGCCAGTGAAGGCCTGGACATCCCCACGACCGCAAGAAGGAGCGAGTGATCGGCGTCCGTCTCCCCGTAAGACCCCGGGCCTGCCTGCGCCGCCGCAGGATCCGCTGCACCATTCCGGACAAGGCCGACCAAGCGCTGCCGTCGGAAGCTCGGGCGTCGAGGCATGGGCCCAGGACCAGACGAATCGAGCGAGCCCGTGAGTGACGATGTCCTCTCCGTCATTCCGACCGACCCGTACTGGCAGCCGGAACAGGCCGCGGCTGAACGTGCCGCGTCGATCGTGCAGGACCTGGCCCCCGGGGCTCCCCGGCGGCGTCGATGCCGAGATCGACGTCACCTGGTACGACACGCTCACCGTCGTCGACTGTGGTCACATGCAGTGCGGCAAGTCAGGGCGCACGTCTGACGCACGTCCGCGGGGGACGGACGCTCAGTCGAGGCAGAACTCGTTGCCCTCGATGTCCTGCATCACCATGCACGAATCGGTGCCGTCGTACAGCAGTCGCACGCGTACCGCGCCGAGCGGGAGCAGTCGTGCGCACTCGGCTTCGAGCGCGGCCAGGCGCTCGTCACCTACGAGCCCGGTGCCGACCCGCACGTCGAGATGCACCCGGTTCTTGACGACCTTGCCTTCGGGAACGCGCTGGAAGAACAGTCGCGGGCCCACACCTGAGGGGTCACCGCAGGCGAACCATGAACCCTCATCCTCGGGAAACCGGGAGCGGTTGAAATCCGCCCACGTGGCGAACCCCGTCGGCGGGGGCGATACGACGTACCCCAGCACCTCGCACCAGAAGCGGGCGACGCGCTCAGGGTCCGCGCAGTCGAAGGTGACCTGGACCTGCCTGATCGATGACACGGGCGCACGATAACAGGGGGACTCCGCCATAACGCGATGTCGCATTGCCGCCAGCGAAGGTGGTCCCGCTACGGGGAGAGTCAGGCATGGCTCGTGTTCCTCATCGCGGGTCTGTCATCCGGCACTTCGCGAAAGGCGCAGCCCATGCACGTCGTCCCTGGCCTCAAGGTCCTGTACTTCGGGACCCCGGTGGTGCTGATCAGTTCCCGCAACGAAGACGGCACGGCGAACCTCGCGCCGATGTCGTCCGCGTGGTGGCTGGGCCAGTCCTGCATGCTCGGGCTCGGCAACAGCGGCCAGACCACGGCGAACCTCCTGCGGGACGGTGAATGCGTGCTCAACCTGCCTTCGTCGGCGATGGTCGACGCCGTGGACCGGATCGCGCTCACCACGGGCAGGCGGGAGGTGCCGGACTTCAAGATGAAGCAGGGCTACCGGTACGTGCCGGACAAGTTCGCCGCCGCAGGGCTGACCGAGCAGGCATCGGACCTGGTCCGGGCCCCGCGGGTCGCGGAATGTCCGGTCCAGCTGGAGTGCAGGGTCGTCGCGGCCCATCCCTTCGGCACCCCCACTCCGCACGCCACCGCCTTCCAGGCCGAGGTCCTGCGCGCGCATGTCGAGGAAGAACTGGTCATCCCGGGGACGCATTACGTGGACCCGCTCGGATGGGACCCGCTGATCATGAAGTTCTGCGAGTTCTTCGGCGGCGGACACAACGTTCACCCGTCGCGACTCGCCGAAGGCTGGAACATGCCCCACCAGGGCAGGACGGCATCCGTCTGATCTAGCGGCGGCCGGCCACGGCCTCGGATGCCGCGATGAAGGCTTGTACGAGGGGACGGTCGTCTCCTCGGCGGGTGGCCATGAAGACCCTGCTCCTGGTGGGAGGCCCGTCGAGTTCGAGACGTCGGGCGCCCGCGGGGAGCAGTGTCGTGACGCTGTAGGGGGCGATGGTGACGCCGAGGCCGGCGGCGACGAGCATGACGATGGTGTGCCAGTCCGAGCACTCCTGCGCGACCCGGACGTCGATGCCGGCGTCCCGCAACGGCCGTGTGTTCACGTCGAACGCCTGGGCTCCCGCTGTCCGCGGGAAAAGGATCAGCGGGTCGGCGGCCAGTGCCGTCGCCTCCGTACGATCGGCCGTCGCGGCGGGGTGGTCTGCGGGGACGACGGCGACGAACCGTTCCGTCGCCAGCAGCGAGAGGTCGATGTCGTCCCGCTCCTCGGCATCCCGCACGATCCCGATGTCCGCGGTGCCCCGCTCCAGCGCCGCCAGGACCTCGACCGTGAAGCCGTCGTGCAGTTTGACCTGGACGTCCGGGCGGCAGCGGGAGAATTCACGGAGCCGTTCGCTGACGATCGCGGCGGCGGAGGTGATGAAGGCGACGTCCAGGCGACCGGCCTCGCCGCGCCCGACACGGCCGGCCTCGTCGAGGTCGGCCGCCAGCCGGCCCAGCAGGTCCCTCGCCCGGGGCCGGAACGCCGCTCCCGCGTCTGTGAGGCGGACGCTTCGCGAGGTCCGCCGGAACAGCTCCACACCGACCGCCTTTTCGAGCTGCCTGATCTGCTGGGAAAGGGCGGGCTGAGCGATGTTCAGCCGCTGCGCGGCACGGCCGAAGTGGAGTTCCTCGGCCACGGCCAGAAAGTACCGCAGGTGGCGGAGCTCGACACGCTGATCCATATCTCAAGCTTATCGATACGGGCTGATGCCGGTATTGGACATATGGGTGAGCGGGGCCGGAGGCTGGCGGGAAGCCACACTCGAAGGGAAGTCCGCCCCGTGCCGTACCCCTCTCCTCCTGCCGTGGTCTCCTCGATCGCCTCACAAGGTGATGCGGACGCGTTCCGCGCGTTGAACGAGGAGTGGATCTCCCGCCTGTTCACCCTCCAGGATGAGGACCGCGCGGTTCTCGGAGATCCGTTCGGCCGCATCGTGGGCCCGGGCGGCGATGTGCTCCTGGCGCGTGAGCGGGGCAGCGGTGCCGTGGTCGGATGCATCGCGCTGTTGGTCCATCCGGACACCGTGTTCGAGCTGGCGAAGATGGCCGTGGCCCCCGCCGCGCAGGGCCGCGGCATCGGGCCGCCGGCTCATAGCCGCAGCGATCGACCGTGCCCGGGCGCTCGGTGCGGCCCGGCTGTTCCTCGGCACGAACAACAAGCTGGCCCCCGCCGTCCACCTGTACGAGGAGGCAGGCTTCGTCAGAATCACCCGCGACCGCCTCCCGGTGGCCGACTATTACGCCCGCGCCGACATCCTCATGGAACTGAAGTGACCCCGGCCCCAAAGCACGCCATCCGCCTCACGGCGACCGATGCCGGTACGGCCCTCGCCTAGGCTCGGGTATGGCGTCCCGGCTTCTGGTTCATACGCGTACCGCCGGCTACCGGCATGACTCCATTCCGGCCGCCGTCGCCGCCGTGCGGGCGCTGGGTGGTTTCGAGGTGGAGCACACCGAGGATCCCGCCGCTCTGGAAGGGCCGTTGGAGGCGTACGCGGCCGTCGTGTTCCTCTCCACCAGCGGGGACATCCTCACCCCGGCCGGGCGGCAGCGGCTGGCCGGGTACGTCGAGGCGGGCGGCGGGTTCGCCGGGGTGCACGCGGCGGCCTGCACGGAGTACGGCTGGCCGTACTACGGCGAACTCCTCGGGGCCCGGTTCGACCGGCACCCGGACCACCAGCCGGGCCGGGTGATCGTGGAGGAGCGTGGCCATCCGGCCACCCGACACCTGTCCTCCGTCTGGGAGTTCACCGACGAGTGGTACGACTTCCGCTCCAACCCGCGCGGCACGGCACGGATTCTGCTGCGCGCCGACGAGTCGTCGTACGACGGCGGACGCATGGGTGACGACCATCCGCTGGCGTGGTGCCGGGAGCAGGGCCGGGGACGCGTCTTCTACACGGCTCTCGGCCACGCCGCCGACGCCTACGCCGACCCTGACTTCCTCGCCCACCTGCGGGGCGGCATCGGGTGGGCGGCGCGGCTGACGGAGAGCGCGTGACCGGCATCCTCGTGGGGGCCGACAGCCCGGTGCCATTACCTCCCCGGTATCGGCGGGGAACGACGAGAGCCGCGGCAGGGTGGGTGAAAGTCGCGTGTCGCTGTCGATCCGGCCGCGTCCCGTTCGACGTCATGGTGTCCGACGCCTGACGAGGAGACACGAGGAAGCACATGGATCAACTGCTGAGAGTCATGAACTTCAGCGTCTCGAGTGACGGAATCGGTGCCGGTGAGGACCAGAGTCTAGAGCGGCCGTTCGGCCACGTCCGTCCCGAGAGGCTGTTCGCCTGGGCCGGAGCGACGGCGAGTTGGCCCATGCGTACGGATTCCGGGGGGAGCCGGGGCCTCGACGACTACTTCACGCGGGACTTCGCCCGCAACATCGGTGCCGAGATCATGGGCCGCAACAAGTTCGGGCCGCAGCGCGGGCCCTGGCAGGACCATGAGTGGCGCGGCTGGTGGGGGGAGGAGCCGCCGTTCCGCACGCCGGTGTTCGTCATGACCCACCACCCGCGTCCGTCGTTCACGCTCTCCGACACCACCTTCCACTTCGTCGACGGCGACCCGGCCACGGTGCTCGAACGGGCGCGGGAAGCCGCGCGGGGCAAGGACGTCCGGCTCGGCGGCGGGGTCACCACCGTCCGGCAGTTCCTCGACGCCGGCCTCGTCGACACCATGCACGTGGCGGTCGCGCCGGTGGAGCTCGGGTCCGGCCTGCGGCTCTGGGAGTCCCCCGATGAACTGCTCGACCGCTTCCACCTGGAGGTCGTGCCCAGCCCGAGCGGCGTGACGCACCACCTGTTCTGGCGAAGGTGACGCGAGGGCCCGGTCGAGGCCGGGCCGCGACCGCGAGCAGGGCGTCCGCCCCGGCGGATGCCCTGCTCGTTCGTGGTCGATGCGTCCGGCCGGTGGCCGGCGGGCGCGCTCAGTCCAGTATCGCGAGTCCGGGGCGGTGGCGCCGCATCGCGTCCAGGACCGCCTCGGGCGGCACCGACAGGGTGTTCGTGGCCATGTTGGCCGGACCGAAGCCGAGGCGTGCGTTCATGGCCGCGGTGCGGCGGACGAGCCCGGGCGCTCGGGCCAGATAGGCGTCCGGGTCGTGCAGCACCAGCTCGATGAACCGGTGCGAGGTGTGACGTACCCGGTGTTCGCGTATCCGCACGGCGGCTATCTCGTCCCAGCCGAGCCGGCCCAGGCTCACGTGGTCCACCCCCGCGTCGTCCAGCACCAGCTCCGGCCGGTCGCGGAGCAGGCGCTGGATGATGATCACCGCGCAGAGCCCGAAGAAGGGCACGGTCAGTGCCCCCGTCACGATCATTGTCACGGTGCTGTGGGCGACCAGGAAGACGATGCCCAGAGCGACGAAGCCCAGGGAGCCGGCCAGCATGGCCCATACGCGCCCCTTGGCCATCCGGTAGACCGTCGGGGGCAGCGGAACGCCGTTGTTGATCACGGGCTCAGACGATAGGGCCGGAGCCTCGTCAGCGGAAGCCTCCTGGCTCCTGTCCGACGGGCGTGCCGTGGCTCTTGACCGACGGGCGTGCCGTGCTCGACCGTTCCACCAGGCGGGTCGACAGCTCCGTGCGGGTGCTCTCCGGACGGTCGCCGTCCATCATGCGGACCAGCAGCCGGAGGGCGGTCGCCGCCATCTCCGACAACGGCTGGCGGACGGTCGTCAGCGGCGGGGCGATCCAGCGGGACTCGGGCAGGTCGCCGAAACCGACGACGCTGACGTCGTCGGGCACCCGCAGGCCCCGCTCCGCCAGCGCCCCGTACACGCCGAGCGCCATGCGGTCCGAGCAGAGGAACACCGCCGTCGGCGGCTCCGGCAGGTCGAGGAGGTCCAGCACGCGGCGGCCGGCGGCGCCCTCGTCGGCGCCGGTGTGACGGATGTACTCGGGGCGGTGCCGTATCCCCGCCGACGCGAGCGCCGAGCGGTACCCGGCGACCCGGGCGTCGCCGCACATCGTGTGCCGCCGCCCCGCCACGACCGCGATCCGCTCGTGGCCGAGGGCGAGCAGGTGCTCGGTCGCCGTGACACCGCCCTGCCAGTTCGCCGCGCCCACCGACACCACGCCGGACGGCGGTTCGACCGCCGGGTCGATCATCACGAACGGGATGCGGTGTTCCATCAGCCACGCGTACTGCGACGGGGTCAGGTCGGCCAGGTTGCACAGCACCCCCGCCGAGCCACGTGCGATCAGCTTGTCCAGCCAGCCGCGCTCCGGCCGTCCGCCCCGCGTCCGGGCCGGCCCCGCGGAGACCACCACCTCCAGCCCCGCGTCGTGGGCCGCCGACTCCACCCCGTGCAGCACCGCCCCCGCCCCGGACGTGTCGAGCGCCTGCACGACGAGGTCCACCAGGCCCGGCGCACGCCCCGCGTCGAACCGGGGTCTGCGAACGTAGCCCAGCCGGTCCAGCGTCTCCATGACCCGGCGGCGGGTCTCCGGAGCCACGTCCTCGCGGCCGTTGACCACCTTGGACGCGGTCGGCACGGACACTCCGGCCTCGCGGGCCACCACGGCCAGCGTCGGACCGGAGGACGTGCTCGCACTCCCCGTTCGGCCCATCG
Source organism: Streptomyces sp. NPDC020996 (assembly GCF_040641355.1). Taxonomy (NCBI): domain Bacteria; kingdom Bacillati; phylum Actinomycetota; class Actinomycetes; order Kitasatosporales; family Streptomycetaceae; genus Streptomyces; species Streptomyces sp. NPDC020996. The sequence continues at coordinate 79,136 of NZ_JBFADM010000002.1, forward strand.
GGAAACCACCTCTCCGGCCCGCCCAGGGCCATCGGATAGTAAGCGCTTCCTACCCTAAGTTCGCCACAAGATCTCGGGAAGAGGCCGGAGTTGGCGGCTCCGGCGGCTCACGGCGACCCCGGCCGGTCGAAGTGACATGGGCATGCCCCGCTCCGCCGGAATACCGGGCGCGGGCGTGGTGCTCTGGTTGTGCACGGTGCAGTGGCGCGGTGAGGAGGCTGGTGGCGCGATGACGGCAGACCAGACAGACCCCGTGGAATCCGTGGACCCCGCGGAGAGCCCCGAGGGCCCCGGAGGACCCGTGGTGCGCACGCCTTACGGAGCGGTGCGAGGCCGGTTCGAGCACGGGATCGCGGTGTTCCGGGGCATCCCGTACGCCGCGCCTCCGTTCGGGCCGCGCCGGTTCCGGCCGCCCGTGCCGCCCGAGCCCTGGGACGGGGTGCGGGACGCCGGCGGCTTCGGGCCGACGCCGCCGAAACCGCCGTACTCCGAAGCCTTCCAGAAGTACCTGTCCGACCCGGTCGTGCCCGGCGACGACTGCCTGAACCTCAACGTCTGGACCCCCGAGCCGGGCCCCGGCGCACGGCTTCCGGTGCTGGTGTGGCTGCACGGCGGCGCCCTGACCAGGGGATCCTCCGCCGTGCCGGTCTACGACGGCCGCACCTTCGCGCGCGACGGCGTGGTCTTCGTCTCGGTCAACTACCGGCTGGGCGTCGAGGGCTACGGCCTCTTCCCGGACGCCCCCGCCAACCCCGGCCTGCGCGACCAGGTCGCCGCGCTGAAGTGGGTGCACGAGTCGATCGAGGCCTTCGGCGGCGACCCCGGCCGCATCACCCTGGCCGGACAGTCGGCCGGCGCGATCAGCGTCGGCGCCCTGCTCGCCGCCCCGCAGGCACAGGGGCTCGTGCGGCGCGCCGTGCTGCAGAGCGGCCCGCCGGAGACCTCCGACCGGGACAAGGTACGGCGGATGGTGCGCCGCATGGCGACCCGGCTGAAGGTCCCGGCCACCGCGGCCGCCTTCGCCGAGGTCGACCGCGACCTGCTGCTGCGCACCCAGGGCGAGGTCGGCCGGCTCAGCAGCCCCGTGCTCGGCGGCCCCGCCTTCGGCATCGTCGTCGACGGGGACGTCGTCCCCGGCGACCCCCTTCAGGCGTTGGCGGCCGGCGAGGCGGCGGCCGGCGTCGAACTCCTGATGGGCTGGACGAGCGACGAGTACCGGCTGTGGCTGGTGCCCGGCGGGCTGCTGGAACGCGTCGACCGGCTCGGCGCGGTCGCCCTGGCCGGCGCGATGGCCCGCTGTCGCTGCGGCGCCGAGGTGCCCCGCGGCTACCGGGCCCTGTACCCGGACGCCGGCGCCGCCGAGATCGTCGGCCAGATGGTCACCGATCACCTGCTGCGCGGCCCGCTGCAGCGGCTGGCCGACGCCCGGACGGGAACGTCGTACCTCTACGAGTTCGCCTGGCCCTCGCTGCTGCCCGGCCTGGGCGCCTGCCACGCGCTGGAACTCGGCTTCGTCTTCGACACCGGCCACGTGCCCGAGTCGGCCAGGCTGGCGGGCGAGGGCGCGCCGCAGGATCTCGCCGACGCGATGCACGGCGCCTGGGTGCGCTTCGCGACCGACGGCGACCCCGGCTGGCAGCCCTGGGACGCCTCGCACCCGGTGCGGGTCTTCGGCGCGGGCGAGCCGCACACCGCGTACGGCCCGCGGGACGCGGCGCTGGCACTGTGGACCGGCCCCGCGGACGGTCCCTCGCGGGGCCTGTCGCGGGCTCCCGCGATGGCGGCAGCCTCCGCCGACGGCTCGCCCGCCCGGGACCCGGAGCCGCGGTCGGCCGTACGACGGCTGCGGCTGCCGGGGACCGTCCGGCGGCCGTGAGGGCGGTTGGGGTGGCGGTTGGGGCGGTGGTGGGGGCCGCCGGGGTGGCTCACGCCGCCGCGGTGACCGGTGACCGGCCGTCGGCGACCGGTGAACAGTGACCGCCGGTGAACAGTGACCGGCCGTCGGCGACGAGCTGTGGCGGCCGGTGACCAGCCGCCGCGGCTCGGCGGACCGGTGACCGGTCAGGCCGCCCGTAGCGGGCCGGAGACGGCCGGGCCGGGCGCCGGGGAGGCCGGCCCCGGCCGCAGGTGTCCGGCGCCCCGGCCGCAGGTGTCCGGCGCCCCGGCCGCAGGTGTCCGGCGACCAGTTGTAGCCGCCGGCGACCAGCCATGTCCGTCCGTGACGAGCGGTAGCCGCCGGCGACCAGCTGTGGCCGTTGGCGACCAGCCGCCGGCGACCAGCGTCCGTTGACTGCCGCGACCCGCGACCCGCGACCTGCGACCGGTGGCTGATGACCCGCGACCGGTCACCCGCGACCGGTCACCCGCGACTGGTCACCCGCGACTGGTCACCCGCGACTGGTCACCCGCGACTGGTCACCCGCGACTGGTCACCCGCGACCGGTCACCCGCGACTGGTCACCCGCGACCGGTGACCCGCGACCGGTGACCCGCGCGACCAGTACCGCGTGACCGGTGACCCGTCAGGCCGTCCGCAGCGTTGCCGCGATGCCCGCGATCGCCTCCGGGCCCACCCGGCAGCACCCCCCGATGAGCCGCGCCCCGGCCTCCCGCCAGCCCCTCACCTGATCGGCGGAGAAGGTGGAGTCGCCCTTCCAGGAGCGGGCCGCGGCGTCCCACGACTCGCCGCTGTTGGGGTAGGCGACGGCGGGTCTGCCGGTGACCCGGACGGCCGTGGCGACGGCGGCGGCCACGTCCTGCGGGGCGCAGCAGTTGACGCCGACCGCGATCACCTCGTCCACGTCGGCGGCGAGGGCGAACGCCTCCTCCAGGGGCTGCCCGGCGCGGGTGCGGTCGCCGTCCACGCTGTACGACAGCCACACCGGCACCCCGAGCCCGCGCACCGCCCGCAGCAGCGCCGCGGCCTCGTCGGCGTCCGGCACCGTCTCCAGCGCGAGCACGTCGGGACCGGCCGCGGCCAGCACCTCGATGCGCGGGCGGTGGAACGCCTCCAGCTCGGCCACGCTCAGCCCGTACCGGCCGCGGTACTCGGAGCCGTCCGCGAGCATCGCGCCGTACGGGCCGACCGAGGCCGCCACCCACAGCGGGCGCCCGGCGTCCGCCCGCCGCGCCGCCTCACGGGCCGACTCCACGCTGAGGGCGAGCAGTTCGGCCGCCCTGTCCCGCCCGATGCCGCGTTTCCCGAACCCCTCGAAGGTGGCCTGGTAGCTCGCGGTGATCGCGACGTCGGCGCCCGCGCGGAAGTAGGCGAGGTGCGCCTCGGTCACCGCTTCGGGACGCTCGGCGAGCAGCCGCGCCGACCACAGCTCGTCGCTCAGGTCGTGCCCGGCGGACTCGAGCTGGTTGGACATGCCGCCGTCGAGGACGACGGTTCGGCCGGCGGAGATGGCCTCGGCGAGGGAGGACGGGATGGTGCTGGTCATGCCCCGACGCTAGTCGAAGAGGTGCGCGGCAACCGCGTGTGTCCAGTAAGTGAACAGATCGCCCACCATGTGGGATGCGGCGTTACGATCAGGCCCTCCCCGTCCCCCTCCCCAGGGAACCGCCATGCCTGCCACCAAGCCCGCCGAGGCGAACGAACCGTCCCGGCGGTCAGCCACCTCTCCCACCTCAGCCACGTCACCCACCTCAGCCCCCGAGGCGCCGACGGCTTCCGACGCGCCCGAAGCCGCCCAGGCCGCCCCGCGCCGCCGCACCTTCGGCCTCGCCGCCGCAACCGCGCTGGTCATGGGCAACATCATCGGCGGCGGCATCTTCGCGCTGCCCGCCGCCGTCGCCCCGTACGGCACGGTCAGCCTGCTCGCCTTCGTGGTGCTGTCCTTCGCGGCCGTCCTGCTCGCCCTGCTCTTCGGGAAGCTGGCCCGCCGCAGCCCGGTCACCGGCGGCCTGTACGTCTACCCGCGCGACGCCTTCGGTCCCTTCGCCGGATTCCTGTCCGCGTGGTCGTACTGGACGATGTGCTGGGTCAGCATCGCCGCCCTCGCCGTCGCGGTCGTCGGGTACGTCGACGTCCTGATACCCCTGCACGGCAACCACGTCCTGGAGGCTGTCGTCGCCCTCGCCGCGCTGTGGCTGCCGGCGGCCGCGAACTTCGCCGGGACCCGCTGGGTCGGCGCGGTCCAGGTCGTCTCCACGGTCCTGAAGTTCGTTCCGTTGCTGCTGGTCGCCACGGTCGGCCTGTTCTTCGTCGACACGGACAACTTCGGCCCGTTCAACGCCTCCGGCCAGAGCGTCTCCGGCGCGCTGGCCGCCTCGGCCGCGCTGCTGCTGTACAGCTTCCTCGGCGTCGAGTCGGCCGCGGTGAGCGCGGGCGAGGTCGAGGACGCCGAGCGCACCGTCGGCCGGGCGAGCGTCCTCGGCACCCTCGGCTCCGCCCTCGTCTACCTCCTCGGCACGGTCGCCGTCTTCGGTCTCGTCCCGCACGACGAACTGGCCGGCTCCGGGGCCCCGTTCGCCGACGCGGTGAACGCGATCACCGGCGGCTCCTGGGGCGGCACCGCCATCGCGCTCGTCGCCGTCGCCTCGATCACCGGCTGCCTCAACGGCTGGATCCTGCTGGCCGCGCAGATGCCGTACGCGGCCGCCCGCGACGGCCTGTTCCCGAAGCCCTTCGCCAAGGTGGGCAAGGGCGGCGTGCCCGGCTTCGGGGTGTGGGCGGTGGCCGTCCTCGGCACCCTCCTGATCGGCCTCAACTACACGGCGGGCCCGGACACCACCTTCCGCGTCCTCGTCCTGATCACCACCTTCACCGGCTGCGTGCCGTACCTGCTGTCGGCCGCCGCGCAGCTGTACTGGCTCGCCCGGGGCTCCCGCGCCCGCGTCCGCCCGGCCGGCCTCGCCCGCGACCTGGTCGTCGCCGGCCTCTCCTTCGGATTCTCCTTCTGGCTGATCGCGGGCGCCGGTTACGCGGCCGTCTACCAGGGCGTGCTGTTCCTCTTCGCGGGCATCCCGGTGTACGTCTGGCTGCGGGGACGGCAGGAGGAGGCGACGGCCGAGGAGACCGCCTGAACACCCGCGCCTGCTGGACCGCGTCCGCCCGCGCCGACGCGTGAGGGCCGGGCCGGCCGGGCCGCCATCCGGATGTTCGCCCCGTCGGCCGGCGGTCCCGAGGGCATCGCCGGTGTCGCCCGGCGATGATCGGCGCCGTCGCGCGCCCCGGTGCCGAGGACGCCGAGACGCGGGTGAGCGGCCTCCGGCATCCGCCCCCGGCTAATCTCGACGGATGCCCGAAACCGCGTACCCCGAAGCCGAGGCACGCGATGTCCTCGGCGCCGGCGCACCCCGTTGTGAACCCTTGGTCCACAACCCCAAGAACGGCGTCACCGCGGGCGTCTGGCGGGTCGTCGCCGGTGGACGCTCGGCGGTGCTGAAGGTGCTCACCCGGCGGGGGCAGGGGGACACCGGGCACTGGGCGGCCTCGGACGACCCGCGGCACTGGAACTACTGGCGGCGCGAGGCGCACGTCTACGAGTCCGGCCTCGCGCGGGTCTGGGCGCCGTACGGCATCCGCGCGCCCCGGCTGCTCGCGCTCGTGGAACGGGCCGACGGGGACGTCGCGTTGTGGCTGGAGGACGTACAGGGCGAGCCGGCGACCTCCTGGCCGGTCGCCCGGCACGTCGAGCACGCCCGCCGGCTCGGCGCCGCGCAGGGCGCCGCGCGGAGGGAGGAGCGGGCGGCGGACCGGCCGTGGCTGTCCCGGCGGTTCCTGCGCGAGTACATCAGCGGCAACACCCTGGGCCAGGAACTCCTCGACGACCCCGAGGCCTGGCAACAGCCCCTGATCCGCGACCACTTCCCGGCGGGGCTGCGCCATGACATGGTCCGGCTGCACCACGACCGCGAATGGTTCCTGCAGATCATGGAGTCGCTGCCCCGCTCCCTGAGCCACCTCGACCAGTGGCCCGCCAACCTCCGCTCGCACGGCCCGGACGGCGTCCTGTTCGACTGGGCGTTCACCGGCGACGGCGCGCTCGGCGAGGACCTCGGCAACTACCTCCCGGACTCGGTCTTCGACCTGTTCGTCCCGGCCGCCCGCCTGCCCGAGTACGCCGCGGCGGCCTACGCGGCATACCTGCACGGGCTGCGCGAGAGCGGCTGGCGCGGTGAGGAGCGGCTCGTCCGGCTCGCGGTGTGCGCCTCCGCCGTGAAGTACGACTGGCTCACCGCGCTGATGCTGGCCCGCGCGGGGGAGGAGCAGCTGGACTACGGCGGCGCCCGGAAGGTCTCCGCCGAACGCCGCTACCGCGAGCGCGGGGCGGCGCTCGCCTTCCTCGCCGGCTGGGCGGCCGAGGCGCGTGCGCTGGCGCCCCGGCTCGGGTTCCCGGAGGCGCCGAGCGGGCGCCTCGGCTAGGGCGGGGGACGCGAAAGCGCTCTCTGTTCATCCCGTCCAACCCGTTGACCTCCTCCTCCCACACCCATACCTTTTCCGCGTTCGTGATGACAGATGACGTTTGAAATATCGAACTTCCGACGTCGAATGTCGGGCGTCCGGCGTCCTGACGCCCCTGGCCGGACCGGCCACCGTCCACCTCCCCCCACGAGAGGCAGCCGCATGAGCCGCGACGACGACCTGCCGCAAGTCCCCAGCCGCCGACTCGTCCTGAAGGGAGCCGCGCTCGCCGCGGGCGCCCTGGCGGTCACCCCGGCGATCCCCGCCACCGCCGCTTCCGCTGCCGGTGCCCCCGCCCGGGGGCCGCAGGCCGCGGCCCCCTACCTGAATCCGCTGGTCCGGCAGCGCGCCGACCCGCACATCCACCGCCACGCGGACGGCCAGTACTACTTCACCGCCACCGTCCCCGAGTACGACCGCATCGTGCTGCGCCGCTCGCCGACGCTGAACGGCCTCGCCACCGCGGCCGAGTCGGTCATCTGGACCAAGCACGCCACCGGCGTGATGGGCGCCCACATCTGGGCGCCGGAGATCCACCGCATCGGCGGCAAGTGGTACATCTACTTCGCCTCCGCGCCCGCCGAGAGCGTGTGGGACATCCGCATCTGGGTCCTGGAGAACGCCGACCCCGACCCGCTGCGCGGGACCTGGGTGGAGAAGGGGCAGATCAAGACCGCCTGGGAGACGTTCTCGCTCGACGCCACCACCTTCACCCACCGCGGCACCCGCTACCTCGCCTGGGCCCAGCACGAGCCCGGCATGGACAACAACACCGCCCTGTGGCTGTCCGAGATGGAGAACCCCTGGACCCTCAAGGGACCCCAAGTACGGCTGTCCACACCGGAGTATGACTGGGAGTGCGTCGGCTACAAGGTCAACGAGGGGCCCGCGGTCGTCAAGCGCGACGGCCGCCTGTTCATGTCGTACTCGGCCAGCGCCACCGACTGGCACTACTGCCTGGGCCTGCTCACCGTCGACGCGGACGCCGACCTCATGGACCCGGCGAACTGGACCAAGTCGCCGACGCCGGTCTTCACCAGCAATGACACCACCCGGCAGTACGGCCCCGGCCACAACTGCTTCACGGTCGCCGAGGACGGCCGCACCGACGTCCTCGTCTACCACGCCCGCCAGTACAAGGAGATCACCGGCGATCCGCTGAACGACCCCAACCGCCACACCCGCGTCCAGCCGCTCGGCTGGAAACCCGACGGCACCCCCGACTTCGGCGTCCCCGTCGCCGACACGGCGGCCGGCCTCGCGCAGGAAGGAGCCTGAGATGCGACGCGCGTACGCGGTCCTGCTCGCCCTCTGGCTGGGGCTGGCGGGCGCCCTGGTGACCGCCGGGCCCGCCCGGGCCGCGACCCAGACGATCACCAACGGCACGCAGTTCACCGACACTTCGGGCAACGCCGTGCACGCCCACGGCGGCGGCGTCATCAAGGTCGGCTCCTACTACTACTGGTTCGGTGAGAACCGCAACGCCGACAACACCTTCCGCTCCGTGGACGCCTACCGCTCCACCGACCTGAAGACCTGGGAGTTCAGGAACCACGTCCTGACCCAGTCCGGCGCCGCGGAGCTGGCCACCGCCTACATCGAGCGGCCCAAGGTCATGTACAACGCCTCCACCGGCCAGTTCGTGATGTGGATGCACAAGGAGAACGGCACCGACTACAGCGAGGCCCGCGCCGCCGTCGCCGTCTCCGCCACCGTCGACGGCGCCTACACCTACCGGGGCAGCTTCCGGCCCCTCGGCCAGTACATGTCCCGCGACCTCACGACCTTCGTCGACAGCGACGGCACCGGCTACCTGGTGTCCGCCACCAACGAGAACTACGACCTGCACATCTACCGCCTCACCGCCGACTACACCGGCATCGCCGGCCTCGTCGCCAACCCGTGGGCGGGCGGCCACCGCGAGGCGCCGGCGCTGTTCAAGCGGAACGGCGTGTACTTCATGCTCACCTCGGGCGCGACCGGCTGGAGCCCCAACCAGCAGCAGTACGCCACCGCGACCAGCCCGTCCGGCCCGTGGACCGCGATGACGAACGTCGGCGACTCCACCGCCTACGGCTCGCAGACCGCGTACGTCCTGCCCGTGCAGGGTGCGGCGGGCACCTCGTACCTCTACCTGGGCGACCGCTGGGGCGACTCCTTCGGCGGCACCGTCGACGACTCCCGCTACGTGTGGCTGCCGCTGACCTTCCCGACCTCCACCACCATGTCCATGTCCTGGTACCCGGAGGTCACCGTGGACACCGCCGCCGGCACGGTCGGCGGGACGAGCGCCGTGTACGAGACGCTGGTCGCGCGGCACAGCGGCAGGTGCGCCGACGTCACCAGCCAGTCGCAGTGGCAGGGCGCCCAGATCAAGCAGTACGACTGCAACGGCGGCAACAACCAGAAGTACTGGTTCAAGTCCCTCGGCGGCGGCTACTACCAGCTCATGACCCGGCACAGCTCCCTGTGCGTGCAGGAGAACGCCGCCACCGTCACCCAGGAGGACTGCGACGCCTCGGCCACCGCCCAGCAGTGGTCGGTCGTCGCGTCCGGGTCGTACGTGAACATCAAGTCCCGCGCGAGCGGCGAGTGCCTGGACGTGTCCGGCGCGTCCACCGCCAACTCCGCCGCGATCATCACGTACACCTGCAACGGCGGCACCAACCAGCAGTGGACGCGCGGGTCCTGAGATCAGGCCAGCAGGTCGATCGCGTCGATCGACGTGCCCGCGCTGAGGAAGGACGTCGAACCCGAGCCGCTCGCCACGTAGATCTTCAGCGTGTTGTACGCGCTGGTGTCCGTCAGCCACGCGGACGCCGGGACGCTGTAGGTGAACGTGTGGTTGTTGCCCCGGTAGGAGCCGACGGTCAGCGACCGGGTGCTCGGCTGGGCGGGCGGCGAGGGGACGGCGGAGGTCCAGGCGTCGTTCACGACGATCTGCGGCCGGCCGTTGGCGTAGGCCGTCGTCACACCGATGCGCAGGGTGTGTGCGGCGGCGGCCTGCGCGGCCGTCAGCCGGAAGTACACGACGATGCCGCTGTTGACGTCCTTCCACAGGTAGCAGGGGAAGGCGGAGGTCTCGGTGCCGCTGCCGATCACCACGTTGCCGGTCCAGGAGGCGGCCCGGACGTCGGACGGGTGCGCGTACGTCATCAGGTCGGCGTTCTTGAATCCGGCGGGCGTGCCGTTCCAGTCGCCGATGCGCCAGATCGCGGTCGCGTTGCCGGGGTCGTTGGAGGACGGGACCGTGATCGTGTTGAGCGTGGTCGTCGCGCCCGCGGAGACGGTCACGGAGGTGGTGTACACGGCGAGTTCGCCCTTGAAGACGGTCAGCGTGTACGTCCCCGGCAGCACCCCGGCGATCGAGAAGTATCCGTCCGAGGAGCGCGCCGAACCCCAGTACTGGGCCGCCGAGTTGGCGAGCCCGACGGTGTACGGGTACGCCGTGTTCCGGCCGCCGATGCCCACCCCCGCGACCCGGCCGCGCCCGCTCGCCGGCACGTACCCGGAGATGCCGAGCGAGTCGGCCCACGAGGTGTCCATGTTGGCGTGGTACAGCGCGGACGAGGGGGCTCCGCCGTCCGTGAAGGCGATGACATAGGGGCCCTGCAGGCCGAAGCGCTGGGCCTCCGTCTGGTTCTCGCCGTAGTACAGGATCTCGTACAAACCGCCGCCGTCCGCGCTCTGGTGGCGCAGCAGCGAGCGGTAGAAGGGGCCGCCGGAGGCCTTCTCGTGGTTGGAGCGCACGACGTACAGGCCCACGCCGCCCGAACTCCAGCCGATGTAGTCGTAGTCGACGACCCTCAGCTTCGAGTAGTGCTTCGAGCGGGTCTGGCCGTCGGACTTCGCGAACACGTCCGAGGCCTCGATGGTGGTGGGCGCGTAGGTGTAGGAGTCGGGGGCGTCGTTGAGGAACATGCCGGCCTTGACGCGCACGATGTAGCGGGTGGCGGAGACCGAGTCGTCCGCCTTGTTCGTCCACAGGTAGACGTTGTTCTCGCCGCTGCGGGCCGCGTAGTAGTGCTTCAGCGTGCCGTACGCGACGGAGACCAGGATCGTCGAACCGGACTGCTTGATCGTCACCGTGGAGGTGCCGAGGCCGGACTCGACGTGCGAGTTCTTGCCGCCGTAGCCCTGGTACTCGGTGCCCTTGTAGATGAGCGAGGTCAGGTCGCCGTTGGTCTTGCTGACCTTGAAGACGAGACTGGCGCCGGTGTCGACGACGTAGTTCGAGCCGTCGTCGGTGTAGCCGAAGCTCGCGGCGGACGCCGACGGCGCCAGCGGGCCGGCGAGGGCGGCCGAACCGGCGACGGCCGCGCCGCCGAGCACGAAGGTACGGCGGCCGACCGCTCTGTTCGCGGTGTCGGACATGGGGGTGCCTCCTTCGGAAGCGGTGGGGAGTGCGGGTGCCTGTGAGGGTGACAGTTGAAACGATTTTGCGAAAGGGCTTTCGCACGGCGGAAGTTGGCGATGGTGTGAATGTGGCCCTGGGTCTAGAAAGCGCTTGCTCGCGGGCGGTACCGTCCAGCCGCCAGGCCTTGCCGACCTGCTTCCTAGGAGCCGTCAATGAGACGTTTCAACCTCGCCGTGCTGGCCGCGCTCACCCTGTGCGCCGGGCTGACGGCCGTACCGGCCGCCCGGGCCCACGACGCCGGCCGGCCGCTCGGCATCGACAACTGCACCGCCACCGCCTGCCACTTCGACGTCCCGCCCGGCACGTACGACGTGCGGGTGCTGCTCGGCGGCGAGGCCGCGTCGAGCACCGCCGTCAGCGGCGAGACCCGGCGCTCCCTGCTCCCCGAGACGTCCGTCCCGGCGGGGATGGGGGTCCCCCCGCTCGAGCGAAGTCGAGAGTGGGGGAGGGTGGCCCGCAGCTTCACCGTCAACGTCCGCACCCCGGAGGGGGAGCCCACGGGCGCGGAGGGCACCCCCGGCCTCGACCTCACCCTCGGCGGCTCCGCGCCCGCCCTCGCCGGCATCCGCGTCACCCCGGCCGCCCACGCCCGCCAGATCCTGCTCGTCGGCGACTCCACGGTCTGCGACCAGCCGGGCGAGCCCTACTCCGGCTGGGGCCAGCAGTTGCCGCAGTACCTGCGCAGGGGGCTGTCCGTCGCCAACTACGCGGATTCCGGCGAGAGTACGGTCAGTTACCTGGGGAACCCGCAACTGTGGGGTACCGTACAGCCGTTGATCCGCCCCGGCGACCTGGTCCTGATCCAGCTCGCCCACAACGACAAGACGACCGACGAAGCGACCTACCGCGCCAACCTGGAGACGCTGGTGGCGGGCGTGCGGGAGAAGGGCGGTGAACCGGTGCTGGTGACGCCCATCGTGCGGCGCTGGTTCAACTCCGACGGCACCCTGAACAACAACACCGCACTGCTGGTCAACGGGCTCGGCGTGGACCATCCTGCCGTCATCCGGTCCGTCGCGGCCGCGGAGGGCGTACCGTTGGTCGACCTCACGGCCAGGACCAAGGCGCTGGTGGAGTCCCTCGGCGTCGAAGGCTCCAAAGCGATCTACCTCTACAACGAGAAGAAGGACAACACCCACACCTCCGTGCACGGCGCGACCGTGTACGCGGGCCTGGTGCGCGACGAACTCGTCGCCCAGCACCTGGTGCCCGAGCATCTGGTGCGGGTGGACTGAGACCCTGGGGCGTCCCGACCGGAACCGGGGCGCCCCAGGCCTGACCGGACGGTGAGGGACGGGATCCCCGGGGAAGGTCCGCCGAAGAGTTCCCCGGGAGAGATCTGCCGGGAGAGATCCCCCGGCGAGGCCCCGGTGAGCCGCCGGAAGAGATCCTCTGGTGAGCCGCTGGAAGAGATCTTCTGGTGAGCCCCTGGTGAGCCCCCGGTGAGCCGCTGGAAGAGATCCCCGATGAGCCTCCGGTGGGGAGCCGCCGGAACAGAGCCGACGCCGAAAGAGAGCCCATGGAACTGCCGCCCGACGACCGTGCCCTCAGCCCGCACACCGGCTTCACCCGCGCCCACTGGGAGGCCGCCGCCGACGCCCTGCTCGCGGCGGTCGAGCCGTACGCGGCCGAGGGCGGCGCGCTCTACCACCTGCCCGGCGACCGCACGAGCTGGTCCGGGCGGCTCTCCGACGGCCTGGAGGGCTACGCCCGCACGTTGCTGCTGGCGGCCTTCCGCCGCGACGAGACCGTCCTCCAGCGGTACGCCGACGGGCTCGCGGCCGGCGTCGCGGGCGTCTGGCCCCGGATCGAGGACCGCGGGCAGCCGCTCGTCGAGGCCGCCTCCATCGCCCTCGCGCTGCGCCTGACCCGGCCGCTGCTGTGGGACCGGCTGGACGACACCGTGCGCCAACGGGCGGCGGCCTGGCTGGGCGACGCCCTGACGGCCGAACCCTGGCCCTGCAACTGGGAGTTGTTCCCGGTCACGGTGGGCGGCTTCCTCGAGGAGATCGGTCACGAGCCGCAGGCCTCCCGCGAGGCCGTCGACCGCGGCCTGGAACGCATCGAGAAGTGGTACGCCGGCGACGGCTGGTACACCGACGGCGACGGCCGCAAGTTCGACTACTACAACGGCTGGGCCATGCACCTCTATCCGGTGCTGCACGCCTGGCTGGCCGGCGACGCCCGGCTGCTGGAGCTGTACGGCGGCCGCCTGGAACGCCATCTGGCCGACTATGCACGCCTGTTCGGCGCTGACGGCGCCCCGATGCACCAGGGCCGCTCCCTCACCTACCGGTTCGCGACCACGGCCCCGCTGTGGCTGGGCGCGCTGTGCGGCCGTACGCCACTGGCGCCGGGGGAGACCCGGCGGCTGGCGTCCGGGGCGCTGCGGTACTTCCTGGAGCGGGGCGCGGCCGACTCCCGCGGCCTGCTGACCCTCGGCTGGCACGGGCCCGACCCGTCGGTGCTTCAGGGCTATTCGGGGCCGGCGTCACCGTACTGGGCGAGCAAGGGCTTCCTCGGCCTGCTCCTCCCGCCCGACCACGAGGTGTGGACGGTCGCCGAGGAGCCCGGCCCGGCCGAGCGCGCCGACGCGGTCACGCCCGTCGCGCCGCCCAACTGGCTGCTCCAGTCGACCCGTTCGGACGGGCTGGTGCGCCTGCACAACCACGGCAGCGAGGACGTCCGCTACGACCCGTACTACACGCGCCTCGCCTACTCGACCGCGACGCGCCCCTCGGCGTCGTACGACAACAGCGTCCTCGTCGGCGACGACCCCGCCCGCACCGGCATCGAGCCGCTGGGCGTGGGCGACGGCTGGGCGGCGTCCCGGCACACGGCGGGCGGCGGCGCGAAGGTGACCGCCGTGGTGCTCGCACGCGGGGCGGTGGAGGTACGGGTCTTCCGGGTGACCGGCGCGCGGCCGGGCACGCCGGTCCGGGTGACCGGCTGGACGGCACCCCCGGAGGGCGTGCGCGCCGAACTCGTCCCCGCCGCGGGCCTGTCCGACGCCCTCACCGGCACCACCGGCGACGGACCCACCCTTTTCGTAGCCCTGGCCCGCCTGACGGGAGAGCCGGATCCGGCGCCCTTGCCGGAGGCGGTGAGCGTATGGACCGACGGGGAGGGGGCCGGGGACGGGGACTTGACGGTGCGGTGGAGCGGGGAGGAAGCAGGCATCCGGATCCGGCTGAACGACGACGGGGTCCAGGTCGTCCCGCAGCCCTGAACCCTCACGACGCCCCCACGGAGGCCGGTGCCCGGCCTTCTCCGGGTGCGATGTCCGGTCCCCTTCGGGCGGGGGTGTCTGGCTTTCCTTTGCGGTCGGGGTCCGGTCCTTTTCGATCGGTCGAGGTCCGGTCCCTTTCGGGTGGGGGTGTCTGGCCTTCCTCTGCGGTCGGGGTCCGGTCCTCTTCGGGCGGTCGGTGCCCGGGCGCTTCCGGCGGTCGGTGCCTGGCCTTCCCCAGAGGCCGATGGCCGGCCTTCTCCGGCGGGTGTTGTCCGGCCTTCTTGGCGGTCGGTGCCCGGCCGCTTCCGGCGGGGATTGTCCGGCCTTCCTCCGGAGGCCCGCGACCGGCCTTCTTCGGAGGCCGAGGCCCGGCACCTTCAGGCGGCCGAGGGCCGGGCACCTTCCGGCGGCCGGTGCCCGGCCCCTCCGGAGGCCGGAAGCCGGCGCCCGGCGTTCGGCGCCGCGTCGACGCTTCGGTCGGGGCCGAAGCGACCGGCGCCTAGCGTGGCGGTATGAGTGACAGCGCGCAGGAAACGCCCGCGCAGGCCGTCGTCGGGATGGTCGAGCACGTTCTCGCCCTGGCCGCGACCTGGACGCACTGGGACGGCAGGCCCGTACCGGCCGACGACCGTGTGTACACCCCGCACAAGGCGATCCGCCGGGTCGCCGATCACCTCGTCGACCACTTGGCCGAGATGGAGGCCCGCCTGGTGGGTGAGGAGCCGCAGCCGGATCACTGGCACGCGTCCGCGGTGACCGGCGAGGCGGACCTCGCCCCCTTCACCCTTCAGGACCTCGACGAGGCCCGCAGCCGGCTCACCCGGCTCGCCCGCGTCTGGGCCAACCGCCTCGACGCCCTCAGCGACGACCAGCTCGACCACTCGCCCGGCCAGGGCTGGAGCTTCCGCCAACTGGCGCTGCACCTCGCGGGATCCACGTACTACGCCGACGCGCTCGGAGACCTGTCGTGACCGCGTTCGCCGACCTGCACCACGCCGACGAGCCCCTGCTGCTGCCCAACGCCTGGGACCACGCCTCGGCCACCGCGCTGGCCGCCCAGGGCTTCCCGGCCGTCGCGACGACCAGCCTCGGTGTCGCCGCGGCCGCCGGGCTGCCCGACGGCGCGTCGGCGACCGGCGACGAGACCCTCCGGCTCGCCCTGGTCCTCGGCAGCGAGCCGTTCCTGCTGTCGGTCGACGCGGAGGGCGGCTTCAGCGACGACCCCGACGAGGTGGGGGAGTTCGCGCGGCAGCTGGCGGTCGTCGGCGCCGTCGGCGTCAACCTGGAGGACGGTCTCGGGCCCGTCCGGCGGCACGCCGCGAAGATCGCCGCGGTGAAGGCCGCCGCGCCGGGCCTCTTCGTCAACGCCCGCACCGACACCCACTGGCTGGGTGAGGGGGACGGCGAGGACACCCTGCGCCGCCTGGACGCCTACCAGGAGGCGGGCGCGGACGGCGTGTTCGTGCCCGGACTGACCGACCCCCGGCGGATCGCCGCCCTGGTGCGTCACCTGGACGTCCCCCTCAACGTCCTCTACTCGCCCGACGGCCCCGCCGTCCCACACCTCGCCGATCTCGGCGTGCGCCGCGTCAGCCTCGGCTCCCTGCTGTACCGGCGGGCGCTGGGCGCCGCCCTGGAGGCGGTGGCGGACATCCGCGCGGGCAGGACCCCGCGGGGCCGGACACCGGCGTACGCCGACGTCGCACCGGCCGGCCGCCCCGGCGGTCCGTCTCACCGCGCCGCGCACCCTGAAACTTGGTAGAGTTGAAGCTTTCGTGGGTATCACATCCGTTGGGACTCATCACCGGCGAGGGACCGAGGAACCATGGACATGGACATCCCCGGCGACAGGCGCCTCGCGGCAGCCGTCGTGATGGACGACCGGGAGCGGGTGCTCCTGGTGCGCCGGAGTGAGAAGGAACGGTTCCTGCCCCGCGTGTGGGGCGTCCCCTGCGGAAAGCTCGAGCCGGGGGAGTGTCCGGAGGACGGCGTCCTGCGGGAGCTGAAGGAGGAGACCGGCCTGCGCGGCGTCGTCGTCCGCAAGGTCGGTGAGTCGTCCTTCCTCAGCGAGTACCGCGGCCACGAGATCAAGAACTGGCAGGACAATTTCCTGGTCAGCCCGCTGCCCGGACAGATCGTGCTGCCCGAGCCGGATCAGGACAGCAGGTGGCTGCACCGTTCGGAGCTGACCGACGTCGACATCGACGAGTACAACCTCGACGTCGTGCTCCAGGCCTTCACGCATTCCTGAGCAGCTCCGCCAGCCCGCTCAGCGCCCGCAGATAGTCGGCCACCGCCATCGGCTCCTTCGCCACCGCGCCCGGATGCGGCCCCGCCGCCGTGAACACGTCGGTGTGCCGCCGGCGCTCCCGCCCCGTCTCCAGGAACAGCGTCACCGTCGGCGCGTCCGTGTCGCACCACGCCCGGTGCAGCGTGTGTGCGGGCAGGGCGTAGGTGCTGCCCGCCGCGTACCGCCCCGCATGCGTCAGACGCAGCCGCGCCGGGCCGGCCGGTTCCAGGAGCCAGTCGGCCGACCCCTCCCGCAGCGACTCCCGGTACCGGGTCGCCGCGAGGGCGCCGTCGCCGCCTGCCTCGTACAACTCCATGGCGAGCCGGCCCCGTACGACGCAGGAGGCCAGCGGGGAACGGCGGTTGTGGATGTCCTCCTTGCCGATCGCGCCCGCGCTCGGATGCCACAGGTGGGCACGCAGCATGTGCCGGGGGCCCGCGTCCATCAGCAGCAGCTTGTCGAAGCCGAGGACGTGCCGGTAGGACAGCCGGGCGCACCGCTGCGGATCGCCCTCGCCGGTGGCGAGTTCGGCGATCAGCTCCAACAGCCGCTCGGGATGGCCGAGTTCGGCGACGACGAAGTGGGCCGCCGCGGTCGGTCCGGACTCGGGCGGTGCGCCGTCCAGCGCCGCGGCCATCAGCTGTCGTGCCGCCAGGATCTGCCGACCGCCCATGCAACACTCCTCCGACTCTTCCGGCTTGTCACCCATCCAGCCCTTCCAGCCATTCCAGCCATTCCGGCTCGTCCGGCTCGTCGAACCCATCCGGCTCTCCGGCTCTTCCGGATCTTCCGGTTCTTCCGACGCCTCCGACGACCGGCCCGCCCCGCCGGGGTCAGTCCAGTGGCCGGTACATCCATACGGCATGGGCGCGCAGCGCGGACAGCCCCTGATAGGTCATCCACAGGGGATGCCGGAGGCCGTTGCTCTCGGCGCGCCCCCAGGACCACAGGCCGTCCGCCTGCCCGGCCCACACCGCGGCCGCCGCACCGTCCAGCCGCTCCCGCCACGCCTCCTCGAGCCCGTCCCGGGCCGCGGTCTCCCGGGCGCCCGGCGACATCAGGGCGCGCACCAGCCAGGCGGCGGTGAAGTGCCGTACGTTGAGCACCTCGTGGCGGGAGGGGTCGTCGGTGCGCGGCCGGCGCACCTCCTCCCGCAGGTTCTTCAGGTCCCGGCAGTGGTGGTGGGCGGTGTCCGGGCAGGCCAGCAGCCAGCGGATGCCGTCCTCCCGGGCGGCCCGCGCCGCCGCGGGCTCGCCCAGCACCCGGGCGGCCCGGCCGAGGGCCACCACGGCCTGCGCGGTGTGCACCGAGGACGGCAGCCCGTACGGCATGTCGAGCCGGTAGCCCCAGCAACGCAGGTGCTCGCGGCGGGGATCACTGACGGCGCCGGCGACCAGGGCGTCCCGCAGTCGCGGCAGGATGTCGCAGCGGGGCGCGGCGCGCAGCAGCCCGCGCAGCACGGTCGTCACGACGTGCGTCGAGTCCCGTCCGGCGCGGTCGAGTTGCCGGGTGAACCGGGCGGTGCAGTGCTCCACCTCCGCGGCCAGCCGGGGTCCGGACGCCCCGGCCCGGGCCAGCGCGCCGAGCACCAGCGCGGTGATCTCGGGCCGGGCCTGCGCCCCCTGCGACCGTGCCGACCAGCCGCCGTCCGGCAGCCGCAGCCGCCACAGCGTCTCCACCAGGTCGCCGGTGCCGAGCCGGCCGTCGGGGATCCCGAGGTCGAGCATGATGTGCAGGCCGTACGCGGTGCCGAGGGGCGTGGGGCGGGACGGCGGGTTCTCGCCGAGGGCGTGCGACCAGCCGACGAGCCGCCCGTGGGCCGGGTCGTCGACCACCGACACCTGGTCCACCAGGGCGTCGTACGCGGCGGCGAACACCTCGGGGAGCGGGCCGGGGGCGGGGGACGCCGAGCGGTCCGGGGCGGGCGGCAGGGGCACGGCCGTGGCCCGGGCGCGGGCCAGGGCCGCCGCCAGCCAGGCGGCCGCCGCCGTGCCCACCCCGCTCACGCCGGAGATCAGGTACCGGGCCGCCTCCCCGCCGAGGGAGCCGGGGAGCACACTGAACAGGAACTGGAACACCGCGTACCCGGCGGCCGCGCAGCCCAGGCTTCCCAGCCAGCCGACGAACCGCGCGGTCCCGTTCGTCCCGCGCGGGCCGGGTGGAGCGCCGTCGGATCTCAAGTGGCGCCGTCCCAGCCGCTGTTGCGCCAAGGCGCGCTCCCTCCCCCCGGGACGGCACGTGATCTCCGCGAAGACTCCAGTGTAGGGCCCTAGGGGGCCTGCGGGACGCCCGGGACGTCGAGCGGAGGCAGCGTCGCGGCGATCCGCTCGGCGAACGCGACGGGATGCTGGAGGGCGCCGAGATGACCGCCGGGGAACTCCGCGAACCCACCGCCGGTCCGCTCGGCGACGAACCCGGCCGTGCGGTGCGGCAGTTGGCCGCGGGAGTCGGAGCCGGCGGCCAGGGTGAGACGCCCGGCCGCGGCGGCGAGGGCGTCCAGGTCCGGCTGGTGGGAGGTGAACCGGCGCAGGACGTGGACGACGAAGAGGGCCATGGGGTCGGTCAACTCCTGCTCCCGCGTGAGGGGTTGACCCGGCTCGACCTGGGGAGGCGCCGCGCCGGCCAGGCCGGCGGTCAGCCGGGCGGCGGCGGCCGCCAGCCCGGCGGCACGGTAGGTGTCGTACACCTCCCGGAACCCGGCCAGTTGCCGGCCGCCGTCCGGCAGCACGCCCACGCACGGCGGCTCGTGCGCGATCACGTGCCGCAGCCGGTGCGGATGCCGGGCCAGCAGGTCGAGCGCCGCGACGGCGCCCGAGCTCATGCCGAGGACGTATCCCGGCTCGCCCTCCGTGAGCGTCTCCTCGAGGACCCGGTGCGCTCCATCGCTCCACTCCTCGACCCGCTGGTCGGCGACCGGCTGCCCGAGCCGGCCGTGCGCGAGGCCGAGGGGGTCGTAGGTGACGACGGTGAAACGGCCGGCGAGCGCGTCGACCAGGGGGCCGAGACCCATGGGGTGTCCGGAGCCGCCGGGCACGATCAGCAGGACGGGGCCGTGGCCGCGTACGTCGTAGTGGAGTTCAGCCATGGTCCGCGCCCTCTCGTGGCCAGTTCTCCAGCAGTACGTGCAGTGCGTCGACGGCCCTGTCCCACGACCTGCGCACGTCGCGCGGGGCGCCGAAGCCCCCGGAGGCCTCCAGGGCGCAGTAGCCGTGGAAGGTGCTGCGCAGCAGGCGGACCGCGTCGGTGAGGTCGGGTTCCTCCAGCCCGTAGGCGCGGAGCATGCCGTAGGTGATCTCGGCGGTGCGGGCGAGGACGGGAGAGGCGGCGACGAGGGCCTGGTCGATCCGTATCTGGGTGGCGGCGTAACGGCCCGGCCGCTCCAGGGCGTACGCGCGGTAGGCGCCCGCGAAGGCCGCCAGCGCGTCCTTGCCGGCCCGGCCCGCGACGGCCGCGGCGATCCGGTCGACCATCTCGGCCCCGGCGAAGAACGCCAGGCGGGTGCGCAGGTCCTGGAGGTTCCGGACGTGCGAGTACAGGCTCGCGTCCTTGACCCCGAAGTGCCGGGCCAGCGCGGACAGGGTCACGTTCTCGAACCCGGCCTCGTCCGCGAGGTCGGCGGCCGCGGCGACGAGACGCTCGGCGGTGAGTCCAGCGCGGACCATCGGCGACCTCCGGAAGTGAACCTAGGGCTCCTAGGCGAAAGCCTAGTACACGCAGGCAGCGCCCTGCCTCCGGGATCTGGCCTCCGGGATTTTGCCGAACCGGCAACAGCCCTCGCGGCGGCCCGTGTTCCTGCCGAAGGATCGCCATCGTGCGCACCCGACGCGCGCAGCCGGATCGACACCACGGAGGAGTCATGCCGCAGTCCGCCCGGGCCACGGGTCTCACCCATCGCCTGGTCCCCTCGCCCGCCGGCCGGATCCACCTGGTGGAGCAGGGCACCGGGCCGCTGGTGCTGCTGGTGCACGGGTTCCCGGAGTCCTGGTACTCCTGGCGCCACCAGCTGCCGGTGCTGGCCGCGGCCGGATACCGCGCGGTCGCCGTCGACGTCCGCGGCTACGGGCGTTCCTCCAGGCCGGAGGAGGCGGCCGCGTACCGGATGCTCGACCTGGTCGAGGACAGCGTCGCCGTGGTGCGGGCGCTCGGCGAGGAGACCGCGGTGATCGTCGGGCACGACTGGGGGGCGGGCATCGCCGCGCACTCCGCCCTCGTCAGGCCGGACGTCTTCCGCGCGGTCGGGCTGCTCAGCGTCCCCTACACGCCGCCCGGCGGTCCGCGGCCGAGCGAGGTCTTCGCGCGGATGGGCGGGGACGAGGAGCTCTACGTCTCCTATTTCCAGCAGCCCGGCCGGGCGGAGGCCGAGATCGAACCCGACGTCCGCGGCTGGCTCGCCGGCTTCTACGCCGCCTTCTCCGCCGGCACCATGCCCGCGCCCGGCGCCCCGGACCCGCACTTCGTCAGCCGCGGGGGGACGCTGCGCGACCGGTTCCCCGCCGGCCGGCTGCCCGCCTGGCTCGGCGAACGCGAACTCGACTTCTACGCAGGTGAGTTCGAGCGGACCGGCATGCGCGGCGCGCTCAACCGCTACCGGAACATGGACCGGGACTGGGAGGACCTCACCGACTTCCACGGCAGGCCCCTCACCCAGCCGTCCCTCTTCATCGGCGGAGCACTGGACGCCTCCACCACCTGGCTGGCCGAGGCGATCGAGGCGTACCCCACCACCCTGCCCGGCCTGCTCTCCTCCCACATCCTCGACGACTGCGGCCACTGGCTCCAACAGGAACGCCCCGACCAGGTCAACAACCTTCTGACCACCTGGCTGTCATCCCTGCCTGCCTGAACCCGGGGCGTCGTCACCCGTTCACGCCCGTGTAGTGGTTCAGGCTCCAGCGCCACAGCAGGCGGGCGGCCGCGTACGCGAGTGCGCCCAGCAGGGGGGAGAGGGCCGCGAGCCAGTAGGGGGCGCCCGTGTCGTGGCCGTGGCCGGTGAGGACCGCCGCCGGGAAGTAGGCGACGAACGCGAGCGGGAGGCCGTAGGTGAGGAAGGCGCCCACCGGCCTGGGCAGCACGTTCAGCGGGTAGCTGCCGAACGTGCCCAGGAGTTCCTCCAGCCAGCGGCCCCAGTAGTCGGCGGCGGGGAAGCGGAGGGAGGCGCAGGCGACCGCCGTGAACAGCGCCGCCTCCAGGAGCATGCCACCGAGGACGCAGGCGACCAGGTATGTGATGCGCCCGGCGGTCCAGTCGAGGCCGCTGCGGGTCAGGGCGCCGGCCATCAGGCCCACGGCCACCGTCAGGTCGCCGAGCGCGTTGGTGGGGAAGACCTGGAGCTGGACCTGGCGGTGGACCGGCATGGGACGCACCAGGTAGACGTCGATCCTGCCCTCCTGGATGTAGCGGCCCAGGCCGTGCATCCGGCCCAGGAACAGCACGAACAGCCCGTGCGAGAGCATCCGGGTCGCCGGGATCAGCAGCACGTCCGAGCTGTCCCAGCCGCCCATTCCGGAGAACCGGGACAGCAGCACCGTCGCGAAGACGATCACCGACACCTGCCAGACGACGCCGATCGCGATGTCCATCAGGAACTCGGAGCGGTATTCCAGCTGGGCGCGGAAGTTGAGGCGCGTGATGCGCCACGCGATCCGTACAGCACGCACAGGCGTCAGCCTCCTTGGGAGACGACCCGGAGGGCGGCCCGCCGCCACAGGAACCGGGTGAACAGGGCCAGGAGCACGCCCCAGGCTGCCTGGAGCGCCAGTTGCGGGCCCGCGTCGGACAGGGGGATGCGGCCCACGTACAGCGACAGCGGCACGCCGAGCGTCGCCTGGAAGGGCAGGAACGTGCTCATCGTCCGGAACCAGCCGGGGAAGAACCACAGCGGCGCGTACACGCCCGCCATCAGGTTCTGCGCGAAGATCAGGATGAGCATCGCGGCGCCGTTGCGCAGGGTCCAGAAGCACAACTGGTCGATGACGAGCATGACGTAGTACAGGACCCACTGGCCCAGCAGCAGACTCAGCACGAAGACGCCCGCCGCGGTGGCCGATCCGGGTGGCCGTACGACTCCGGCGGCGAGCGTGACCGCGTACCCCGCGAGTGCCCACGCGGCCCCGTAGAGCTGTTCGCCGAGGGCGCGCAGGGCGTAGTAGCGGGCGGGCGGCAGCGGACGCAGGTACCAGTAGACGATCGTGCCGAAGTGCATGTGCTGCAGCACCGAGTCCCGGCCCGCGTACTGGTCCAGCTCCCGCAGCCGGGAGGCGAGCACCGCGAGCACGGCGTACGTCACCGCCTGGTCGCGGCCGAGTCCCGCCGTCGCGCCGGAGTGCGCGTACAGGCCGCGCCACAACGACGCCACCAGCACCACCTGCACGGTCAGCCGGAGCAGCGCGGCCGTCATCCGGGGCGGGGTGTGCAGCTCGCCGAGCGGGGTGACGCGCGCCGCGCGCCAGGCATGGGGGAGGGCCACCTCACACCGCCCCGGCGTGCGCGTACGCCGCCCGCATCACGTCCTCGAGGTCCGCCTCGTCGACGGCGACGCCCGTCACCTCGTACCGTTCGATGACCGCCTTGAGCGCCTGGTGGACGGTCGGCGCGCCGGGCCCGTCGGGGCCGAGGACCAGCTGCGGGCCGTCGCGCCGCAGCAGCACGGTCCCCGGCGGCGGTACGACGTCGGCGTGCGCGTCGGTGAGCGTGGCCCGCACCTGCCAGGTCGAGCCGAACCTGCGGCGGATCTCGTCCAGGGTGCCGTCCAGGACGAGCCGCCCGTGGTTGACCAGGACGACCCGCTCGGCCAGCCGCTCGACCTCCGTCATGTCGTGGGTGGTCAGCAGGACCGTGCGGCCGCGCTCCTCCACCTGGTGCCGCAGGAACTCGCGGACCTGCTCCTTGACCACCACGTCCATGCCGATGGTCGGCTCGTCGAGGAAGACGACCGGCGGGTCGTGCAGCAGGGCGGCGGCCAGGTCGCAGCGCACCCGCTGGCCGAGGGAGAGGTGCCGGACGCGGGTGTCCCAGAACGCCGACAGCTCCAGGATGTCGTCGAACTCCCGCAGCCTGGCCGCATGTTCGGACTTGGGCACCTCGTAGATGTCCCGCAGGACGGCGAACGACTCGCGCACCGGCAGGTCCCACCACAGCTGGGTGCGCTGCCCGAACACCGCGCCGATGTTGCGGGCGTTGCGCTCGCGCTCCCGGTACGGCACGACGCCCGCCACCCGGGCCTCGCCGGAGGTCGGCGTGAGGATGCCGGTGAGCATCTTGATGGTGGTCGACTTGCCGGCGCCGTTCGGGCCCAGCAGCGCGAGGAGTTCACCGGGAGCCACGTCGAAGGTGATGTCGCGGACGGCGTCCTTGACGGCCCGTTCCGGGTTGACGAGAGATCTCAGTGCGCCCGCGAGACCGGGACGCCGGACGGTGGTGCGGAAGGAGCGGGACAGACCGCGGACCTCGATGTTGCCGATCACTCGACGTACCTCCGGGCGGGGTCGGATCAGTTCGGACGGTGGTCGGGCGGGAGGCGGTGGAGAGTGCGCGGAACAGGCCGCCGACACCCGCGCAACACGTCGTCGGGGCCACCTGCCGCCGTCGGAGCCGTGTGCCGCCGCCGCGGCCGGACGGCTGAGGCCGGCCGGCCGCGGGGTTTTCGAGGGCCGTCCCGTCAGCCGGCCTCCGTGAAGACGAACGAGAACTCCGTCGGCTCGGGCCGCAGGAAGTAGTGCGGCAGCGGGCCGGGGCCGCAGGACTGGGAGCCGATGCCGTGCTGGCGGTGGTCGAGGTTGACCCATACCGTGTCGCCCGGTGTGAGGTCGCTGAGGTGCCGGGCCGCGTCCAGCTGCTCGTTGGTCCAGCGCCGGGCGCTGAAGGAGAACTCCGGGTCGCCCTCGACGCGCAGGCCGCCGAGCTGGGCCCAGCGGACGTCGGCGCGGGCGCCGTTCTCCTGCGGGCGGACGTACGGCGTCTGCAGGTCGTCGACCGTGGACGTCCAACGGCCCAGCCGCGAGGCCGACCTGGTGTCGGGGTACGCCTCGCCGGGGCCGCCGCCGTGCCACGTCACCGAGTCCGCGTGGGCCAGGCCGAAGCGGATGCCCAGCCGCGGCAGCGGCACCGTCCAGTCGCCCTCCGGGGTCACGGACACCGTCAGCCGCAGCCGGCCGCCGTCGGAGGTCCAGCGGTACACGGTGTCCAGGCCCACTTCCCAGGCGGCCGGCGCCACCCGGGTCCGTACGGTGAGCGCGTCGTCGCCCGCCTCCACGGCGTCCAGCCGGTGCCGCATGCGGTGCAGGCCGAACTTGCGCCACAGCAGACCGAACCGGACGTCGCTCTGCCAGGGGGCGCCGTCGTCGTTGTCGGTGGGCGCGCGCCACACGTCGAGCCGCAGGCCGGTGACCTCCACGCCGCCCACGGCCTTCAGCGCGCCGGTGCGGGCGTCGAAGGAGGCCGGGCCGAGGGTGATCAGCCGCTCGGCGAGGACGGGGCGGGCGGTGGCCGCGACGGACGGCAGCGAACGCGCCGCCACCGGTACCTGGCCCCACGCCACCTCGTGGCCCCGGGGCGCCCACGCGGTGCCGTCGGCCAGCAGCGCCCGCACCGTCCACCGCGTCTCCGCGCCGCCTGCCGCCTCCGCGGGCGGTTCGGGCAGCTTGACCTCGGCCGACTCGCCGGGCGCGAGCGCGGGCACCGACAGCGGGCCGGACTCCACCGTCTCGCCGTCCACCTGGTACGACCACTCGAACGCCAGCGCCGACAGATCGGCGAAGTCGTACCGGTTGGTCACCCGTACGGTCCCGCCGGCGCCCTCGCCCTCGATGCGGACGGGCTCGATGACCTTCTTGTACTCCAGCAGGCCGGGGGAGGGCCGCCGGTCGGGGAACAGCAGGCCGTCGCAGACGAAGTTCCCGTCGTGCAGCTCCTCGCCGAAGTCGCCGCCGTAGGCGAAGCCCAGCTCGGGGTGGGCGATGCCGTGGTCGATCCACTCCCAGACGAAGGCGCCCTGCAGCCGGTCGTGGGATTCGAACAGCTTCTGGTAGTCGGCCAGTCCGCCGGGGCCGTTGCCCATGGCGTGGGCGTACTCGCACAGGATGAAGGGGAGTTCACGCCGCTTGTGCGTTCCGCCGTCCAGGCCCCGGCCGATGCGCTCGACCTCGTCGTGGGAGGCGTACATCCGCGAGTACACGTCCGTGTCGCGGCAGGTGACGTCGCCCTCGTAGTGCACCAGGCGCGAGGCGTCGCGGCCGCGGATCCACTCGGCCATCGCGGTCAGCCCGCGTCCGGTGCCGGCCTCGTTGCCCAGGGACCAGACGACGACCGACGGGTGGTTCTTGTCGCGTTCGACCATGCGGGCGGCGCGGTCCAGCAGGGCCGGGGTCCAGCGGTCGTCGTCGACGGGGTTGTCGCGCCAGTCCTGCTCGACGAAGCCGTGCGTCTCCAGGTCGCACTCGTCGATCACCCACAGGCCCAGCTCGTCGCACAGGTCCAGGAACGCCGGGTGCGGCGGGTAGTGCGAGGTGCGCACGGCGTTGACGTTGTGCCGCTTCATCAGCAGCACGTCCTCGCGCATCGTCTCCAGGTCGAGCGCGCGGCCCCGCTCCGGATGCCACTCGTGCCGGTTGACGCCCTTGAACAGCACCGCCTTCCCGTTGACCTTGATCAGGCCGTCCTGGAGGGCGACCGTGCGGAAGCCGACGCGCAGCGGCACCCGCTCGCCCCCGGTCGCCAGCACCCCGTCGTACAGCCGCGGGACCTCCGCCGACCACGGCTCGACGGGGACCGTCACCGTCTCGCCGGTGGCGACGTCGACGTCCAGCTCCGGGACGGTCACCCGGCCGGCGACGTCGGAGTCGACGCGCAGCGTGCCCTCGCCGGTGACGTGGTCGTAGGAGGCGTGCACGAAGAAGTCCCCGGCGGCGCCGGCCGGGCGGTGCAGCAGCGTCACGTCACGGAAGATGCCGGGCAGCCACCACTGGTCCTGGTCCTCCAGGTACGAGCCCGCCGACCACTGGTGGACGCGGACCGCGAGCACGTTGCCGGACGGCTTCAGCAGCCGGCCGACCGCGAACTCGTGCGGCAGCCGGGACCCCTTGAAGTCGCCGATGTCCGTGCCGTTCAGCCAGACGCGGGCACAGGACTCCACGCCGTCGAAGCGCAGCACCGCGTCGCCGTCCGCCGGCCAGTCCTCCGGCAGGTCGAAGACGCGCAGGTGGTCCCCGGTCGGGTTCTCGGTCGGCACCCGCGGCGGATCGACCGGGAAGGGGTAGAGGTGGTTGGTGTAGATCGGGGAACCGTGGCCCTGGAGCACCCAGTGACCGGGGACGGACACCTCCGCCCAGTCCCCGGTGTCGTGCCCGGGTACGGCGAACGAGTCGTCCTCGGCGTCGGCGGTCGGCGACAGACGGAACCGCCAACGCCCGTTCAGGGAGAGGGACGCCGCGTCCGAGGAGGCGTACCAGGCGCGGGGCGGCAGGGCCCCGCTGCCCGGGGAGACGTCCTCGACGTGGTCGGCGGTGGTGGTGCGGAAAGACATCGGTCTCCAGGTCGTAAGATGAGAGGGAGCGGCGTCAGCCCTTGATGCCGGTCTGGGCGATCCCCTGCACCAGCCAGCGCTGGAGGAAGAGGAAGACGAGCAGCAGGGGCAGGATGGACAGGGCGGTCGCCATGAAGATCAGGTGGTAGTTGACGGTCTGGTTGGTCATGTACGACGACAGCGCGACCTGTACCGTCCAGGCGCTGGGGTCCTGGCCGATGACCAGCGGCCACAGGAACGAGTTCCAGCCGTTGATGAAGGTGATCGTCGCGATCGCCGCGAAGAAGTTCAGCGAGTTGGGCACCACGATGCGCCAGTACGCGCCCCAGTAGCCCAGCCCGTCCACGCGTGCCGCCTCCTCCAGCTCCTTCGGGAACCCCAGGAAGTACTGCCGGAAGAGGAAGCAGGTGAAACCGCTGAACAGGCCAGGAATGATCAGACCGCGGTAGCTGTCCACCCAGCCGAGGGACGACACCAGCACGAAACTGGGGACGAAGGTGACGGCCGTCGGCACCATCAGGGTGAACAGGACTCCGTAGAAGACCTTGTTCGCGTGCCGGTAGGGGATGCGGGCCAGGCCGTAGCCGGCCAGCGAGCACACGAACAGGGTGCCGACGGTGTGCAGGACGCCCACGATCATCGAGTTCACCATCGACCGGCCGAAGTCGACCGTCGTGTCGTGGAACGGCTCGGTGATGTTGCCCCACTGGATGTCGGTGGGGAAGAACTTCCAGTTCTCGCCGGTGATCTCCGGGTCGGTGGACAGGGCGTTGCGGATCAGCAGGTAGAAGGGGACGAGGAAGAGCAGGGCGGCGACGCCGGCGGCGACGTAGAGGCCGGTGGAGCTCATCACCGAGCCGCCGGGCCCGGACCGCCGGGGCCGCCGGGCCTTCCCGGTCTTCGCGGTCCCGGACGCGGGTGTCTTCCCGATCTCGGGTGCGGTGGTGGTCACTTGGACTCGTCCCCCCTTCCGAAGCCCATGAACTTGCCCTGGAACAGGGTCACGACGCAGATCAGCGCCGTGAGGATCACCGCGCCAGCGCTGCCCTTGCCGTAGTTCTGGTCCTGGCCGAGCGCGGTGTAGTACAGCTCGACGAGCGGAGGACGGCCCCAAGTCGTCTTGGCCAGCAGGTTGAAGAACTCGTCGAACGCCTGGTAGGCGGCCACGAGCAGCAGCAGGATCACCGCCGTGGAGGTGGCGCGCAGCTGCGGCAGGGTGATGTGCCGGAAGGTCTGCCAGCCCCGCTTGGCGCCGTCGATGGCGGCGGCCTCGTACAGCTCCTGCGGGATGTTCTGCAGCGCGGCCAGGAACAGGATCATGTAGAAGCCGGACTGCAGCCACAGCCGCGCGGTGACGATGACCAGCCAGTACCACGGCGGGTCGGGGTTGGCGAGCCAGGCGATGTTCTCCACGCCGAACCAGCCGAGGACGGTGTTCGCCAGACCGAAGCGCACCCCGCTGAACAGGGACATCTTCCAGATCAGCGAGGCGGCGACATAGGAGCACGCCGTCGGCAGGAAGAACACCGACCGGTAGAACGCCCGCATGAACCGCAGCCGGTTCACCAGCAGCGCCAGGCCCAGCGACAGCGCCCAGGTGGTGGGCACGATGAAGGCGGCGAAGACGGTGAAGGTGACCAGGGAGCCGGTGAACCCTCCGTTCGTCAGGATCTCCCGGTAGTTGCCCAGCCCCACGAAGTCGCTGGGCGTGACGGTGAAGCGGGCCTCGAAGAAGCTGAGGTAGACGCTCCAGCCGATGGGGACGTAGACGAAGACGATCAGCCCGATCAGGAACGGGCTCGTGAACAGCCAGAAGTTGAACGTGCGGTTGCCCCGCCAGGCCCCCCGCGGCCGGGCCTGCTCGGCCCCGGCCGGGGAGGTGCTCGCGAGGTCGCGCGTCGTGGTCGTCGACATGTCGTGGTTCGCCCGGCGGCCTATCCGAACAGCTTCTTCAGCTCGGCGCCGACCGTCTTGTCGCACCTGTCGAGCGCGGCCTCCGGGTCACCGCCCTTGCGGACGCAGTCGGCGAAGACGTTCTCGGTGGCGGTGATCATGGCCTGGGTCCAGCCGATGTTGTCGAAGTGGCCGTAGTCGTTGAAGAGCTTCACGCCCTCGGCCGGCAGGCCCGACTTCAGCTTGGCGGCGGACTGGGCGAGGGAGGCGCGCGGCGGGATGTGGAAGCCGTACGACAGCGCCCAGTCCTCCTGGTACTTCTTCTGGTCGATCCACAGCCACTTCACGTACTCCTTGGCCGCGTCGACGTTCTTGCCCTTGGCGTTGACGAACATCGACCAGCCGCCGTTGTAGACCGACGGCTTGCCCGCGTCGGTGACCTTCGGGAACGGCATGATGCCGAGGTCGTCGCCGAGGGTCTGCTGGAACTGCGGCATGGCCCACATGCCGCAGAACTGGATCGCGCACAGGCCCTGGTTGAGCGCGGAGGGGTCCCAGAAGTCGGCCGGGGCGTCCAGCAGCAGGTGGCCGCTGGTGAACAGCTTGCGCATCTTCTTCAGGCCCTCGACGACGCCGTCCGTGTGGTAGGCGATCTGGTTCTTGTCGTCGAGCGTGTCCGCGCCGGCCGACCAGATCAGCGGGTTGATCACCGCGTGCAGGTCGTTGCCCAGGAAGACGCCCTTGACCTTGCTGGTGGTCAGCTTGGCGGCGGCCTCCAGCAGCTCGTCCAGCGTGGTCGGCGGCTCGATGCCCGCCTTCTCCAGCAGCGACTTGCGGTAGAAGAAGAACTGCGGGTCGTCGATCATCCGGACGCCGTATATCTTGCCGTCCACCGTGTGGGACCGGATGTCGGCCTGGTTGAAGTCGTCCTTCACCGGCTCGATGATGTCGGTCAGGTCCGCGACCTGCCCGCTCCTGACGAGCTGGATCTGCGGGTGGAACTCGAACAGGTCCGGGGCCTGCTTGGTCAGCAGTGAGGCGAACAGCTTGCTCTCGAAGTTCGAGCCGGTGATCCACTGCGTGGTCACGTTCGCTCCGTCGTACGCCTTCGCGTACCGCTTGATCGCCTGCTCCGTCCCGGCCTCGCCGTAGGCGTGGAAGTACTGGACGAGCTGCTTGCCCGAACCGGATCCGCCGCCCCGCCCGTTGTTGCTGCCGCACGCGGCCAGCGTGCCGGCGGCGGCCATGCCCGCGGCGGCCCGGAAGAGCGATCGGCGGGACCAGTTGCTGTTGCTCGTTGCCGACATGCTGACGTCCTTGTCTCGAGTACGGCTGCGGCTCCACGGCTTCGGTGCGACGCCGGCCCGGCAGGGCCGGCGCTGGCCCGAAATTGCCGTGCGGTGCCGGACGTTAACCTTCGGATAATGCTTCGGCAAGGGGTTGGACGAAGTCTGCGCCAAACGTTGCGCCCGGTTCGGGATGACGAACGGGACGGCGACCGAGGGGGCGCGCGGAGGCGACTCGGGGGGCGTGCGGGCGGTGACCCGGGGAGCGTGCGGGCGGTCGCCCAGGGGGTGTCCGGGCGGCCGCCCAGGGGGTGTCGGACCCGCCGTCAGGGAGGCGGTGCGGTACGGCCGCGCGCGGAGCCGGCGCGCCTGGCGGCGGTCCGCTGCCCGACCGACTGGAGCGCGCCCTCCAGCGCGAACGTCGCGGCGCCCAGGCAGACGGGATCGGTCGGGATGGGGGACAGGACGATCCCGGTGGCGGCCAGCGGACGCCTGAGCGTGTGCCGGGCGACGGCCTCGCGCACCTCGTCCAGCAGCGGCTCGCCGAGCCGGGCGGCGACCCAGCTGCTGAGCACGACCACCTCGGGGTTGAGCAGGTTGACCAGGTCGGCGATGGCGGCGCCCAGGTAACGGGCGGTGTCCCGGACGACCTTGACCGCCACCGGGTCGTCCGCGGCGACCCCGCGGGCCAGCGCGTCGACGGTGGCCGTCTGGTCCTCCGGGTGCAGCAGCGGGCTGCGCGGGCTGAGCTCGCGCAGGTTCTGCATGATGCCGGGCGCGCCGACGTACGTCTCCACGCAGCCGTGGTTGCCGCAGTGGCACAGCCGCCCGTCCAGCACGAGCGTGGTGTGCCCCCACTCGCCGGCGCTGTTGCTCACCCCCCGGTGCAGTCCGCCGCCCAGCACCAGACCGGCGCCGACGCCGGTGCCGAGGTTGACCACCACGGCGTCCTCGCGCCCCCGCGCGGCGCCGAACCACAGCTCGGCGACCGCGCAGGCGCGCAGCGGGTTGTCCAGGTACAGGGGGTAGGCGACGTGCTCGGCGAGCAGGTCGAGCAGGGGCACGTCGTGCCAGTCCCAGTTGGCCGCGTACTCGGCGACGCCGGTGTCACGGTCCACCTGCCCCGGCACGCTCACGCCGACGCCGAGCACCCGCGCGCCCTCCACGCCGGCCTGCGCGACCACCGCGCCGACGGCCGCCGCGACATGGGCGACGACCTGCTCGGGGCGGCGCTCGCCGGGGCGCACGTCCTCGTCGGCGCGGGACAGGACGTTCAGCGCCAGGTCGAACAGCTCCACCCGGACGTACGTCTCCGCGATGTCGACGCCGATCAGCGCGCCGCCGGAGGCGTTGACGGCCACCAGGCCGCGGGGCCGGCCGCCGGCCGAGTCCTCGAACCCGACCTCCGTGATCATGCGGAGGTCCAGCAGCTCGCCGACCAGGGTGGCGACGGTGGCGAGGCTGAGCCCGGTGGCCGCGGCCAGTTCCTGCCGGGAGGTGGGGGACTCGGCGATGATCTGGCGCAACACCTCGTAGCGGTTCGCGGTGCGGATGTCACGTGATGTGCGCTTCACCGGTCGGCCCCCGTCCCTTCGTCCGTGCCGCCGGGCACGTCGGCACCGGCGCCCGCAAATCTATGGGCTGCGGAGACTTTCGACAAGGGGTTAGGAAAGGGGCTGAAGAAAGTCGGGAGGCCGACGGGTGGAGCCGTGGCCTGTGTGCCCGGACCGGCGCCCGGCACGGCCCGGACCGGCGTGACCCGGACCGGCGTGACTCGGGTCGGCGCGGCCCGCACCGGCACGGCCCGGGCCGGTGCGACTCGGGCCCGCGCTGTTGGGGCTGGCGCGACCCAGCCCGGTGCGAACCCGGACCGGTGCGAACCCGGACCGGTGCGACACCGCGCCGGTGCGACCCGGATCGGACGGTGCCGGGCCGGACGGCTCCGGGCCGGGGAGTCTCACAGGCTCAGCACATCCTGCACGAAGGCGTTGGCGAACTTGCCGTCGGGGTCGAGGGCGGTCGCCAGGTCCCGGAAGTCGGGCAGCCGCGGGTACCTCGCCCGCAGGGCGGGCGCCGGGACGGTGAACACCTTGCCCCAGTGCGGCCGCGCGCCGAAGGCGTCCAGCGCCTCCTCCACCCGCCGCACGGCCGGCAGCACCGCCGCCGTGTCCGCCACCCAGGTGAAGTGCAGCGCGACCGAGTCACGGCCGTGCGCCGGGCTGAGCCACTGCGCGTCGGCGGCCACCGTGCGCACCTCGCACGTCTGCAGGAGGGGGGCGACGTGCGCCCGGACGGCGTCGAGCGCATGCAGCGCGTCGAGGGCGTGCGGCAGCGGCAGCAGGTACTCGGACTGCAGCTCGTCCCCGCTGCTCGGGGTGAACTCGGCCCGGAAGTGCGGCAGCCGCTCGTGCCACGGCCCCGGCACCCCGAACTGCTCGGTGCAGTTGGCCGCGGGCATGCCCGGCACCGGGTGCATCGGCTCGGTGGCGGGCGCGGCCCAGGGGAAGGCAGGCGCCGGCCGGTCGGTGCGCCGCTTCAGCCACACCTGACGGAAGCCGGGCTCCCGCCAGTCGGTGAACAGGCTCACGCTGTACGCGGAGGCCGCGACCGCCTCGAAGTCCAGCCCCGCCAGCGGCAGTTCGGTGAAGACGTACTGCTCTACCCGGTACGCCGGTTCCAGGTCGAGGGTGAGGGCTGTGACGACGCCGAGGGCGCCGAGGGAGGTCACGGCGCCGGCGAAGCGGGCGTCGCCGCGGGCGATCCGCACGGTCGAACCGTCCGCCGTGACCAGCTCCACCTCGCGCACCGGCGCCGCCAGCGAGCCGCCCTCGATCCCCGAGCCGTGCGTGCCGGTGGCGACCGACCCGGCCACCGAGATGTGCGGCAGCGACGCCATGTTGGGCAGCGCCAGCCCGTGGGCGTGCACCGCGCGCGCCAGTTCGGCGTACCGGACGCCGCCCGAGACCCGTACCGTACGGGCCGCCCGGTCCACGTCGATCTCGGCCGGCAGCCCGGCGACCGAGAGCAGGACGCCCCCGGCGCCCGGCTCGGCGATCAGGTTGAAGGAGTGCCCGCTGCCGAGCACCCGCACCTTCGGGCTGCCGGCCACCAGGGCCCTGAGTGCGTCGAGCGAGCGTGGCCGGTGCAACTCCCCGACCGTGTAGGTGATGTTGCCCGCCCAGTTGGTGACCGTCTCCGACATCCCTGCCGTCCCTCCCGCGGTAGTGCGTGTGCGTTGACCCTCTCATCCGCCGCCGCCTACCGTGGGAAGCGGTTTCCCCTCCGGAAGGTCACTCTCCTTGCCCGAGCGTCCGCAGGCCCTGTTCGCCATGACCGCCGTGAACGTTCCCCAGGTCTTCCCCGCCGAGGTGCTGGCGCGGCTGCGGGCGAGCGTCGACATCGACCCCGGCGTGGTGGCCGAGGACGTCACCGCGCCGGGCGTCCGCGAGGCGCTCGCCCGCGCCGAGATCCTCGTCACCGGGTGGGGCTGCCCCCGGCTGGACGCGGCCGTCCTCGACGCCGCCCCGAGACTGCGCGCGGTGCTGCACGCGGCCGGCTCGGTCAAGGGCTTCCTGACCCCCGAGGTCTGGCGGCGCGGCATCGCGGTCTCCTCGGCGGCCGTCGCCAACGCCGGGCCGGTCGCCGAGTACACCCTCGCCATGATCCTGCTCGCCGGCAAGGACGTCTTCGCCCGGCGCGAGCGCCTGCGCACCGAGCGCGCCTCGCCCGGCTGGGACCTCGTCCCCGGCATCGGCAACAACGGCCGCCGCGTCGGCGTGGTCGGCGCCTCCCGGACCGGCCGCCGCGTCATCGAACTGCTGCGCGCCTTCGACCTGCGCGTGAGTCTCACCGACCCCTACGTCGACGAGGCCGGCGCCGCCGCGCTCGGCGTCTCGCTGCTGCCGCTCGACGAGCTGCTGCGCACCTCGCAGACCGTCACGCTGCACGCCCCCGCCACACCCGAGACGCAGCGGATGATCGGCCGCCGCGAGCTGGCCCTGATGCCGGACGGGGCGGTGCTGATCAACACCGCGCGCGGCGCCCTCGTCGACCACGACGCCCTCGCCGGCGAACTGCGCACCGGCCGCCTCACCGCGATCCTCGACGTCACCGACCCCGAGCCGCTGCCCGCGGACTCCCCCCTGCTCGACCTGCCGGGCGCCTTCGTCACCCCCCACCTCGCGGGCTCCCAGGGCAACGAGCTGGCCCGCCTCGGCGCGTCGGTGGCCGCGGAGGCCGAGCGCCTGGTGACCGGCGAGGGCTTGGCGCACGCGGTGGACCCGAGGATGCTGGAGCGGGAGGCGTGAGGGGCGGCGTCCGGTCCACGGCGGGATCTCGAGGCGGGGCGGCATGGGTCGACGGCCGTGATTCCGATGCGGATTTCGTCGTGACGGGCGAGTCCTGGCGATGTAATCGACTTGATCATGGTCAGTCTCATGCGGAATCGGTAGTCTGCGGCGCATGACGTCCACGCAGCTGCCCGCCGTCCTTCCCGAGACCGACGTGACCCGGCACCGCCGCCTGCGCGAGCAGGGGAGCCGGGAGCGGGCCGACCTGGAGGCGATCCTGGACGCCGGGTTCGTCTGCCATCTCGGAGTGGTGGTGGACGGGCGGCCGATGGTCGTGCCGACCGTGTACGGGCGCAGCGAACGGGAGCTCTACGTCCACGGGTCCGTGGCCAGCCGCAGCCTCGCCGGCGACACCCCGGTCTGCGTCACCGTCACGCACGTCGACGGGCTGGTCCTCGCCCGTTCCGTCTTCGAGCACGGCGTCAACTACCGCAGTGCGATGATCCACGGCATCCCCCGCAAGGTCACCGACCCCGACGAGAAGCTCGCGGGCCTGCGCCGGCTCACCGAGCACGCGGCGCCGGGGCAGTGGGCGTACGCCAGACGGCCCAGCCGCCGGGAACTCGCCGCGACCGTCCTGCTCGCCCTCAGCCTCGAACAGGCCTCCGTCAAGATCCGCGCCGGCGCCCCCGACGACGGCGACGGACCCGACGCGGGGCTCGGCCTGTGGGCCGGCACCCTGCCGCTGACCTCCACGTGGGGCGCCCCTGTGGCCGACCCGCTGCTGCCCCCGGACATCGCCCCGCCCGCGCACGTCGCACGGCGCGGGGGGACCCGGCACGGCTGACTGCGGGGCGGGAGTTACCGTGAGGGGTCGTACGTCCGAGCGTTGAGGAGATTCGGGATGGGCAGCCGTACCGCGCTGGTCGAGGATCTGATGGAGCGGTTCCCGCACGTGCCGCGGGAAGCCGTCTTCAAGGAGGACCTGCTGCGCGGCGGCGTCGCCTTCGACCCGTCCGCGCTCAGCGACAACGAGAGCGGCGAGGTCAAGCCGAAGTCGTACTTCATCTTCTCCTTCGACCACGGCACCCTGCCCGAACTCGGCGAGGCCGCGCTCCGCCGCCCGCCGGAGGAGATCATCCTCACCGGTGGCCCGTACGACCTGCGCCGCACCGTCGTCTCCGTGCGCGTCAACCCGTCCTCGCCGTACCGCGTCGC
This sequence comes from Streptomyces sp. NPDC020996, assembly GCF_040641355.1. NCBI lineage: Bacteria > Bacillati > Actinomycetota > Actinomycetes > Kitasatosporales > Streptomycetaceae > Streptomyces > Streptomyces sp. NPDC020996. The sequence continues at coordinate 114,686 of NZ_JBFADM010000002.1, forward strand.
CGCCGACGAGGAGGGCATGCTCGGGCTCTACCTCGACGGCAGGCGGATCGCCGACGTGGGCGTGCCGCCGATGCCCGAGTACTACCGGCACACCCTCGCGAACGGGAAGTCGGTGATGGAGGTCGCCCCCACCATCCAGTGGGGCTACCTGATCTACCTGACCGTCTTCCGCGTCTGCCAGTACTTCGGCGCCAAGGAGGAGTGCCAGTACTGCGACATCAACCACAACTGGCGCCAGCACAAGGCGGCCGGACGCCCGTACACCGGCGTCAAGGACGTGGAGGAGGTGCTGGAGGCGCTGGAGATCATCGACCGCTACGACACCCAGAAGGCCTCCACCGCCTACACGCTCACCGGCGGCGCGATCACCAAGACCGTCGCCGGGCGCGACGAGGCCGACTTCTACGGCCACTACGCCAAGGCCATCGAGGAGCGCTTCCCGGGCCGCTGGATCGGCAAGGTCGTCGCGCAGGCGCTGCCGAAGCCGGACGTGCAGCGGTTCAAGGACTACGGCGTGCAGATCTACCACCCCAACTTCGAGGTGTGGGACCGCCGGCTGTTCGAGCTGTACTGCCCCGGCAAGGAGCGCTACGTCGGCCGCGACGAGTGGCACCGCAGGATCCTCGACTCCGCCGACGTCTTCGGCGCGCGCAACGTCATCCCCAACTTCGTGGCGGGCGTGGAGATGGCCGAGCCCTTCGGCTTCACCACGGTCGACGAGGCCATCGCGTCCACGACCGAGGGCCTGCGCTTCTTCATGTCGCACGGCATCACGCCCCGCTTCACCACCTGGTGCCCGGAGCCCACGACCCCGCTCGGCAAGGCCAATCCGCAGGGCGCCCCGCTGGAGTACCACATCCGGCTGCTGGAGGCCTACCGCGCCACCATGGAAGACTTCGGCCTGTCCTCCCCGCCCGGATACGGCCCGCCCGGACCCGGCCGTGCCGTCTTCTCCGTCAGCTCCTTCATGGACAGCCTCCCGGCGGAGGAAGCGGCGGCCGGCGAAGCGGCGGACGAACCCGCGGAGGTGTGACCGGTCGCGGCGGACGGCGGGGGCCCTCAACGGGCAACCGCCGGTAACCGGTAACCGGATGCGAAGCAACCGCTTGTCAGTTGTGTGGAAAACGTGAAAGGCTCTTGTCCTGCCCCGAGGTTCCCCCCAACTCCGTTGCCAATATGGTGAGTTGACCTCGCTTGTGGATGCAGGAGACCCATGCTCGACCTGCCGACCCCGAAGGGCGCCGCCGAGGCCGCGCTCTTCTCGGAGTGCTGGGACGCGGTGCTTTCCTACGCCGATCTGTGCACCTCCGGATCCGCCGCTGCCACGCAGCTGGCCAGGGAGGCGTTCGCACTCGGTATAGGTGAGGCCCGCGCCGCCGACGCCGGCGCCGCCCGAGGCACCGGCCGCCGCCCGTCCCGGCTGCCCGCCATCCCGCAGATGCTGACCGCCGTACGCACCACGGCGGCGGCCTGGGAGACCGCCGGACGAGGCCACGACCTCGACCCCGACCTGCGGCTGTGGCTCAACTCCGACAAGGCCGCCCGCTACAACGGCCCCCCGCTGCAGCGCCCGCTCGCCCTGCGCGGCCTGCGCGACCTTCAGGAGGCGGACGCCACGCTGCTGTGGCTGGCCGAGGTGGAGGCGCTGCCCCGGTCCGTGGTGGCCCGCCGGCTCGGCCTCGACCCGGCCGCCGTCGGCAGCGAACTCGACCAGGTGCGCGGCCTGTTCCGCGACCGCTGCCACCGCAACCACCTCGACACGCCGATGGACGCGAGCTGCCGCAGCTACGCCCGCCTCCTCGACGCCGTCACCCGGTCGCCCGCCGCCGACATCCCCACCGACCTCTCGCGCCACCTCGCCACGTGCGTGGAGTGCGCCGAGGCCGCCGCCTGCCTGCGCCCGCACGGCGGGCAACTGCCCACCGCCCTGGCCGGCGGCGTGATCGGCTGGGGCGGCCTGGCCTACCTGGAGCGCCGCCGCCGCGCCGCCGAGGTGCGCCTGGGCGCCGGGCGGCCGGAGCAGGCCGACGGCGAGGACCGCGAACCGCGGCCCGGAGCGCAGCGGGCCCGCCTCGTGCGCCACGGGCTCCTCGCCGCGGCCGTCCTGGTGTCGCTGGTGGCGCTGGCCGTGTCGATGATGCCGTTCGGCGGCGCGGACGACGACGCCTCCGCCGACACGTCCGACCGGCAGCCGGTCGCGGTCCCGCAGGCGTCCCTGCCGTCCGGCGCCGGCTCGCCCGTGTCGGCCGACGCGCCCACCCTGGCGCCCGCTACCGCTACCGCGACCGCGACGCCGACCGGCGGCCACCACAACCCGGACCCGGAACCCCAGGGCACCTCCTCGTCCACGGCCGGTGGCGGCGACGGGCCGTCCGGCAGGGGCACGACCTGCACGGCCGCCTTCGACCTCGTCAACTCCTGGCCCGACGGCTTCCAGGCCACCGTCTCGGTGACCACCGAGGACGCCCTCGACGGCTGGCGGGTGGCCTGGTCGTTCCGGGACGGCCAGAAGGTCGGCCAGATGTGGGACGCGAGCTTCGCGCAGAACGGCTCCCGCGTCACCGCCACCGCCGCCGACTACAACAAGTCCGTCCCCGCCGGGGGAACCCTCACCTTCGGCTTCCTCGCCTCCTGGCAGAGCAAGAACTCACCGCCGTACCACTTCGAGCTCAACGGACACACCTGCGCGAAAGCCGGCTGACGTACCGGCTCAGCCGACCGGGTTCCAGCCGTCCGTGCCGGCCAGGTACTTCTGCGGCGTGTACTGCGCGGCCTGAGCGTCGGTCAGCTGCGGCCGGTTGCCGTTGACACCGGCGCCCGCGCCGGTGTTGCGGTACTCGAAGAAGCGGGCGTTGCGCCATGTGCTGGTGGACATGTCCGTCCACGGCTGGGCGGTGGCGATCGTCGCCGACAGCGCGGACTCGCGGTACACGACCTGGGCGTTCTGCCGCCACGGACGGCCGAGCTGGGTCTTTCCGGTGTTGGCGCCGGTGACCGTGGAGCGGTAGACGAGGAAGCCGTAGGCACGCTCGGCCGGGGTGCTGGCCGCGGTGATCGGGCCGCCGGTGGCGCGCTTCTCGTAGATGGCGCACCTGTCGAGAACGGCGATGCCGCCGCCGTAGATGAAGTCGACGGCGCCCTCGATGTACGAGTCGCTGACATAGGCGCGCGCGTCGCTGTTCACCAGGAAGGTGTCCTGGTCGCCGAGCAGGCGGACGTCGTCCAGGGTCGTCCGGTCGGCGTTCAGGTAGAGGGCCAGCGCCTGGTCGCCGGTGTCCGAGCTGTTCTCGTCGAAGTCGTTGGCCATCGTCAGGCCGGCGGCGGCGAAGTCGTGGCCGAGGGCGACGACGGTGGCACTGCCGGCCGTCCCGTAGTCGCCGGCGTTCCGGTTGCCGATGATCACGACGTCGTCGGCGGAGTCGCCGGTGCCGCGGAGGGTGATGTAGGGCTTGTCCGCCGGGATCGTCACCTTCTCCCGGTAGGTGCCGGGCTTGATGGTGATCGTCACCGGTGCGGTGTTGCCCGACGGGACCGCGTCGATCGCCGCCTGCACCGTCCGGTACGTGCCGGTCCCGTCGGCCGCGACCGTCGTCCGGCCGGTGACGGGGGTCTCCACCTGCTGGTCCTCGATGTCGGGTAAGTGCGCGTAGCCATGTATGAGTGAGTGTCGTTGGCAGAGCGTGAATCTGACGGAATGGGCGAAGACGCAGGGCGTGCATCCGCAGACCGCGTATCGCTGGTTCCGTGAGGGGCTGTTGCCGGTACCAGCTCAGCGGGTCGGGCCTCGCACGATCCTGGTGAACGTCGACGCGAACACCACGCCCAAGGCCATCGGCCGTCTGGGCCTGTATGCCCGCGTGTCCTCGCACGATCAGAAGACCGGTCTGGAACGCCAGGTCGCTCGGCTGTCCGCGTGGGCGGCGAAGGCCGGTCACCGAGTCGTTCGTGTTGAGGTGGAGATCGCCTCCGGGATGAACGGCTGCCGTTCCAAGGCCCGGCGCCTGCTGGCCGACCCGAACGTGACCTGCGTGGTGGTGGAGCACAGGGACCGGCTCGGCCGGATGAACGTCGAGCTTGTCGAGGCCACCCTGTCCGCGACGGGCCGTCGCCTGCTGGTGCTGGACGACGGTGAGGTCGAAGACGACCTGGTGCGGGACATGGTGGAGGTGCTGACCTCATTCTGCGCCCGCCTGTACGGACGCAGGTCGGCGAAGAACCGTGCCCGCAAGGCACTGGAAGCCGCCGAACATGGCTGACCTCCGCCCGATCGCCGCGCCGTTCGTCGCTCTCGGCCCGTCCGGTGTGGCGGTACGTACCCGGCGCAGGGACCTCACGCCCGAAGATGAGAAGGTTCTGCGCTTGGTGGGTGCGCACCTGGGCTCGCTCGCCTCGACGGACCTCAAAGTGCGCTGCCGTGACGGCCTGGTGCACTCCACCGAGTCATGGGCGACCCGTAAGCGGGACCTGACGGCCCAGTCGTCGTCCAGGTGGGCCGGGTCGATCACGAAAGCCACGCACGACCAGTGGGCACTCGCCCGGCGTGGCCAGGCAGCACATGTGCAGTCCCTCGAAGCCGGTATCACCACGATCCGCCACCGGCTGTCGCTGCCGGTCGGCCAGAAGGGCACCCAACGGGCTCCGGGCGGCTACCGCTCCGCGCACGAGTGGTTCTACAAGACGCGACGGCTGCATGTGCTGCAGGACCGGCTCGAGAAGGTCCAGGCCGACCGGGAAGCGGGCCGGGTGCATGTCGTGCGTGGCGGTAAACGTCTGCTGGGCACCCGTCACAACCTCGACACCGCGCAGCTCACCGGGGCTCAGTGGCGTGAGCGGTGGGAAGCCGAGCGCTGGTTCCTGAAGGCGGACGGCGAGTCGGGGAAGAGGTTCGGCAACGAGACGATCCGCATCACGCCCGAGGGTGAGGTGTCGATCAAGCTCCCGGCCCCGCTCGCCGGCCTGGCGAACGCCAAGCACGGCCGATACGTACTCGCCGTGAAGGTGCGGTTCCCTCACCGAGGGCAGGAGTGGGCCGACCGTGTGGAGGCGAACCGGGCGGTCGCCTACCGCATCCACCACGACACAAGGCGCGGGCGCTGGTACGCGGACGCCTCCTGGCAGATCCCTCCCACCAAGACCATCCCACTCAAAGCCGCCCTCGCCGATGGTGTGGTCGGCGTGGACACCAACGCCGACCACCTCGCCGCATGGCGCCTCGACACCCACGGCAACCCGATCGGCCGGCCGCGCCGGTTCTTCTACGACCTGTCTGGCAACGCCCAGCACCGCGACGCCCAGGTACGGCACGCCCTCACGCGGCTGCTGAACTGGGCCAAGATCTGCGGTGTCAAGGCCATCGCGGTCGAAGACCTCGACTTCCAGGCCGAGAAAACCAGAGAGAAGCACGGGCGCAAGCGCCGGTTCCGCCAGCTCATCTCCGGCATGCCGACCGGCAAGCTCCGCGCCCGGCTGACCTCCATGGCCGACGCCACAGGTATCGCGATCATCGCCGTGGACCCGGCCTACACCAGCAAGTGGGGCGCCCAGCACTGGCAAAAGCCGATGGCTGGCCCCACCCGTAAGACCACCCGGCACGATGCGGCGAGCATCGCGATCGGGCGACGCGCCCAGGGGCACCCGATCCGGCGACGGACGACACCGCCCCGTGCACACCAGAGCGATGTGCACGGGCATCGGACCGTCCAGGCCGACCGGCGTACCCCTGGGCGTGAGGGACCCCGCCCTCGCATACCCGGACCACGGACACGATTCGTGCCGCCGGATGCGGCGAGCACGCAGGCAACCAGGACATCCAAAACCGTTCGGGATGTCCGCAGTGACCAGGAATGGGTCCAAGACTCACTCCTGCTCACTGATTAGGAACGGTGAAGGCCCACTGCTTGTTGCTGTTGGCGGTGCAGGTCTCCTGGATGACGGCGGCGCCGTCGGCAGTCGAGGCGCCCTGGTCGGACAGGCAGAGGCCGGACTTGACGCTGATGATCTGGTACGTGCCGGTGCCGGAGGCGGCCAGCCGCCACTGCTGGTTGGTCTGCCCGGCGCCGCATCCCCACTGCTGGACCTGGACGCCGCTGGTGGTGGAGCCGGAGGGGACGTCGATGCACTGACCGCTGTTGACGCCGACGAGGGTGTAGACGCCGGTGCCCGCGGACTGGAGGGTGAACTGCTGCCAGGGGGCGTTGCCGGCGCAGGTCCACTGCTGGAGCTCGGTGCCACTGGCGCGGGAGGCGCCGGGCACGTCGACGCACTTGCCGGACTTCTTGACGGTTCCGTCCGCTCCTCGGGCAACACCTGGGGCGGTGCGGCGACGGCCGTCCCGGTGACCGGCCTGCGCTCGACCGACCCGCGCACCGCCGAGGGCCCGCGCCGGAAGGACGGCGCCCTGCCCGTCACGGTCTTCCTCGTGCCCCGCGGCCCCGGCGCCGCCGTCGGCGCCGTCATGCCGGCCGGGTAGGCCCGGCCACCGACCGCTCCGCGGAAAACCGGTGGCGGGTGGTGGGTGAGGGGCTGTAGCGTCTGCGCTGTTGGCCGAGTGGTCTGAATGGTCCGCCCTTGGGGGCGGCCGTACGAGCGACGAGGAGGTGTTGACCGATGGCTGTCACTGCGATGGGCGCTGCCCGCATCCAGCTCATCAAGTCCACCTCCGTGGCCGCCGGCTGACGACCAGACACCTCGCCGGGGCCACCCTGTGAAGGGTTCCCCTTTGACTTCCCGCTCCGCTTCTTCCGCTTCATCCGCTTTCTCCGCGCTCGCTCCCTACGGCTGGGACGAGGCATGGGCGACCGCGTTCGCCCCGTACGACGCCGAAGGGCTGCTGCCCGGCCGGGTGATCCGCGTCGACCGCGGTCAGTGCGACGTCGTCACCGCCGACGGCGTCCTGCGGGCCGACACCGCCTTCGTCACTCCGCACGACCCGCTGCGGGTCGTGTGCACCGGCGACTGGGTCGCCGTCGAACCCGCGGGCGATCCGCGCTACGTGCGGACGTACCTGCCGCGCCGCACCGCGTTCGTGCGCTCCACCTCCTCCAAGCGCGCCGAGGGACAGATCCTCGCCGCCAACGTCGACCACGCGATCGTCGCCGTGTCGCTCGCCGCCGAGCTCGACCTCGGCCGCATCGAGCGCTTCCTCGCCCTGGCCTGGGAGTCCGGGGCGCAGCCGCTCGTCGTGCTGACCAAGGCCGACCTGGTGCCCGACCCGGTCACCCGCGCCCACCTCGTGCAGGACGTGGAACTTTCGGCGCCCGGCGTGCCCGTGCTGGCGGTCAGCGCCCTGGACGGGGACGGCCTCGACATCCTCGTCGCCACCGTCTCCGGCGGAACCTCCGTGCTGCTCGGCCAGTCCGGCGCCGGCAAGTCCACCCTCGCCAACGCGCTCCTCGGCGCCGACGTGATGGAGGTGCAGGCGACCAGGGACGTCGACGGCAAGGGACGGCACACCACCACCACCCGCAACCTGCTCGCGCTGCCCGGCGGTGGCGTCCTCATCGACACCCCGGGGCTTCGGGGCGTCGGGCTCTGGGACGCCGGCGGCGGGGTCGGACAGGTCTTCACCGAGATCGAGGCACTCGCCGGACAGTGCCGCTTCCACGACTGCGCGCACGAGGCCGAACCGGGCTGCGCGGTGCGCTCCGCCGTGGACAGCGGTGAGCTTCCCGCCCGGCGGCTGGACAGCTACCGCAAGCTGATGCGGGAGAACCAGTGGATCGTGGCCAAGACCGACGCCCGCGTCCGCGCCGAACTGCGCCGGGAGTGGAAGCGCCGGGGCGCCGAGGGGAGGGCGGCGATGGAGGCGAAGCGGGGCCACCGGCGGTGAGACCGCGCCCGCCCTCGGCGCTCACCAGCTGATTCCGGCCGCCACCGGCAGATGATCGCTGCCGGTGGCGGGCAGCGCCCGGTCGGCCGCCGCCGTCTCGACGGCGGCCGGCTTGGTGTCCGCCGGCGGTCCGTGGTCCATCCCGATGTCGATCGGCCGGGTGTCCGACAGCGGCAGCACGTGCTCCGCCGGCGGCATCCGCGTCTCCGGGGAACTGCCCGCCGCCACGGCGGATCCGCGACGAGAACGCTGAGAACGCGACGGGAGCGCTGAGAAACGCGACCGGAGCGCTGAGAACGTGACGTCCGATTTCCGCTGGCCGTGCGGTACCGAAGGCGCCGAGACTGGACACCATGATGGATGAGGACGCCAGGTACGAGGCGGTGCGCAGCCGGGACGCCCGGTTCGACGGGGAGTTCTTCTTCGCCGTCGAGACCACCGGCATCTACTGCCGGCCCAGCTGCCCGGCCGTGACGCCGAAGCGGCGCAACGTCCGGTTCTTCGCGACGGCCGCCGCCGCGCAGCGCTCGGGGTTCCGGGCCTGCCGCCGGTGCCGGCCGGACGCCGTGCCCGGCTCGGCCGACTGGAACGCGCGCGCCGACGTGGTGGGGCGCGCCATGCGGCTGATCGGCGACGGCGTCGTCGACCGGGAGGGCGTCGCCGGTCTCGCCGCCCGGCTCGGCTACAGCGCCCGGCAGGTGCAGCGGCAGCTCACCGCCGAACTCGGCGCCGGGCCCGTCGCCCTCGCCCGCGCCCAGCGGGCGCACACCGCGCGCGTGCTGCTGCAGACCACCGGCCTGCCGGTCACCGAGATAGCGTTCGCGTCCGGGTTCGCCAGCGTGCGGCAGTTCAACGACACGATGCGCGCCGTGTACGCCTCGACGCCCAGCGGGCTGCGGGAAGCCGCGCCGCACGGCGGCCGGACCGCGCGGCGCGCGGCCGTCCCGGCGGGCGCGATACCGCTGCGGCTCGCCCACCGGGGCCCGTACCAGTCCCGCGCCGTCTTCGAACTGCTGGAGCGCGAGGCCGTGCCCGGCGTCGAAGAGGTGAGCGGGACGCCGGGGCGGCGCACATACCGCCGTACCCTCCGCCTCCCGCACGGCACCGGCATCGCCGCCGTCGACGAACGCGCCGGCGGCCCGGTGTCCGGCTCGGCCGCCCACCCGGGCGGCTGGCTGGACGCCCGCCTGCACCTCACCGACCCCCGCGACCTGACCACCGCCGTGCAGCGGCTGCGGCGCCTGTTCGACCTGGACGCCGACCCGTACGCCGTCGACGAGCGGCTCGGCGCCGACGAGCGGCTCGCCCCGCTGGTCGCCGCCCGCCCGGGGCTCAGGTCGCCCGGCGCCGCCGACCCGGAGGAGCTCGCGGTACGGGCCCTGGTGGGGCGGACGGCGGCCGCGCACCTGGTGCGGCGGTACGGCAAGGCACTGGACGCGCCCAGCGGCAGCCTCACCCACCTCTTCCCCGAACCGGCCGTCCTCGCGGAGGCCGAGCCGCACGGCACCCTGGGCGCCCTCGCCGCCGCCCTCGCCGACGGCGCCGTACACCTGGACGCGGGCGCCGACCGCGACGACGCGCAGGCGGCGCTGCTCGCCCTGCCCGCCATGGACGCCCGCAAGGTCGCCGTGATCCGTACCCGCGCCCTGGGCGACCCCGACGTAGCCCCGCCCGGCCTGGATGTCCCCGACAGCTGGCGCCCCTGGCGCTCCTACGCCGTGCAGCACCTGCGAGCCGCCGGTCTGACGCCCTGACAGAGCTCCCGGTACCGCGGCAGCGCCGCAGGCCGGCGCCGGGGAGGCGGATTTTCCCGATGTCCCGTTTTCACGGGGCCCGTGCGGTGGACAATTGAGGGCATGAGCCAGCAGGGGGGAAGGCCCACCGGTCACGAGGACGACTGGTGGCGGCAGTTGTACGAGGAATCGACCCAGGACACGGGCCCCACGGCCGCGCCCGACTCCCTGGACGACCGGTTCGCCTCCGCGGCGGGCACCGTGGGGGGTGGCGCCGGCGTGCACGACGCGGACGGGGACAGGGACGGCGACGGGGACAGGGTTCCCCCGCAGCGGTCCGGGGCGCCCGAGACGTCTCCACGGCCGGGTACGCCCCCGCAGCCGGGTATGCCGCCGAGGCCTGGGATGCCCCCGAGGCCGGGGACTCCACCGGGCGCCGGGGTCGGGGCCGGGGACCAGCGGGCCGGGCGGGAGCCCTCGCCCGCCGCGCCGCCCGGACCGACGGCGTTCCCGCCGCAGCGCGCCACTTCGCACGGCGCGGGCACATTCGGCCCCCCTGCCCCCGCGACGGATCCCCGCGCTCCGGAGACGGGACCCCGTGCTCCCGAGACCGGCCCTTCTGTCCCCGAAGCCGGTTTCTTTTCCTCCGGCAGGGCCGGCGCCCCGCACGGCACCCGTCCGGGCGCCCCCACCGCACCGACCACTTCGCCCCCGCCGGCCCCAGGGACCCCACCGCACGGCCCGGTCGCCCCCGCCGTCCCCCCGCACCCCGTCGACCACGTCGGGTCCGGCCCGCCCACCTACGACCCCGAGCCGACCGCCCTGCCGACCGCCGACCCCGACGAACTGGACGCCCTGGTACCGGACACCGTGCTGGACGGCGCGCGGTACGGCGCCTGCACCCTGCGCGCGGTCTCGCTCCGCGGCGACTCCGCGCGCTACCGGGGCGAGCCGCGCCGCGACGCCCTCCTCAACGCCCGTTTCGGCACCGGAGCCGAGGCCCTGATCCTGGTCGCGATGGCGACCGGCGCCCGCGCCGCCCCGGAGGCGCACCGGGCGGCCGCCGACGCCTGCCGCTGGATCGCCCGCGCCGTCGGCCGCAGTCACGCCCGGCTGGCCGAGGACATCCGGGCCGCCCGGCGCGGTGACCTGAAGTCAGGCCTGCACCGTCTCACCGACCGCAGCCTCGGCAAGCTCCGCGCCGGCGCCGCCGAACAGGGCGTCGAACCGGACGAGTACTCGGCCACCCTGCGCTGCCTGCTGCTGCCCGCCGACCCCGACTGCCGTATCCGCGTGTTCTTCGGAGTCGGCGCGGGCGGCCTGTTCCGGCTCCGGGACGGCGAGTGGCAGGACATCGAGCCGCGCGTCGCGGAGGTCAGCGGTGAACCGGTCGTCGGCTTCGGCTCGTTGCCCGCCGAGACGCCCGAGGGCGACCGGCTCACCATGGACCTCGGCATCCCCACCCCGCCGAGCCCGTACGAGCCCGCCCCGCAGCCGCCCCGCGAACCCTTCCGCTTCCGCGCCTCCCTCGCCCGCCCCGGTGACACGCTCCTGATGTGCACCGACGGACTCGCGGAGCCGCTGCGCGGCGAACCCGACCTGTGCCGCTACCTCACGGGCCGGTGGTCCGGGTCCAACCCGCCCGGTCTCGCCGCCTTCCTCGCCGACACCCAGGTCAGGGTCAAGGGCTACGCCGACGACCGCACGGCGGCGGCCGTCTGGGAGGCGTGAGCGCCCCGGCTGTGAATTCATGGACGCGGGGATCCTCGGAGACCGAAGGGGCAGGAGAGCACCATGGCCAAGCAGAACGTTGCCGAACAGTTCGTCGACATCCTCGTCCGCGCCGGTGTGCAGCGCCTCTACGGAGTCGTCGGCGACAGCCTCAACCCGGTCGTCGACGCGGTGCGCCGCAACGCCGCCATCGACTGGGTGCACGTCCGCCACGAGGAGACCGCCGCCTTCGCCGCCGGAGCGGAGGCCCAGATCACCGGAAAGCTGACCGCCTGCGCCGGCTCCTGCGGCCCCGGGAACCTCCACCTCATCAACGGCCTCTACGACGCCCACCGCTCCATGGCCCCGGTCCTCGCCCTCGCCTCGCACATCCCCTCCAGCGAGATCGGGCTGGGCTACTTCCAGGAGACCCACCCCGAGCAGCTGTTCCGCGAGTGCAGCCACTACAGCGAGATGGTCTCCAGTCCCAAGCAGATGCCGCGCCTGCTGCAGACCGCCATCCAGAACGCGGTCGGCCGGTCCGGCGTCAGCGTCGTCACCCTGCCCGGCGACGTCGCCGCGGAACCCGCCCCGGACAAGCCCGCCGAGACCGCCCTGGTGACCGCCCGGCCCTCGGTCCGTCCCGGCGACGCCGAGATCGACCGGCTCGTCGACATGATCGACCGGGCCCGGAAGGTCACGCTCTTCTGCGGCAGCGGCACGGCGGGCGCGCACGCCGAGGTCATGGAGTTCGCCGGGAAGATCAAGTCCCCGGTCGGGCACGCGCTGCGCGGCAAGGAGTGGATCCAGTACGACAATCCGTACGACGTCGGCATGAGCGGCCTGCTCGGCTACGGCGCCGCCTACGAGGCCACCCACGAGTGCGATCTGCTGATCCTGCTCGGCACCGACTTCCCGTACAACGCCTTCCTGCCCGACGACGTGCAGATCGCCCAGATCGACGTCCGGCCCGAACACCTCGGCCGGCGCTCGAAGCTGGACCTCGCGGTGTGGGGCGACGTCCGGGAGACGCTGCGCTGTCTTCTCCCGCGGGTGCGGGAGAAGACCGACCGCCGCTTCCTGGACCGGATGCTGAAGAAGCACGCGGACGCGCTGGAAGGCGTGGTGAAGGCCTACACCCGCAAGGTCGAACGGCACGTGCCCGTCCACCCCGAGTACGTGGCCGCCGTCCTCGACGAAGTGGCCGACCAGGACGCGGTGTTCACCGTGGACACCGGCATGTGCAACGTCTGGGCCGCCCGCTACATCTCGCCCAACGGCCGCCGCCGCATCATCGGTTCCTTCACCCACGGCTCGATGGCGAACGCGCTGCCGATGGCGATCGGGGCCCAGTTCACCGACCGCGGCCGGCAGGTGGTGTCGATGTCGGGGGACGGCGGATTCTCCATGCTGATGGGAGACTTCCTGACCCTGGTGCAGTACGACCTGCCGGTGAAGGTGGTCCTGTTCAACAACTCCTCGCTGGGAATGGTGGAGCTGGAGATGCTGGTCGCCGGGCTGCCCGCCTACGGCACCACCGCCAAGAACCCCGACTTCGCGGCCGTCGCCCGCGCCTGCGGCGCTTACGGTGTGCGCGTGGAGAAGCCCAAGGAGCTCGCGGGCGCCCTGAAGGACGCTTTCCGGCACAAGGGGCCCGCCCTCGTCGACGTCGTCACCGACCCCAACGCGCTGTCCATCCCGCCCAAGATCAGCGCCGAGATGGTGACCGGCTTCGCCCTGTCGGCGTCGAAGATGGTGCTGGACGGGGGTGTGGGCCGCATGGTCCAGATGGCCCGCTCCAACCTCCGCAACATCCCGCGCCCCTGACGCCGTCCGGCGGACGCCGCTCCCGGCGATGGATTCCGGCCAGTTTCGCCGGCCGTGGGAGGCCGGTGACGCGGGCACGGGGATCCGTCCGGGAGACGTTCCGGCCTCCTCCGGCGCCCGCTCCGTCTGCTCAGTCGCCGGGGCGGCCGCCGCCCCGGGCCGACGGCGGTCTCCGCGGCGGCCCGACGTCGCCGCCCGCCCGGTGTCGTCCCCGTGTCCGAAATCCCCGCCCCCGCGGCCGGGTGCCTCACCGTCAGGCGGCCGGCATGACTGCCGTCTGCCTGATCGGGCATGGATTCCGTGAACGTGTTCGACCAGGAGGGGACCGGACTCGGCACGCGGGCGGGGGACATGAAGAGGCAGGCGCGAGGGGGCGGTTCCACGGCGGTCGGGGCCTCCTCGACCAGGACGGCTCAGGAGGCGGCCGACGGCCGCGCGGAAGACGCGGAGCCGTCCCGGCTCCGGCGCAGACTCGGGCACGCGGACCTGAAGGCGGTCCCCGAGACGCGCAGGGCCCTGCGGGAACTGCTGCGGCAGTGGGGCAGACCCGGGCGGTCCGACATAGCGGAGCTGCTCACCAGCGAACTGGTCACCAACGCACTGGTCCACACCGACCGCGACGCGGTCCTGACGGCCACCGTCGGACCCTGCGGACTGCGGGTGGAGGTACGGGACTTCGCCGCCCGCAGGCCCCGGATGCGGCTGCCGGACCGAAACGAGGGCACGAACGGCCGGGGCCTGGTCCTGGTGCAGTCCCTCGCCGACGCCTGGGGCGTACGGGCGCACGGTGTGGGCAAGTCGGTGTGGTTCGAGCTGGCGGCGGAGGCGGCCTGACCGGGAAGGCGGCCTGACCGGGAAGCGGACGTACACGGAAAGAGGGCGTACACGGGAAGCGGACGTGACAAAGGGAAGGGGGCGTGACCCGAAGGTCACGCCCCCTTCCCATGAGGCCGTGCTCGGCCGAACCACTGCTAGCCGAACTGCTGCTCGAGGTCCTTCAGCTTGCGCTCAAGGGAGTCGAGGCGAGGCAGGGCCATTGTGTCGTCCTCCGCGGTGAGGTCGACGGTGACCGGCTCAGTACCGCCCTTGCGGACGGGCTGCAGCGAGGGCCTGGCGCGTACGGGCAAGGGCTCCGGCGCCGATAGGGCAGGCTCCGTAGAGGCCGAGGCGGGCTCCAGCGCCTCGACCTGTCGTCCGCCTCGGCCCACGAAGCCGCGATGGCCCCGGCTGATGGCCTTGAGCTGGGCGCGCTCCAGGCGGTCGGCCTCACGCCGCCGCAGCCGGTTCTCCTCCTTCTGCCGCTTGTCCTCGCGGACCTCCTCGACGGCCTCGTCGAGGCTGCGCACGCCCTCCAGGAGCATGAGCGACCAGGCCTTGTAGGTCTCGCGGGGGGCGCGCAGCCAGCGGACGATGCGGATCTGGGGCAGCGGACGCGGCACCAGACCCTGCTCGCGCAGCGCGGCCCGGCGCGTCTGCTTCAGCGCACGGTCGAAGAGGACGGCCGCCGAGAGGGACATGCCGGAGAAGAACTGCGGGGCGCCGTCGTGGCCGATGCCCCTGGGCGCGTGCACCCAGTTGAACCAGGCAGCGGCGCCCGCGAACGTCCATACGAGTATCCGGGAGCCGAGGGCCGCGTCACCGTGGCTGGCCTCACGCACCGCGAGGACGGAGCAGAACATGGCCGCACCGTCCAGGCCGAACGGCACCAGGTACTCCCAGCCTCCGGAGAGGCCGAGGTTCTGCTCGCCGAAGCCGACCAGTCCGTGGAAGGAGAGCGCGGCGGCCACCGCCGCACAGCAGAACAGCAGGACGTAGGAGGCGGTGCCGTATATGGCCTCCTTGCGCCGGCGGCGCTCCTCGCTGCGCTCCCACGAGTCCTCTGCTTTCGCGTGCTCCCCGGACCGCTTGCTGCGCGTGAGCACCGCCACCGCCACCAGCATGCCCAGGAGCAGTACGGCGCCCGGAAGCAGCCAGTTCAGCGATATGTCGGTCAGTCTCATCAGGGTCCCTTGCATTGGGATAGGGCGTAACGCCCGCCATAGTGGCCCACTCCCGCCGGCCCTCATGGGGTTTCGGGGCAAGAGGCCGCCAAGGAAGCGCAAGGGAGTGCCCAGGGCGGCGTTCTGCTCGAACTGCCGCTTGAGGGGCGGGAGTTGAGTTCGAATAAGACTACCCGTACGAGTGGTTCCACGGAAAGTTCCTGCGGCGAGTGAGGAAGTTGTGAATCACCTGTAACCGTGGGGCGGTCCCGTTCGCCGCTGATCTTACGGGACGCCCGGCGCGTTCGTACCCGAGGGTCCCTCAACTCGTTGCGGCGAGCAGCCTGGTGACCCGGTCGGCGTCGCAGGTGCGCGGGCAGGTGGCGCAGGTGTCCTCGGGGCGCACGGTGTAGAACATGCAGCAGCTCGCCCGGTCCCGGGTCGGCAGCGACTCGCCGTCCGGTCCGGTCAGTTCCCGGAACGCCGCCGAGCCGACGTACGGCCGGGTCGCGCCCGGCAGCAGCGCCTCCAGCTCCCGCCGTGCCCGCTCCTGTTCGCCGAACAGGTGGGCGACGTACCAGAGGCCCTCCACGACCTCGTCGGTCGCCGTGCCCCACAGGGCCCGGCCGCGCCGCCGCATGCGCGGGCCGAACCCGGCGAGGACGGGTTCCAGGTGCTCGGCCACCGCGGCCCGCACCCGGTCCCGCAGTTCCTCCTCGCCGGCCACCACCCGCGCGCCGGGCAGGGCGGCCGCCGGGTCGTCCGGCAGGCAGGCGAAGCCGGCCGGCCGCACCGCCATGCGGCCCACGGAGAGGCCGGGGGCGGTGCGGTCGTACGAGACGTGCGTCACGGGGAAGCGGGGCACCCTGCGGTGCAGGAACCAGGGGACGGTGATCAGCAGGCAGGCGGGCCAGGCGTACCGGTGCAGGCCGAAGCTCGCCAGGACGTCGGGGCGTGCCGGTCGGCCGTAGTCGCGCCGCACCTGGGCGTCGTCCCAGGCCAGGAACGCGTCGAGTTCGGCGCCGCCCGCCGCGAGCGCGGCGGCGGCGACCCATCCGCGGCCGCGGGGGGATTCTTCGTCCGGGCCCAGCTCCCGGACGGCGAATCCGGGGAAGACCTCGGTCAGACGGGTGTACGCGTCCGTGAGGGGCGACTGCTGCACGGGCATGCGGGACCACCGATCGG
Organism: Streptomyces sp. NPDC020996; assembly: GCF_040641355.1. NCBI lineage: Bacteria > Bacillati > Actinomycetota > Actinomycetes > Kitasatosporales > Streptomycetaceae > Streptomyces > Streptomyces sp. NPDC020996. The sequence goes on from NZ_JBFADM010000002.1 coordinate 130,948, forward strand.
GAAACGATTGAAAGGTAAGCCTTACCTTACCTGTCTTAATCGCAATTTGAACTGACGGCCTGTGCGCCTATGGTGCTTGACGGGCGAGTGACAACTCGCCGTAATGACCCCAAGTACCGAAACGTCCGGAGGAGGACCCCGTGGGCCGAAGAGCGCAGGGCTCGGCGGAGACGGGTGTTCCGGGAACCGGGGTAGGCGCCGGCGGCGTCCGGGTGCCGCCGCAGCCGGCGGCCGCGGACATGGACCGGGATCGGGATCGGGCCCGGTCCCGGAGCCGGGACCGGGCCCAGGGGGGCGCGGCCGGGGCCGGATGCGGGGCCGCCCGGGGCGAGCACACGCACGGTGAGACGCCGCTGTCGCGCTCCCGTCCGGTCGTCCAGCGGGCCTCCGTGCGCGGGCAGGTCCTCGACGCGCTGCGCACCGCGCTGGTCACGGGCGAGCTGACGCCCGGCGAGGTGTACTCGGCACCCGCGCTCGGCGAACGGTTCGGGGTCTCCGCGACGCCCGTGCGGGAGGCCATGCAGCAGCTCGCGACCGAGGGCTCCGTCGAGGTCGTGCCCAACCGCGGCTTCCGGGTGGTCGAGCGGGGGGCCCGGGAACTGGCCGAACTGGCCGAGATACGGGCGCTGATCGAGGTGCCGGTGATAACGCGGCTGGCCCGTACGGTGCCCGTCGAGCGGTGGGCCGAGCTGCGGCCGCTCGCCGATGCGACCGTCCGCGCGGCGTCCTCCGGCTGCCGTGCCGCGTACGCCGAGTCGGACCGGGCGTTCCACGGGGCGGTGCTGGCCCTGTCCGGCAACGAGCAGCTCCTCCGGATCGCCGACGACCTGCACCGCCGCGTCCAGTGGCCGCTCGGCGGCCCCCCGACGCCCCGCGTCCGCGCCGAACTGCTCGCCGACGCGGCGCAGCACACGGCGCTGCTCGACGCGTTGATCGCCGGCGATCCGGACGTGGTGGCAACCGCGCTGACCGACCACTTCGCCGCCCCGTCACCCACCCGGCCGCGCCACCCCTGAACGCGTCCCGCCCACGCCCGCCACAGGGCGTGCTCCGGGTCGGCTCTTCTCCCCGTCCGCCGGGCCGCGGCACCGTCCGCCGGGCCGCGGCACCGTCCGCCGGGCCGGGGCGCCGTCCGCCGGGCCGGGGCGCCGTCCGCCGGAACGGGGCACCGTCCGCCGGGCCGCCGGGCAGGAGACCCACGCCCGCGCTGCCCGAGCAGGAGTCCCGTTCCGGCGTCCTGCCCCGGCCGGCCTCAGGCCACCGCCTTCCTGACAAGCGCGCTGATGCGCTCTTCGTCGGCCGCGGTCAGCTCCCGCACGGCGTAGGCGGTCGGCCACATGGAACCGTCGTCCAGTGCCGCCTGGTCGCTGAAGCCGAGCGTGGCGTACCTCGACTTGAACTTCTCCGCGCTCTGGAAGTGGCAGACGACCTTGCCGTCTCTGGCGTACGCGGGCATCCCGTACCAGAGCTTGGGCGCGAGGTCCGGAGCGGCGGTCCTGATGATCTCGTGGATCCGCTCGGCGAGGACTCGGTCCGCCTCCGGCATCTCGGCGATCTTCTCGAGCACGTCCCGCTCCGCCGCCGCCTCCTTCTCCGCCCGGGACGAACCGCGCCGCGCCGCGGCCTTCTTCTCCTCGCGTGCGTGCTCCTTCATCGCGGCCCGCTCCTCGGCGGTGAATCCGCTGTACTTCTCGGTGGGTGTGCCGGAGTCCTCGGCGGACGACTTCGTGGACGGCATGGCGCGTTCCTCTCGTACGGGGTCGGGCGGGGCGGGAGTGCGGGGCCGGCGGTCAGGACGGCGTGCGGGCGGGCGACGCGGCGGTCTCCCAGACGAATCCGTCCGGGTCGGTGAAGGCGCCGTCGGTGCTGCCGAGGACGATGCGGTGCGAGCCGGTGCCGTCGGCGGGGACGCCGAGGTCCTTGGCCAGGCCGCGGCGCTTGTACAGCGCCAGCTTGACGGAGCTGGACCGGCCGGGGGCGAACTCGGCGTACTTGCCGCCGAAGCTCTTGGCCACGGTCAGGCCCCGGCCGACGTAGAACCGCTTGGTGGCTTTCACGTCCTCGACGCCGAGCAGCAGGACGACCTCGTCGATCTCGCGGGCGGCGGGGCCGGTGTCCTTCTTCGCCGAGGTCGCGATCTTCCAGATCGTCCCGTCCGGGGCCTGTACGACGCCGCCGTAGCCCCACAGCGACTTCGCGGCGGGCTCCAGCACCGTGGCGCCGGCCTCCACGGCGGCGCCGACGAAGCCGTCGACGGTGGCCGGCTGGGACACCGTGAGCGCCAGGGTGAAGCCGCGGAATCCGGTGGAGTGCGCCTCGGACGCCCGCAGGCGTACGTACGTGTCCACGCCGAACGCGCGGTAGAAGCGGCGGGCCGCCTCGGGGTCGGCCACCTCGAGGGTGACGGACGCGAGGGACAACGTGCCGGCGGCGGTGGAAGTGGTGGTTGCCATGACCATCACGCTAGGGGCTGCGCGGCCGCCGGGGCTTCTCGATTCCTGACCGGTCTCGAGACCTGCTTCGCCACACACGCCGGCATCCCCTCCACCGTGATCGCCGGCCCCGCGTCGCGGGCCGTACCCGCGGCATCGGCCTGGCCGGCCGCCGCATCCGCCGCCTGGCGCCGGAAGGCCCCGGGCGGCATGCCGACCAGCTCGGTGAAGCGGGTGGTGAACGTGCCCAGCGACGCGCAGCCGACCGCGAAGCAGACCTCGGTGACGCTGAGGTCGCCCCGCCGCAGCAGCGCCGTCGCCCGCTCGATGCGACGCGTCATCAGGTACGAATACGGCGACTCGCCGTAGGCCGCCCGGAACTGCCGGCTCAGGTGCCCGGCGGACATGTTCACATCACGGGCGAGCTTCTCCACGTTCAGCGGCTGCGCGTATTCCCGGTCGATCCGGTCGCGGACGCGGCGCAGCCGCGCGAGATCAGCCAGGCGCTGCGCCTGGACGCGTGCATGCCGCCATTCGGGCTGACACATGAGAACCCTTCCCTCTGTCTGCCATCCGGTCCCGATGCCGGCCCGCACGGCCGCATCGACGCCCTTACGGCTCAGCGCAGTTCCTGGATGACCCGTACGGCTCAGCGCAGCTCCTGGATGCGGACCAGGTTGCCCGCGGGGTCGCGGAACGCGCAGTCGCGGACGCCGTACGGCTGCTCGGTCGGCTCCTGGACGACCTCGGTGTCACCGGCCTGCACCTTCTCGAACGTGGCGTCGAGGTCCGGGGTGGCCAGCAGGATCCAGCCGTAGGTGCCCTTGGCCATCATCTCGGTGATCGTGCGGCGCTCGTCCTCGGTGATACCGGGATCGGCCGCAGGCGGTGCCAGAAGGATCGACGTGCCCGGCTGACCGGCCGGGCCGACCGTGATCCAGCGCATCCTGCCCTGCCCGACATCGCTGCGGACCTCGAAGCCGAGGACGTCGCGGTAGAAGGCGAGCGACGCGTCCGGGTCGTCGTGCGGAAGAACGGTCGTGTGAATGGTGATGTCCATGGCGATCAGGCTAGAGCGGCTTCGTGAAGCGGGCTTCTCGATTCCTGATCGATCCGACACGCCGGACGTTCACGGGCACCGCCCGCCGGGCGCCGGTCCTGTCCGGGGTGGGCCCGGTCTCGCCAGGCTTGTGGGTTCGGGTGGTGTTGGGGGAGCGGGCATGCCGACGCCGGTCCGACCGGGGGGTGCGGACCGGCGTCGGAGAGGGGGCGGTCAGTCGTCGCCGTCGCCCGAATCGGTCGCGGACTTCGAGAAGCCGCCCGTCCAGGCCGCCTTCGCGCCGGAGTCGCCGATGCGGTAGACGTCGACGACGGCGCCGGCCGCCACCACGACCGACAGCACCAGGGCCGCTATGCGCACGATCGTCGCGGAGCGGGGCGCGGTCCCCTCGGCGGGCGTCCGGCGGGTCGTCCACCAGACCACCGCCGCCAGCACGAACAGGCCCACCACCCACGGCAGCAGCCCGTCACCCAGCTCGGTGTGGCGCCTGATGAGGGCGCTGCTGGTGACGTGTTCCTCCAGCCACTCGCCCGCATCCGTGGCCAGCGGCACGCTCGCCAGCGTCACCAGGGCCAGCAACGGCAGCACCAGGCCCATGCGGCGAGCGGCCTGCGGCCACACGGCGCCCACCACGAGCGCCAGGGCCGTCAGCGGCACGAGCACGACGACGATATGGACCAGGAGAACATGTGCGGGCAGGCCGTTGATGGTGCTCATCAGGCGTTCCTCCAAGGGGGTTCGGGGCGGCGCCAGACTGGCACAGAAACCTCTCAGGTTCCTCTCAGTCCCATCTTTGCCCCGGCGCCTTCGTCACGCGGTCGCCGCCGGAGGCGCCAGCTGCCGGGCCAGCCACGTCGGTACACCGCCCAGCAGCCGGTACAGCCGCCGCGCCTCCTCGCGCAGCCGCGAGGCCTCCGGTTCCACCTCCGCGTCGGCCAGGGACGCCAGCGCCGGAGCCGTCCCGACCAGGTAGCCCAGTTCCTCCCGGATGCGCAGCGACTCGGCGAAACCGTGCCGCGCCTCCGCCAGCTCCCCGTCGCGCAGCGCGAGTCCGGCGAGGTGCCGCCAGGTGAACGACAGCAGCAGCGGGTCGGCGTGCGCGGTGGCCCCCGCGTGCGCCCGCCGGTAGGCCGCACGGGCGGCCTGCGGTGAGCGGGCGAGGTTCTCGGCGAGCAGCCCGCGCCGGAAGTCCAGCACCGCTCGCCCCGCCGCCCCCGGCGGGATCAGCGCCGCCGCCCGTCCGAGCGCGGCCCGCGCCTCGTCGGCCCGGTCGCGCACTCCGTGCAGCGTCGCCGCGTACGCAAGTTGCCCGCGTTCACAAGCGGCCGCGCCCCGCTCCTCGTCGCCCTGGGCCAGCGCCTCGGCCGTGCGCAGCGCGTCCTCGGCCTCCTCCCACCCCTGCTCGGTGTACAGGCACTTCTCCACCATGAGCGCCGCCCGCTGCAGCGCGGTCGCGGGGGTGTCCGGTCTCAGCAGTGCCGCCGCGTCGGCCCAGCAGGCGCGTGAGCGCAACCGCCATACCGCGGTCTGGAGGGGATCGTCACCAGCGGTCGTTCCGTTACCAGACATGGCGGTATACGCCACATTGCCCTCCCCGAGCACGCCATCGAGCTGTTGAGTGGTGGCCGCATTCCAGCACCAATCACCACGTCGGGCCAAGGGGCTGGGTGAAGGATTTCACAAAGTCGTGGGACGCGGACGGCACCTGGTGCCACCTCGTTCCTTCCCGGGCCGGCCTCAGCTCATCCGCAGCGCCAGGAAGAAGTCGAGTTTGTCCTCCAGTCGCGACAGGTCGCGGCCCGTCAACTGCTCGATCCGCCCCACCCGGTAGCGCAGCGTGTTGACGTGCAGGTGGAGCCGGGTCGCGCAGCGCGTCCAGGAGCCGTCGCAGTCGAGGAACGCCTCCAGGGTGGGGATCAGCTCCGCGCGGTGGCGGCGGTCGTACTCGCGCAGCGGGTCCAGCAGGCGGGCGGTGAAGGCGCGGCGGACGTCGTCGGGGACGAAGGGGAGCAGCAGGACGTGGGAGGCCAGCTCCTGGTGCCCGGCCGCGCACACCCGGCCCGGCCGGGCCGCCGCCACCCGGCGGGCGTGCCGTGCCTCCTCCAGCGCGCCGCGCAGGCCCTCCGCCGAGTGCACGGCCGCGCTGACGCCGAGCGTGATCCGCCCGTCGTCGTCGAGACCGGCCGACAGCGGCTCGCGTACGGACTCCAGGAGCGCCTCGGCGAGGATCCCGGCCTCGGAGCCGTCGTGCTCGGCGGAGACGGCGGGCAGCGCGACGAGGGCGACCGCCTCGTCGCCCGCGTGGGTCACGGCGATGCGGTCGGACGGCTCGACGCCCGTGGACAGCGGGTCGACGAGGATCTCCTCCAGCAGCGCCTGGGCGACCGGGCCGGTCTCGATCTCACCGGCCGGCCGCCCGCCACCGCCACCGCCCTCGATCGGGGCCGCGGACGCGGACGCGGCACCCGAGGCCGAGCCCGGGGCCCCTTCCGAACCTGCTCCGGCTCCGGCTCCGGAGCCCTGTTGCTCCCGTCGCTCCCACTCCACCCGGGCCACCACGACCTGCCAGTGCGGGGCGGCACCGAGGCCGGGCAGCAGCACCGGCGCCGCCACCCTCAGACGGGCGGCGATCTCGGCGGGCACCGCGCCGGTCTGCACCAGCTCCAGCACCTCCTGCGCGAGCCGGCGCCGCACCGTGCGCGCCGCGTCCCGCCGGTCGCGCTCGACCGCGATCAGCTGTGTGACGCCCTGGAGCAGGTCCAGCCGTTCCGGGGGCCAGTCCGCGGCGTCCGCCTCGACGGCCAGCAGCCAGTCCGACAGCACCGTCTCCCGCACGTCGCGCGAGGCGTGCGGGGCGCGGCCGCTGCTGCGCACGGGGAACAGCGAATACGTCGCCGGGCCGAGCGTCACCCGGTGGGGCCCGCGCCGGCCCGTGCGGGACGCGGCGAGGTGCTCGGCCGCCAGCCGGGCGCAGACGTCCGCGGGCAGCGTGGGGGCCGCCGTCTTCGGACCCGCGACGAGCCGGCCGGTGGGGGACAGCACCCAGGCCCGCAGGTCCAGGTCGGAGCCGAGCAGGTCGAGCACCACGTCCGGGCCGCCGCCCGCCGGTCCCGAGGTCATCATCCGGCGGTGGCGGTCGACCACGGCCGCGAGGTCCCCGGCACGCTCGCCGGACACCTGCCGCACGACGTGCTCGGTGATCGTCGCGAACGCCACCGACTCGTGCACGGCGAACAGCGGCAGCCGGTGCCGTGCGCACGCCACGACCAGGTCCTCGGGCACGTTCCCCAGTTCGGCCTCGCCGGCCGCCAGCGCGGCCACCCCGGCCTGCACCAGGATCCGCACGAACGGCTCGGAGTCGGCCGCGTCCCGGCGCCAGGCCAGGCCGGTGAGCACCAGCTCCCCGCCCGAGAGGTAGCGGCTGGGATCACGCAGGTCGGTGGTCATCACGCCGCGCACGGTGCGGTCCAGCTCGTCCCCGCCGCCGAGCAGCCTGAGGCCCAGCGCGTCGGTGTCCAGCAGTGCGCGCAGCCGCATTCTCGTCGCCGCCGATCTTCGTCTCGAAACCTGCGAGGGTCCGTGAGGGGACAGGGGAGGGCGCGGCGCGCGCCGGTGCGCGAGCCGCGTGGCCGATGGCCGGGTTGTTTCCCGCGTTTCCGTGGGAAGACGATGAGGTTACTGAGGTCCTCCGTTCATATGAATCTACAAGATGACCGCCGTGGCCAGCCAACTCCTTCATGTCTTCCGTGACTGACCCCGGTGGAGTACGGCGCTGTGTACTGACCACACTCCGCGTCAACAGCACATGACGAGCCCAGCCCGCCGCACCGGATCCGGCTCGATCCGTACGACCCCGAGACGAACAAGAGGCCGTCATGGACTTCCTTCGCCCCGCCAGCTGGGAGGAGGCGCTCGCCGCGAAGGCGGAGCACCCCACCGCCGTGCCGATCGCGGGCGGCACCGACGTCATGGTCGAGATCAACTTCGACCGCCGCCGGCCCGACCACCTCCTCGACCTCAGCCGCGTCGGCGACCTCTACGAGTGGGAGACCGGCGAGGAGACGGTCCGGCTCGGCGCCTCCGTCCCGTACACCAAGATCATCGAGAACCTGCGCGCCGAGCTGCCGGGACTCGCCCTCGCCGCGCACACGGTCGCCTCCCCGCAGATCCGCAACCGCGGCGGCGTCGGCGGCAACCTCGGCACCGCCTCCCCGGCCGGCGACGCCCACCCCGCCCTGCTGGCGGCCGGCGCGGAGATCGAGGCGGAGTCGGTGCGCGGCACCCGGCTGATCCCCGTCGACGAGTTCTACACCGGGGTCAAACGCAACGCGCTCGCCCCCGACGAGCTGATCAGGAGCGTGCGCGTGAAGAGGGCCGACGGCCCGCAGCAGTACTCCAAGGTCGGCACCCGCAACGCGATGGTCATCGCCGTGTGCGCCTTCGGCCTCGCGCTGCACCCGCGCACCCGTACCGTCCGCACCGGCATCGGCTCGGCCGCCCCGACCCCCGTCCGGGCGAAGGCCGCCGAGGAGTTCCTGGCCGCCGCCCTGGAGGAGGGCGGCTGCTGGGACAACGGCCGGATCATCACCCCGTCGGTCGCCAAGCGGTTCGCCGGCCTGTGCGCCGCCGCCTGCAACCCGATCGACGACGTCCGGGGCACCGCGGACTACCGGCGACACGCGGTCGGCGTCATGGCCCGCCGCACCCTGACCTGGGCCTGGGAGTCGTACCGCTCCACCGCCGCCGGCACGGAGGGAGCAGCCTGATGCGCGTCACCTTCACCGTCAACGGACGCCCGCAGCAGGCCGACGACGTGTGGGAGGGCGAGTCCCTGCTGTACGTGCTGCGCGAGCGGCTCGGCCTGCCCGGCTCGAAGAACGCCTGCGAGCAGGGCGAGTGCGGCTCGTGCACGGTCCGCCTGGACGGCGTGCCGGTCTGCGCCTGCCTGGTCGCCGCCGGCCAGGCCGAGGGCCGCGAGGTCGTCACCGTGGAGGGCCTGGCGGAGTACGCCGCGCGGCGTTCCCGCGGGACGGCCGCGGACGGCACCTCCCCCGGGGAGCCGGCGGACAGCGTCTCCCGGGCCGGAGGGGACACCGTCGCCCAGCCCGGAGGCGGCACCGGTCTCGCGCCCGTCCAGCAGGCGTTCCTCGACGCGGGCGCCGTCCAGTGCGGCTTCTGCACGCCCGGTCTGCTGGTCGCCGCCGACGAGATGCTGGAGCGCAACCCGGACCCCACCGACGCGGACATCCGCGAGGCCCTCTCGGGCAACCTGTGCCGGTGCACCGGCTACGAGAAGATCATGGACGCGGTCCGCCTCGCGGCCGCCCGGCAGAGCGAGGGGGCCTGACCCATGCCCACCCCCACTTCCGGCACCGCCCGAACGGGAGACGCCCCCGCCGGCGCCCGCGGCAGCACCCCCGCCGGCGCCCCCACCGGCCTCACCCAGCAGTCCCGCACCCAGGGCGGCATCGGCGAGTCCACGCTCCGGCCCGACGGCACCCTGAAGGTCACCGGCGAGTTCGCGTACTCGTCCGACCTGTGGCACGAGGACATGCTGTGGGGCCAGATCCTGCGCTCCACCGTCGCGCACGCCGAGATCGTCTCCATCGACACGAGCGACGCCCTGGCGACCCCCGGCGTGCACGCCGTCATGACGTACGACGACCTGCCGGCCGACGTGACCCACTACGGCCTGGAGGTCCGGGACACCCCCGTCCTCGCCCACGGCAAGGTGCGCCACCACGGCGAGCCCGTCGCGATCGTCGCCGCCGACCACCCGGAGACCGCCCGCCGCGCCGCCGCGAAGATCAAGGTCGAGTACCGGGAACTGCCCGTCGTCACCGACGAGGCCTCCGCCACCGCCCCCGACGCGCCCCTCGTCCACGACCACCGCACCGACCACCACGCGCCCCACGTCGCGCACCCGAACATCCTCCACCGCCAGCCCATCGTCCGCGGCGACGCCGCCGAGGCCGCGCGGAAGGCCGATGTGATCGTCACCGGCGACTACTGCTTCGGCATGCAGGACCAGGCGTTCCTCGGACCGGAGTCCGGCCTCGCCGTGCCCGAGGAGGACGGCGGCGTCCACCTCTACATCGCCACCCAGTGGCTGCACTCCGACCGGCGGCAGATCGCCCCGGTGCTCGGCCTGCCCGAGGAGAAGGTGCGTATGACGCTGGCCGGCGTCGGCGGCGCCTTCGGCGGCCGGGAGGACCTGTCGATGCAGATCCACGCCTGCCTGCTGGCCCTGCGCACCGGCAGGCCCGTCAAGATCGTCTACAACCGCTTCGAGTCCTTCTTCGGCCACGTCCACCGCCACCCGGCCCGCCTGCACTACGAGCACGGCGCCACCAGGGACGGCAGGCTGACGCACGTGAAGTGCCGGATCGTGCTCGACGGCGGCGCGTACGCCTCCGCCTCCCCGGCCGTCGTCGGCAACGCCGCCTCCCTGGGCGTCGGCCCCTACCGGGTCGACGACGTCGACATCGAGGCCCTCGCCCTCTACACCAACAACCCGCCCTGCGGCGCCATGCGCGGCTTCGGCGCGGTCCAGGCCTGCTTCGCCTACGAGGCCCAGATGGACAAGCTGGCCGCACGGCTCGGCATGGACCCGGTGGAGCTGCGCCGGCTGAACGCCATGGAGCAGGGCACCCTGATGCCGACCGGGCAGCCGGTCGACTCCCCGGCCCCGGTCGCCGAACTCCTGCGCCGCGTCAAGGCGATGCCGATGCCGCCGGAACGCGCGTGGGAGTCCAGCGAGGGCGTCGACGTACGGCAGCTGCCCGGCGGCCTGTCCAACACCACGCACGGCGAAGGTGTCGTCCGGGGCGTCGGCTACGCCGTCGGCATCAAGAACGTCGGCTTCTCCGAGGGCTTCGACGACTACTCCACCGCCCGCGTCCGCGTGGAGGTCGTCGCCGGCGAGCCCGTCGCCACCGTCCACACGGCCATGGCGGAGGTCGGCCAGGGCGGCGTCACCGTCCACGCGCAGATCGCCCGCACCGAGCTGGGCGTCGCCCAGGTCACCATCCGCCCGGCCGACACCGGCGTGGGCAGCGCCGGTTCCACGTCCGCGTCGCGGCAGACGTACGTCACCGGCGGCGCCGTGAAGCACGCCTGCGAGCTGGTGCGCGAGCAGGTGCTGGAGATGGGGCGGCGCAAGTTCGGCTCCCACCACCCGGCCTGGGCGACGGCCGAACTGCTCCTGGAGGGCGGCAAGGTCGTCACCGACGGCGGCGAGGTCCTCGCCGGCCTGGCGGACGTCCTGGAGGAGGAGGCCGTGGAGGTCGTGAAGGAGTGGCGGCACCGGCCGACCGAACCCTTCGACCGGCACACCGGCCAGGGCAACGGCCACGTCCAGTACTCCTTCGCCGCGCACCGCGCCGTCGTCGAGGTCGACACCGAACTCGGGCTGGTGAAGGTGATCGAGCTGGCCTGCGCCCAGGACGTCGGCAAGGCGCTCAACCCGCTGTCCGTCGTCGGCCAGATCCAGGGCGGCACGGCCCAGGGGCTGGGCATCGCCGTCATGGAGGAGATCGTCGTCGACCCGGTGACGGCGAAGGTGCGCAACCCCTCCTTCACGGACTACCTGATCCCCACCATCCTCGACACCCCGGCCATCCCCGTCGACATGCTGGAACTCGCCGACCACCACGCCCCGTACGGGCTGCGCGGCGTCGGCGAGGCGCCCACCCTGTCGTCGACCCCGGCCGTCCTCGCGGCCGTCCGCGCCGCGACCGGACTGGAGCTGAACCGGACGCCGGTACGGCCGGAGCACCTCACCGGTACCGCGTGAGAGCCGAGGAGCCCGTCAGATGCTGGACATCGCCGAGGAACTGAACCGGTGGGCCGAGGAGGGACGCGACTTCGCCGTGGCCACCGTGGTGGCGGTCGGCGGCAGCGCCCCGCGCATGCCGGGCGCCGCCCTCGCGGTGGACGCCGACGGCACGGCGGTCGGCTCGGTCTCCGGCGGCTGTGTGGAGGGCGCGGTGTACGAGCTGTGCCGACAGGCCCTGCGGGACGGCGAGAGCGTCCTCGAGTGCTTCGGCTACAGCGACCAGGACGCCTACGCCGTCGGCCTGACCTGCGGCGGCGTCATCGACGTCCTCGTCACGCCGGTCCGGGCCGCCGACCCGGCCCGCCCGGTGCTCGCGTCCGCGCTCGCCGACGCGGCGCACGGCCGGGCGGCGGCGCTGGCCCGGGTCGTGTCCGGCCCGGCGGACCTCGCCGGCCGCGCCCTGCTGGTCCGCGCCGACGGCACGCACGAGGGCGGCTTCGGCGGGCATCCGGACCTGGACCGCGCCGTGGCCGCCGAGGCGTCGGCGTTCCTCGACGCCGGCCGCACCGGCATCCTGGAGCTCGGCGCGCGGGGCTCGCGCTGCGGTACGCCGCTCACGGTCCTGGTCGAGTCCCGCGTACCCCCGCCCCGCATGATCGTCTTCGGCGCGATCGACTTCGCGTCGGCCCTGGTCCGCGTCGGCAAGTTCCTCGGCCACCACGTCACCGTGTGCGACGCGCGGCCGGTCTTCGCGACCCGGGCCCGCTTCCCGGAGGCCGACGAGATCGTCGTCGACTGGCCGCACCGGTACCTGGAGCGGACGTCCGTGGACGCCCGTACGGTGCTGTGCGTGCTGACCCACGACGCCAAGTTCGACATACCCCTGCTCCGGCTGGCGCTGCGCCTCCCGGTCGCCTACGTCGGCGCGATGGGCTCCCGCCGCACCCACCTCGACCGCGACGCGCGGCTGCGGGAAGCCGGCCTCGCCGACGCGGAACTGCGCCGCCTGCGCTCGCCGATCGGCCTCGACCTGGGCGCCCGCACCCCGGAGGAGACGGCCCTGTCGATCGCCGCGGAGATCGTCGCCACCCAGCGAGGCGGCACCGGCCTGCCCCTCACCGGCACACTCGCCCCCATCCACCACGACCGGCCCCCGGCGGCCGCGAGGCGTGTCGCGTTGTCGGGGCGGGTGTCACGGGCGTCGTAGGAGGCGGTCGGCCGCGCGGCCGAAGACGTAGTGCGACGTGCGTGCGACCACCGGGTCGAGGAGGCCGGGGAGCGGACGGACGTCCAGTTCCTCGTGCCAGCGCACGCGGCTGTGGCCGCCCGGTCCCGGGCCGACCTCCAGTTCGGCCCACCCCGTCACGACCCGGCCCCGCTTCTCCAGCCGGCACAGGCCCGGCGTGTCCGGCGTCGGCGGCCGCCACACCGTGACCTCCATGGGGTCGTCGAAGGCGAGCGGGCCGATGCCCGAACGGGCCACGAAGACCGTGCCCACGCGGGTCGGCGGCGGAGTCGTCACGATGACACGGGTCAGCGGAACCACCTCGCCGTGGCGAGGCCATTCCGTCAGGCGCCGCCAGGCCTCGTGGGGAGGGAGCGGCGCCGTGCGTTCGAGGAGGAAGGTGGCCACGGCACGATCGTAGGGAATCCGGGCTGCTCGACCGGGTTCCCGCCGCCGGGTCACCGGGTTGCTCGACCGGGTTCCCGCGGCCGGGTCACCGGGTTGTCCGCCGGGTTGTCCGGGGGCACGCGCGGCCCCGCCGGCCCCGCCGGGCGCCCCCCGGGACGGGCCCTTCCCGCGCCCTTTGAACGCCCTGCGCGGGTCCGGCGGCCCGGAAGTCACCCGGAGTGAAAATCGGTGCGGCCTTCACGGCGAGTTGTGTCCACGTGTTTGAGGCGGCTTCTCCCTGGCACCCGGCGCAACTCCAGCCCGCACACGCCGCCCGTGACGGAGCCCGCGCCATGCACATGCTTGGGATCGACGCCCTGTTCCACGACCCGGCCGCCGCCGTGGTGGTGGACGGCCGCGCCGTCGCCGCCACCGAGGAGGAGTGGTTCAGCCGCCGCGAGCACGGCAAGCGCCCCCTGCCCTTCTCCGCCTGGGAACTGCCCGAGCCGTCCGCGCGCTGGTGCCTGCGCCAGGCGGGCCTGCGGCCGGAGGAACCCGACGCCGTCGCCTGCCCCCTCGACCCCGGGGCGGCCCGCCCGGTCCGAGACGTTGGCCTGGACGGCTCCCGGGACACGCTGCGCCTCGAGTACGCCCGCCATGCCCCCGACGAGCGCGGCGAACCGCTGGTGGCGCGGATGCCCGCCGCCTTCGAGGGGCGCACCGGACTGCCGGTCGTGGCCGGCACCGGCCTCGACACCGCCGGCCGGCCCATGGCCGACGACCCGCGTGCCGCCCTGGAGTGCTTCGGCCCGGCGCCCGTGGACCTGCTCGCCGTCGGACCGTACGCGGTGCGCCGGGGGAGGGCGTTCGGATGACCGACTACGCCGTCGTGATCCCCACTCTGGTGCGGGACACCCTCGCCGACTGCTTCGCGGCGCTCGCCGCCGCGACCGGGCCCCGGCCCGAGCAGATCGTCGTCGTCGACGACCGGCCCGGACCCGCGCCCGACCCGGCCGCGCTGGCGCACCCCCTCAGCGTCCTCGGCGACCTGGGGGAGCGCACCGTCGTGCTGCACAGCGGCGGCCGCGGCCCGGCCGCCGCCCGCAACACCGGCCTGCGCGGGGTCACCGCGCCCTGGGTCGCCTTCCTCGACGACGACGTCCAGGTCGGCCCGCACTGGTGCGCCCAGCTCACCGAGGACCTCGCCGAGGCATCTCCGGACACCGCCGGGGTGCAGGGCGTCATCGCCGTACCGCTGCCCGGCGAGCGCCGCCCCACCGAGTGGGAACGGGGCACCGCGGGACTCGCGCAGGCCCGGTGGATCACCGCCGACATGGCCTACCGCACCGACGCGCTGAAGTACGTCGGCGGCTTCGACGAGCGCTTCCGGCTCGCCTTCCGCGAGGACGCCGACCTCGCGCTGCGCGTCCTCGACGCCGGGTGGCGCATCCGGCAGGGCCGCCGCACGACACGCCACCCGGTCCGCCCCGCCTCCCGCTGGGTCTCCCTGCACGCCCAGCGCGGCAACGCCGACGACGCGCTCATGCGCCGTCTGCACGGCCCCGACTGGTGGGAGAGGGCGTACGCCCCGCGCGGCCGGCTGCGCTCCCACCTCGCCGTCACCGCCGCCGGCGCTGCCGCGTGCCTCCTCGCCGCCGCCGGGTACCGGCGGCCGGCCGCGGCCTGCGCGGCCGGCTGGGCCGCCGGCACCGGCGAGTTCGCGTGGGCGCGCATCGCCCCCGGGCCGCGCACCCGTGAGGAGGTCGTCACCGTGCTCGCGACCAGCGCGCTCATCCCGCCCGCGGCCACCTGGTACTGGCTCGGCGGGCTGTGGCGGCACCGCTCCGCCCCGGCCTGGCCGGAGGTGGCGTCGTGACCCAGGAGACCACGGAGACCACTCCCGGTCCCGCCGTCACCCGCGAGGGCCGCGCGCCGTGCGGACCGTCCTGTTCGACCGCGACGGCACCCTCGTCGAGGACGTCCCCTGCAACGCCGACCCGGACCGGGTGCGCCCGGTCGCCGGCGCCCGCGAGGCGCTCCGCCTGCTGCGCGCCCACGGCATCCGCACCGGAGTCGTCACCAACCAGTCCGGCGTCGCGCGCGGCCTGCTCACCGCCGCCGACGTCCGCCGCGTCAACCGGCGCGTCGACGAACTCCTCGGCCCCTTCGACGTGTTCGCGGTGTGCCCGCACGGCCCCGACGACGGCTGCCACTGCCGCAAACCGGAGCCCGGCATGGTGCTGTGGGCGTGCGGTCGGCTGTGCACCCCGCCCGAGTACTGCGTCGTCGTCGGCGACATCGAGGCCGACGTGCAGGCCGCCCGCCGGGCGGGAGCCCACGGGATCCTGGTGCCGAACGCGCGCACCCGCCCCGAGGAGACGGCCCGCGCCGACCACGTGGCCCCCGACCTGACCACGGCCGTACGGGCGGTGCCGGCCGGGCCGCCGCGCGGGCGCGTGATCGCCGACGAACGCCCGATCGCGAACGCCTTCGACACGAGCCGGAGGACGCGATGAGGGCACTGGTCACCCGACTCGACAGCTTCGGCGACGTGCTGCTCGCCGGCCCCGTCCCCGGCGGCCTGCTGCCGCCCCGCCCGCACGCCTCGTCCCCCGTGCCGGGCGCCGTCGTCGTACACCACCCGGGCGCGGGGGCGCCGTCGCACTGCCGGCCCGTCGAGCGGTGCGCGGCCGTCGCCCGCACGGCGCGCACGGCAGGTCACCGGGGCGTCGTCACCGGGGGGCCGGGCTAGACGAACCGGTGGCCCGGATCGCCGAGTTCGCCGGTCTGCCCGGCGCCCGGCCTGTTCGCCGTCGCGCCCCGCCCTCCGGCGAGCTGTCCGTCCTGGCCGCCGACGCCCGCGCCGTGGTCAGTACCGCAACGCCGCACGAGTGCCCGCGACGGGCTCCGTGGCGCGTGAGACCGGACCGGGAAGGATCCGCGCGTCCGGGGGAGGGGGAGGGGGAGGGGGAGCCGACCGTCGGCGGACCGCTCTGGCGCCCCGTGCGGACCGCCCCGACGTGCGGTCCGACCCCTGCCCCGGCCGCCCCGGCGCCCCGGTGCCCCGGCCGCCCCGGCGCCCCGGTGCCCCGGCCGCCCCGGTGCCCCGGCCGGGACGACCGGGTCCGCGTCCCGGGACCGTCCGCCCGGGGGCAGGGACCATAGGCCCCTGACCCACCACACAGCCGTACCAGGACAGTTGCTGGCGAGCGGACCGCACGCCGGGGCCCGGCCCCGCCCGATGACGCCGGCACGACCGCGAAACCGTGACGACCGCGAGAACCGTGAGAACCGCGAGAGCAAGGACGGACACGATGGCCCAGTCGTCGACGATGGAGAACGGCAGCCCGGCTCCGGGCGCGCAGGTGCCCGGCCGGGCGTGGCTGATGCTGGCCCTGGCCACTGTCGGATTCGCCGTGAACTTCTGGGCGTGGGCGCTGCTCAGCCCGCTCGGACCCCGCTTCAAGGACAGCCTCGACCTGTCGTCGTTCGAGCAGTCGCTGCTGGTGGCGGTGCCGGTCGTGGTCGGCTCGCTGGGCCGCATCCCGGTGGGCGCGCTGACCGACCGGTTCGGCGGACGGGTGATGTTCCCGCTGGTGTCGGCCGCCACCGTCGTCCCGGTGCTGTACCTGGGCCTGGCCGGGCACTCCTCGCTCGCCGCCCTCCTGATCGGCGGGTTCTTCCTCGGCATCGGCGGCACCGCCTTCGCCGTCGGCGTGCCCTTCGTCAGCGCCTGGTTCCCGCCCGAGCGGCGCGGCCTGGCCATCGGCGTCTTCGGGATGGGCATGGGCGGCACCGCGATCAGCGCGCTGACCACGGTCAAGCTGGTGGACGGGCCCGGCATGGCCGCCCCCTTCGTGATCACCGCGATCGTGCTCACGGCCTACGCGGCACTGGCCGCCCTGGTGATGCGGGACGCCCCGGCGCGCACCGTGCCCACCGAGCCGCTGACCCGCCGCCTGGCCGCCACCCTGCGCCTCGGCATCACCTGGCAGGCGTCCGCCCTGTACGCGGTCGCCTTCGGCGGCTACGTCGCCTTCTCCGTCTACCTGCCCACCTACCTCAAGACCGGCTACGGGCTCTCCCAGGCCGACGCCGCCAACCGGATGGCCGGCTTCGTGCTGCTGGCGGTGGCGATGCGGCCGGTCGGCGGCTGGCTCTCGGACCGCCTCGGCCCCGTCCGGGTCCTCGCCGGCAGCATGGCCGTGGTGCTCACCGCGGCGTTCGTGCAGTCGCTGACGCCCTCGCTCACGCCGGTCGGCACCATCGCCTTCCTGGCGATGGCCGCCGCGCTGGGCGCCGGCAGCGGCGCCGTCTTCGCCCTGGTGGCGCTGCTGGCCCCGGCGAACACGGTCGGCTCGGTCACCGGCGTCGTGGGCGCCGCGGGCGGCCTGGGCGGCTTCGTGCCGCCGCTGGTGATGGGCTCGCTCTACGGCGCCTACGGCTCCTACGCCGTCGGCCTGGTGCTGCTGGGCCTGGTCGCCGCCGCGGCGCTGGCGTTCACCGGCACCGGCGTCCGCCACGCGGTCACCGGCCGCACCCGCCGCGCGCCGGCCTCGCCCGCCACCTCCCACTGACCACACCCGCCCGGAGCCCTCGACGTGCGAGTACTGCGGCTGCCGGTCCCTGGCCGCCATCGACGAACTGACCCGTGAGCACGACGAGGTGGTGCGCCTGATCAGCCACCTGCGCACCGCTCACCGAAACGGCGACACGTCCGCTCTGGCGGCCGTCGCCCGGGACGTCGCCGCCGTGCTCACGGCCCCCGCTCGGCTACCTGACCCGCCCCTACATCGTCTGCCGCAGCCGCGACACCCGCCTCGGCAGCCGACCGCCCCGCCGCGGCTGGGAACGCGTGGGCCGACGCGCACCCCGCGCTCCGCATCCCGCGACGCGACGCGGCAGTCAGGATGCGTTCAGGTACCCCGTGGCACGGTGGGGCCTCATGACCTACGAGACATCAGAGTCCGCCACGCCTTCGGCGGCCGGTGCCGGGGCGCTGTCCTGCGGACGTCGGCAGCGCTGGAACAAGGTACCCGAAGTCACCGTCTACTTCTGGATCATCAAGGTGCTGTGCACGACGGTCGGTGAGACGGCGGCCGACCTGCTGAACGAGAAGGCGGGTCTCGGACTGACCGGGGTGTCGGTGCTGATGAGCGCCCTGCTGGCAGTCGTCCTGGTCGTGCAGTTCCGCACCGGCGCCTACCGCGCGGGCGTGTACTGGCTCGCCGTCGCCCTGATCAGTGTCGTCGGCACGCTGATCAGCGACAACCTCACCGACAACATGGGCGTACCGCTGGAGACCAGCACCACCGTCTTCGCGGTCTTGCTCGCGATCGTCTTCGTGGTCTGGTACCGGCGTGAGCGGACCCTGTCCATCCACCACATCGACACCACCAGCCGCGAGTCCTACTACTGGCTCGCCGTCCTGTTCACCTTCGCCCTCGGCACAGCGGCCGGCGACCTGGTCTCCGAGCGCATGGACCTCGGCTACCGGCTCTCGGCGGTCCTGTTCGGCCTGGCCATCGCCGCCGTCGCCCTCGCGCACCTCAGGCTCGGGCTGGACGCGGTGTGGAGCTTCTGGATCGCCTACGTCCTCACCCGCCCGCTGGGCGCCTCCGTGGGCGACTACCTCTCCCAGCCCACCGGCGACGGCGGCCTCGGCCTGGGCACCGTCATCACCAGCGCCCTGTTCCTCATCGTCATCCTCGGCCTGGTCGTTCACCTGACGGTGACCCGGAAGGACGTGGCGGAGCCGCAGCGCACCGCCCGGCGCGAGGTCTGAGCGGGCGCACGGCGGACGTTCAGGATGCGTTCAGGCGGGCGTCGCCAAGATCGGTTCCGGCGGCCGCGCCTCACGGTCGCCGCACATCACAGGGCACGCGCCCCCGTCGTGGGGCGTGCCCTGCCGTTCGATCACATGGGAGCCCCCCACCTTGCAGAAATCGGGCATTCTCACCGACCTCGACGTCGCGAGCACGACCAAATCGGTCATGAAGAAACTCCCGGAGGTGACACTGGCGTTCTGGATCATGAAGATCGCGGCCACCACTCTCGGTGAGACGGCCGGCGACCTCTTCGCGCAGACACTCAAGCTCGGCTACTTCCTCACCACGATCACCCTGTTCGCGATCTTCGTGGTGACCCTGGTCGTCCAGCTCAGGTCCAGTCGCTACCACCCGTTCTCCTACTGGACCGTGATCCTGTCGACCAGCATGGCCGGCACCACGATGTCCGACTTCATGAACCGCGACGCCAGCGCCAAGTACCTCTCGGGCGGCGCTACTTCGCTCGGCTGGGGGCCACAGGGCCTCGGCCTCGGCTACCCCGCCGGCGCCGCGATCCTCATCTCGGTCCTGCTGGTCATCTTCGCCGTCTGGAAGGCGACGGGGATGACGTTCCAGATCCGCGACATCGTCACCTTCCGGGGCGAGGCGCTGTTCTGGTCGGCGATCCTGGTCTCCAACACCCTCGGTACCTCCATGGGCGACTTCCTCTCCGACAGTTCCGGACTCGGTTACGCCGGTGGTGCGCTGCTCGTGACGGGGGTGCTGGCCGTCCTCGTCGCCCTGATGAAGGTGCCGGCGGTGCCGAACGTGCTGCTGTTCTGGATCGCTTTCGTCCTGACCCGTCCGCTGGGAGCCACCGCGGGCGACTTCCTCACCAAGCCGGTCGCCAAGGGCGGTCTGAACCTCGGCACGGCGGGCTCGTCGGCGGTGCTGCTGGCCGTCCTGCTCGGTCTGATGGCCTACGCGCAGGTCCAGGAACGCCGGACCATCGCCCCGCAGCCGACGGAGCTGGTCACCCGGCAGAGCGACTGACCGCCGGTCAACCGGTCGGCAGGTCGACCAGGAAGCGCGCGCCGGGGGTGTGCCCGGGATCGTGTGACACCTCGCCGCCAACGGCGCGGGCAAGGCGCCGCGCGAGCGGTAGTCCGAGGCCCGCGCCGTCGTGCCCGTCGTCGTGGTCGGCACGGCGGCCGGGCTGAAAGAGGTCGTCGACGAAGGCGTCCGGTACGCCGGGACCGTCGTCGGTGACATCGATCCGCACGCTTCCCGGCAGCTGCCGCGCGGACACGGTGACTGCGGACCGGGCGTAGCGGAGGGCGTTGGCCAGCAGTGGGCTGAGGACGCGTTCGAGCAGCGCGGGGGCGATCCCGGCTGCCAGCCGCGGGTCCGTCACGTCGACGACGGTCTCCACCCCTTCCGGCGTGTCGAGGTTCTCGACCAGGTGCCGCAGGACGGGGACGACGGCCGTGGTGCCGGGTACCGCGGAGGCGTTCCGTGCGCTGTCCCGGACGTCGTCGAGCAGCGTGTCGCAGATGGTGCGCATGGACTGGGCGGCCTCGGCGATCACCTCGTGGGTGTTCCGGGTCTCGGCGGCGGAGCGGGGACGGGCGCGCCACCAGTCGAGCTCGACGATGATCCGGGTGAGCGGGGTGCGCAGTTCGTGGGACAGCTCGCCGGTCAGCTGCCGCTCGTGGCGCAGCACCGTGCGGATACGGTCCAGCAGGGCGTCCAGCGAGAGTCCGAGGCGGGCGAGTTCGGCCGGATGGTGCTCGACTCCGAAGCGTTCGCCGGAGCCGACCGCGCTCCACTGGGTGGCCTGGTCGGTCATGGTGGCGACCGGGCGCAGCGCCCGGCCGACGGCCAGGCGGGTGAGTGCGTAGGTGCAGGCGAGCATGACGGCGTCCAGGATCAGGGAACCCAGCAGCAGGGTGTCGGCCGAACTCCGGTACGGCCGCAGGTCCAGGGCGGCGACCACGGTGGCGTCGTGATGGCCGCCGACGAGGTCCGCGCACAGGCGTACGGCGTGCGGGCTTGCGCCGTCGACGGTCGAGCAGGCTCGCTCGTGCTGTGCGACGAGTCGGCCGGCGGCCCGCGTCAGGTGGCTCCCGGCCGTGGTGGACGGGGGCTTCTCCAGCAGGTGTGTCCCGGTGTAGATCCACACGTCGGCGTCCAGGAGGCCGTCGTTGGCGGTCTCCAGGACCCGCACCCGGGGACCGCCGGTGTCGACGGTGGTGGCCACGGCGGCCGCCCGGTCGCGCAGTTCGTCGTCCGCCTGGTGCTGCAGGTGCCGGGCCATCACCGTGTTGAAGGCCACGGTCAGGACGGTCATCAGGAGCGCGGCCGTGGTCAGTGCCACCAGAGAGAGCCGGCCGCGCAGGGTGCGGGGAGCCAGGCGGCGCAGGAGACGGTTCATGCCAGCCGGTGTCCGATCCCGCGCGCCGTCATGATGCCCAGGCTGCTGCCGGCCTCGCGCAGCTTGCGGCGCAGCCGGCTCAGGTACTGGTCGAGGGTGTTGTCGCTGACCTGTGCGCCGTCCGGCCAGGCGGCCCTGACCAGGTCGCGCCGGCGCACGATGCCGCCCCCCGCGGCCACGAGCGTGGCCAGCAGCCGGAACTCCGTCGGCGACAGGTCGACGTGGACGTCGCCGACGCCCGCACTGTGCCGGGTCGCGTCGAGGAGCAGATCCCCGACGGTGGCCACGGCCGGTGGCCCGGCGCGTTTGAGCGCGGCCCGCAGCCGGGCGACGAGTTCGGCGAGGTGGAACGGCTTGGGCAGGTAGTCGTCGGCTCCGGCCGAGAACCCGGACAGCCGGTCGGTGAGGTGGTGGCGGGCCGTCAGGAAGATGATCGGGGCGGCGAACCCGTTGGCCCGCAGCGCCTGGCAGACGTCCCGCCCGTCGGCGTCGGGCAGCCCCACGTCCAGCACGGCCGCGGCGATGGCGTCGGTGGCCAGCCTCAGGGCGGTGGCGCCGTCCGCGGCGAGCACGGGCTCGAAGTCCTCGTCCGACAGGCCGCGGCGCAGCACATCACGCAGGGCGTGATCGTCCTCGACGACCAGGATCTTGTGGTGCATGGTCCTCCGTCGGATCTTCCGGCGTACGGGTCGTGGCGGGTACGAGCGGTGCGGGCAGCCACCGGGCCATCGTGTACAGGCACACTCCGAGCCATCCGGCGGCGAACAGCCAGCCCCCGATGACGTCGGTGAACCAGTGCACGCCGAGACAGACGCGGGACAGGCCCACCAGCACGCCCCAGCATCCGATGACGACCCGGAGCACGGTCGCGCCGTGCGGAGCGCGCAGCGAGACCGCGACGATCAGCAGTCCCGCGCTGAGGGCCGCCGTGGTGGTGTGCCCCGAGGGGAACGCCCAGCCGCTCGCCGCCGCCGCCCAGTCGGCGTGCGGCGGACGCGGCCGTCGGACGAGTGCCATCACCCCGTAACGCATGGCCTGCCCGGCTCCCAGGCAGGCCAGGCTCAGCACGGCGGCCCACATCCGTTGCCGCGCCGTTCGTCCTGCGACCGTGCCGGCCAGCGCCGCGAGAACATACGGGACGACGCCGCTGCCGGTGTCGGTCACTCCTCGGGCCAGAGCCGTCGCCACGTCCGGGCGATGGCCGAGCGACCAGGCGAGCAGAGCGTCGTCCGCCCAGAGGGGACTGCCGTGCTGCCCGATCACCACCCAGGCGAGAATGCCGAATGCCGTGCAGGCGCCGAGACCGGCGGTGCCCGCCAGGTCGGCGGCGTCGCGCCGGTTCATGAGGCGCTCACCAGCGGACGCAGGCGGCCGGAGGCGATCCACCGGCCCACGGACCGCGAGCACCGCCCCAGCGCGGTCATCGACAGCAGCGCGACGAGCCCGCCGGCCAGCATTCCGGCCACCACGTCATGCGGATAGTGCACGCCGACCCACACCCGGGAGACCGCCATCGCCACGGCGGCGACGGCCGCGACCGCCCCCAGCCGGCGCGAGACGAAGAACAGGGCCACGGCGGCGGCCGCCGCGATCGCCGCGTGGTTGCTGGGGAAGGACCAGTCCCCGGGCGCCGGACACGCTTCCAGGGTCTTCACGCGCAGGCTCCGGCACGGCCGGTCCTCGCGCACCGCCAGCTTCACCACGGCGTCCACGCCGGACGCCACGACCACGACCACCGGCACCGCCAGCGCCGTCACCGCCGCCGCGCCCCCGGCGCGCCGCGCGTACCACCAGCCGAGGCCGGCGAGGACGGCGAACACCGCCAGCCCGTACGCCGACCAGAACGACACCGCCCCGTCCAGCCAGCCGGGCGCATGCCGGGCCGCCCGCACCACGTCCAGATAGGCGGAGCCGTCGACCGACGACCCGTCGAAGGCAGCCGGCTGCGACGATGGGTGGATGGGGGCGGACATCGTCGCGGCTCCTTCGGTCCGGCGGCGGGCGCCTCACGGCAGCGCCCGACCAGTGACTACAATTCTGTAGACGGTCTACTGAACTGTAGACGACAGCGGGGTGAGGATGGTTCCCATGACAGACCCGAAGGACGAACGCCGCCCGGCCGGCGAGCTCGAAGCCGCCGTCATGGCCGCCCTGTGGGCTGCCGGTGCGCCGCTCACCCCGGTGCAGGTCCAGACCGGACTCGCCTCCGGCCTCGCCCGGACGACGGTGGCGACGATCCTGTCCCGCCTCTATGACAAGGGCGCCGTCGACCGCGAGCGACAAGGGCGCGGCTACGCCTACGTCCCGGTGCAGGACGCCCCCGGGCTGACCGCCCAGCGCATGCACACCGAACTCGACCGGGACGCCGACCGCGAGGCAGTACTCGCCCGGTTCGTCGCCCGGCTCAGCCCGGACGACGAGGAGTTGCTGCGCCAGCTGCTGGAGGCCGACGAGCAGTGATCGCCCTCCTCCTGGCTCCGCTGCTGCTGCCCTTCGCGTTGCCGGCACTGGCCCGGCGCGCCCTTGCGCGCCTCACTCCGGCCACCGCCCTGTGGGCGCTGACCGCCTGTGCCCTGGTGTGCTCCGGTGCCTGCGTGGCCGCACTCGGCGCCCTCGTACTGATCGGACTTCTCAAGCTCTCCGTCTTCGCGGCACTCGGCAGCCTCATCCACCCCCTGCGCACCCCCTCCGACCTGTTGGTCCTCCCGGCCGCCGCGCTCGCCACCGGCGCGCTCACCCTCGGTGCCTGGACCCTCGCACGTTCGGCCGTGCGTCAGGCCCGGGCCTTCCACGCCGCTCACGCGGAAGCCGACCGCCGTCCCACCGCCGGTGACCTGTGCGTCGTCGACTCGCCGCACCCGGACGCGTACGCCCTGCCCGGCAGGCCCCACCGGATCGTCGTCACCACCGCGATGCTGCGCAGCCTCGGCCCCGCCGAACGAGAAGCCCTCTTCGCCCACGAGCGGGCCCACAACAGGAACGGCCACCACTATTTCCTGGCAGCCGCCGAACTCGCCGCCCACTGCCACCCCGCGCTCCACGCCACACGTGCCACCATCCGGCTTGCCGCGGAACGCGCCGCCGACGAGAGCGCCGCTGCCGCCGTCGGTGACCGCCGCCTGCTGGCGCGGGCCATCGCCCGTGCCGCCCTCGCCGGAGACGCTCGACACCTCACCCGCCCGGACTTCGCCCCTGCCGCGACCACGGGCCCCGTTCCCCAGCGGGTCGCCGCCCTTCTCGCGCCCGGCGACGGCCGCTCGAACACCACACGGTGGATCGCCCTGCTCCTCACCGTCTGCGCGCTCCTGCCCGCGGCGGCCGCAACCACCGGTGTGGTCGCCTTCCACCACGAGGTCGAGGTCGCCCAGGGCGAGGAGAACCGCTGACCTGCCGAGCCGGCTCCGGCGCGTCGCCCGGACACCGCCGGTCACGGCGCCGTCCGTGGGTATCGGCGGGGGATGCTCCCCAGCGCTCCGAGACCGCTCAGAGCCAGCCCCGCCGTTTGAAGACGACGTACAGGCTGACGCAGACCGCGGCCATCAGGGCGACCGAGAGGGGGTAGCCGAACGACCAGTGCAGCTCCGGCATGTGCCGGAAGTTCATGCCGTACA
This sequence comes from Streptomyces sp. NPDC020996, assembly GCF_040641355.1. NCBI lineage: Bacteria > Bacillati > Actinomycetota > Actinomycetes > Kitasatosporales > Streptomycetaceae > Streptomyces > Streptomyces sp. NPDC020996. Next base: position 155,642 of record NZ_JBFADM010000002.1, read on the forward strand.
CCGTGCCGACCAGCGTCGGGGCGAACAGGATCGCCGCCCAGGCGGAGATCTTCTTGATCTCCTCGTTCTGCTCGAAGCCCGCCTCCGCCAGCGCCCGCATCTCCGCGTTCTGCTGCTGGGTGACCAGCGTCGCGTTGACCGTGAGGATGTCGGCGAGGGCCTGGCGGAAGGAGTCGACGCGTTCGCTGATGTGGGTGACGTGGTCGGCGACGTCCCGCAGGTAGCGCTGCAGCTCCTCGTCGGTGCCGTACTTGGAGAAGCCGGCGATCAGGCCGTGCAGCATGCCGACCAGGGGGCGGGTGGCGCGCTGGAACTCGACCATCTCGCGGGAGAGTTCGTAGATGCGGCGGGAGACCTCGGGGGCGCCGCCGAAGACTTCCGTCTCGATCTCGTCGATGTCGTTCTGGACGCCCTCCACGACCGGTGCGTAGCCGTCGACCACCGCGTCGAGGATCGCGTACAGCACCGCCTCGGGGCCCAGCCTGAGCAGCTCCGGCGTCTCCTCCATGCGGCGGCGGACCGCGGACAGGCCCGGGGCCGCGCCGTGGCGGACGGTGATCAGGAAGTCCGGCCCGACGAACACGTGCAGCTCGCCGAAGTCCACCTCCTCCGGCGCGTCCAGGTAGCGGGCGGCGCGCAGCACGACGAACAGGGTGTCGCCGTAGCGCTCCAGCTTCGGACGCTGGTGGGCCTCCATCGCGTCCTCGACCGCCAGCGGGTGCAGGCCGAACTCGGCTGCCAGGGAGAGCAGTTCGTCCTCCGTCGGGCGGGCCAGGCCGATCCACGCCATGCCGGACGGCTGCGTGCGCAGCTCCCGGTAGGTGTCGGCCAGGGTGGCGGGGGAGGACACCCGCACCCCGTCGCGGTACACCGCCGCCCGCACCACACCGGCCGGCCCGGCCGACTCGGGGGAGACCGCGGCGGGCGGTACGGCGGGGGGCCGCGCCGAGGGCGGCGGCGCTGGGGCGGCGGTCCGGCGCCAGGCGGGCTTCCTGGGGTGCTTCGCGGGCGGGCGGGCGCGTCGCTCGGACATGGCGGCTGCCTCCCGGTCGGCCGACTGCTGTGATCGTCGAGCAGGATATACGGGGCATACGGCCACACCCTCATGCGCGGTCATCGCGGACGGAAGCTGTCCGCAAGGAGCCTGGCGTGCGGGGCATGACGAAGACGACGGCCCCGACGGCGCCCGTGCCCGGCACCCGCGCCCTCAACCGCGCGACCCTCGCCCGCCGGCTGCTGCTGCGCCGCCCGCCGATGTCCGCCGCGGCCGCCGTCGAGCGCCTGGTCGGCCTGCAGGCCCAGAACGAGCAGCCGCCGTACTACGCCCTCGCCGCCCGCCTCGACGAACGGATGCTCGCGGCCCCGCACCTTCCGGCAGCTCGTACGACATCCGCTTCGGGACCGTGCTGCCGTAGACCCGGCGGACCGCCCCGGAACCTTGGACAGGGGGCGTTGCGGGCTGCTCGTGGAAGCTCGCAACGCCCCCTGGTTCTTTACCTGAGGGTTGCTCAGGAAGTCTTCCGGGTCACGCGCCGGCCTGCGCGGTCACCAGGCCGGCGCGGGCGGTCAGCCGGGGGTGGACACCCGGGTGACCGGCCTCCGCGCGGTCCCGCCCGGAGAAGTGATCCCTGCCAGGACGCCCCTGACGAGCAGGGGACCGCCGCTGTCGCCCTGGCAGGTGCCGAAGCCGCCGGTGATGTGTCCGGCGCAGATGGTGTGGGGCCGGACGAGGTCCGGACCGCAGGAGTCCGCACGGCCGGAGTCGGTCCAGTTCTGCCTGACTCGGGTGAGCCCGAACATCCGTCTCCTCGGTGGGGGTGGCCGGTGGGGGCGCGGGTGTGGGGCGGGACCGACCCCGTGTGCCCGGGCGAGCGGCACGCCCTCACGCTAGGACCCGGCGCGCCGGGCACCCAATGAGGGAACCCCCTAGTGGGGTCGGGCAGGGAAAACCCTCGGTGGGCCCCCGGCGGACCTCTGGCGTGATCGCGTGATCCTCAGGAGAACCGGGCGGACCTCACTTGGTGCGGCGCCCCGCCGCCAGCCGGACGATGTCCACCCGGGAGCGGATCCCCAGCTTGCGGTACACCCGCGTGAGGGTCGCCTCGACCGTCTTGACGCTGATGAACAGGCGCGCGGCGATCTCCCGGTTGGTCGCCCCCTCCATGACGAGCGCGGCGACCTGACGCTCCATCGAGGCGAGCCCTTCCAGCCCCTCCGACGCGGCGACGGGGGCGGCCGGTTCCACCGGGTTCGCCACGGCCGCCGCCTCCACCTGACGCACCCACGGCAGCGCACGGCAGCGCCGGAACAGCCGGGCCGCCTCGTCGTACGACGTCGGGCCGGGCGCGGCGGCCACCGCCGCGCGCACCGCGCCGGGAGCCCGGGGCGAGGTGCGCAGCGCGGCCAGCGCGAACGCGGCCCGCGCCTCCTCCAGGCCGTAGCCCAGCTTGGCGAGCCGGTCCTGAGCCGACGTCAGCTGGGTGAGGGCGGCCTCGTACTCCCCGCGCGCTGCCCGCACCAGTGCCTCGGCCCGGTCCAGGACGCCCAGCACGCTCTCCCGGCCGAGCCGCAGCGCGTGCGCGCGCGCCTCGTCGAGGAGCCCCTGCGCCTCGTCGAGCGCGCCGATGCGCACCAGGGCCTCGGCGAGGTCGCCGTGCCAGCGGCCGCGCGCCGGGTCGGTGATGCCGAGGCTGTGCTCCAGCTCCCGCACCCGGCGCAGCGACCGGGCCGCGCCCGCGGCGTCCCCGGCGACCAGCTGGGCGTGGCCGAGGGCGGCCAGGCCCCGCGACACGTACATCTGGTCGCCGACCTCCTCGGCCTGGTCCGCCGCTTCCCGGCCCAGGGCCAGCGCCCGCTCCACGTCCCCGCCCGCGGCCTCCGCGAGGGAGGTGAGCACGGCGGAGGGGATCTCGCCGATGCCGGAGTCCCGCGCCAGCCGCATGCTCTCCCGGGCCAGGTCCAGGGCGCGGCCGCAGTGCCCGGAGCGCAGTTCGGTGTCGGCCAGCAGGCGCACGAAGTGCACCTCGCTCTCGACCATGCCGCGCCGCCGCACCTCGCGCAGCAGCGCCGTGACGGTCGCCCGGGCCTCGGGCAGCTGGTCACTCATGATCAGCCAGCGGTAGCGGGTGGCGCCCGCGCCGTTGTGGTGGCACGCCACCTGCGGGTCCTGCGGCTCCTGCAGCGCCCGCTTGATGGTCGCCGGCGCGTCCGGGTGGCCCATCAGCGTCTCGGTCTGCGCCTGGAACGCCAGGGCGAGCAGTTCGGTGCGCCGGTCGCCGGCCCGGGCCGCGAGCTGCGCCGCGTGCGCGGCCTCCTCCCGGCCGGTGGCGAAGTCGCCCTCCACGACGAGGCCCCGCCAGGCCAGCTGGTAGTGGACCTGGGCGAGCAGCCGCGGGTCGTCGCCCGCGTCGGCCAGCACCTGCGGGTAGACGGTGTCGACCTCGCCGAGGGCCTGCCCGGCCGACTCGATCACCACCATCCAGGCCCGTACCCGGTCCGCGGGCGCGGTGGCCCGGGTCAGCACCTCGCGGGCGATGTCCCGGGCGAGGTCCACCTCGCCGGCGGTGATCGCGTCCTCCGCGGCCTGCAGCCGGCGCTGGTCCGGGCCCGGGTCGCCGTCGGGCGGGGTGTGCCGGGCGGCGAGCAGCCCGAGCGACGCGGCGACCGACGGCGCCCCGCGGTCCCGGGCCAGGGCGGCGGCCTCGGCGAGGCGGGCGGCCGCCTCCGGGTCGGTGCCGGTGGTGGCGAGGGCGAGGTGGCGGGCCCGCTCGATCGGGTCGGAGGCCGCGGTGGACAGGGCGGCGTGCGCGGCGCGCCGCTCGTGCGCGGGCGCCTCCGCGTACAGCGCGGCCGAGATCAGCGGATGCGCGAACCGTACGGCGGGCCCCTCCGGCTCGGTCGCCAGCAGGCCGAGCGCGGCGGCCTGCGCGGTCTCGGCCTCGGCGTTCTCCCGGCCGGCGGCGTGCAGCAGGGCAAGCGTGGGGCGGGCACCGGCGCTGGCCACCAGCAGGGTGCGGCGGGCCTCGTCGGAGAGCATCTCCAGCCGGTTCAGCACCAGCGTGCGCAGCGAGGTGGGCACCGGGAGCGGCTCGCCCGGCCTGACCGGGTGGGAGCTCTCGGCCAGGGCGCGGCCCAGTTCGAGGGCGAACAGGGGGTTGCCGCCGCTGGTGCGGTGGATGTCGCGGACCGTGGAGCGGGGCAGGCCCGGGTAGCCGCGGTGGTCCAGGAGCGCGGACACCTGGGCCCGGGACAGCGGGCCCAGGCGGACGGCGAGGGTGTCCGGCGGAGACGCGCGTAGATGGCGGTCGTACTCCTGGCCCTCGGTGCGCACCGCGCACAGCAGTTGCACCGGGGTGTCGCCCAGGCGGCGGGCGGCGAAGCCGAGCAGCTCCGCGCTGGCGGAGTCCAGCCACTGCAGGTCGTCGGCGACGACGAGGACGGGGCCCTCGGCGGCGAGGGCGCGCAGCGCGGACAGCACGGCGAGACGCAGCGCGAGCCCGTCGCGCTGGAGGGCGGACTCCTCGCCCCGGCCGGTGAGCGCCGACTCCAGGGCGGTGCGCTGGGCGGCGGGCAGCCGGTCGGACACCTCGTCCACGACCAGGCCGAGGAGGTCGGCGAGGGCGAGGAAGGGCAGATGGGATTCGGACTCGGTGGCCGAGCAGCGCAACACGGTGCGGGCCGACGAGGCGTATTCCGCGGCCAATGCCCGCAGAACGGTCGACTTTCCAATTCCGGCGGGGCCGTGCAGCAGCACGCTGCCGCCGGAGGCGAGCTGCTCACGCGCCGCGGCGAACAGCCCCTCCCGGCCGATGACCAGGTCGGGGCGGCATCTGGCAGGCTCCTTGAAGTCCCGTCGCACGGTCACCGCTCCCTCCGTGTGTCGTGTCCGGGCCAAATTCTAGGCAACGTCTCATTGAAATCCGGACGCCCGACGAGGTGAGAGATATGACAATCGTCTGGCGTAAGGAAAAAGCAAAGTGCCGCCGAATGCACACCGACCCCTGGCGGGGCCCCCACTGGGCCCCCAACGGGGCCCCTGAGGAACCCCGGCGGGGCCGCGCCGGCCGCCCTGCGGCGCGGACCGCGAACCCCCCTCCGCCACGGGCCCGGACACCGATCCGCCTACCCCACCCGGCTCCGCCGAACCGCCGGAGCACAGCCACAACGCCCCGCGCGGCGGCGCCCCGCGCGGCCACGGCCCGCCGCGCGCCGGGGGCGGGTCCTGGGTGGCGTGCCGTGGTCGCCGCGTTGCGGGGGCGGGTTCGCGTGGCGGGTTGCGGGGGCCGGGTGGGGGCGGGGGTTCGCCGTGCGGCGGGGGCGGTTACCCCGGCGTCCCGCGCCGCCGAGCCACGGTCGGCGGGTTCGCGTGACGGGTTGCGGGGGCCGGGTGGGGTGGGGTTCGCCGTGTGGCGGGGAGGGCCCTGGGTGGCGCCCTGTGGTCGCCGGGCTGCAGTGGGGGTCCGTGGGTGTGGGGCCGGCGTTCCGCCGGGCGCGGGGGCACAGGGTGTGCCGAGCAGCGTCTCCAGGCGTCGCCCGCGACTGGCCGGTTCGCTCGCGGCGTCGGGGCGGTGACGCCCTGCGCAGGTCACGGGGAGGCAGAGGTGGCGCCCCGCAGGCGGGGCCGCGCGGCGGGCCCGTGCCATGCCGCGTGCGGGCGGCGCTGCGGAGCGCCGGGGTCCGGGGTGCAGGGCGGCGGCGGGCTGCGTGGCGGTGGTCCCGTGTGGTGCCGGGGTTCGGGGCGGGACGCCTCCGCGCGGCGCCGCACGGCAGGAGACGCGGGGTCTGGCACGCCCATCTGCGGCGGGTGCCTCCGCGCGGCGCCGCATGGCGGGCCCGTGCCATGCCGCGTGCGGGCGGCGTGGGCGGTGCCGGGGTTCGGGGTGCAGTGCGGCGGGGCTCCGTGGCGGCGGTCCCCTGCGGAGCCAGGGGTCGGAGCGAGGGTGCCCCCATGAGGAGTCGTGCGGCAGGGCGCGCCGTGCCGTGTCCGGGCGCGGGCCGGGGTGCAGTGCGGCGGGGCTCCCGGGCGGCGGCGCCCCGGGGCGCCGGGGTGCGGTGCGGCAGGTTCACGGCCGCGGTACCGCGGTGCCGGGGTGCGGGGCGGAGGTGCCCCGGCGCGGGGCCGCGCGGCGGGCCGCGCCGTGCCGTGTCCGGGCGTGGGCTGGGGTGCAGTGCGGTGGGAGCTCCGGGGCGCGGTTCCCTGTCGGTGCCGGTGCCGGGTTCGTGGCCGCGGTGTGTCGCGGTGCCGGGGGTGCAGGTGGGGGTGCCCCCGTGCGGGGCTGCGTGGCTGGCCCGTGGCGTGCCGCGTGCGGGTGTGGGCCGGGGTGCAGTGCGGTGGGGGGCCCGGGCGGCGGCGCCCCGGGGTGTGGGGTGGCGGGCGGCGCCCTGGGGCGCCGGGGCGGGTGGCGTCCCAGTGGCGGCGGTCAGGGGAGCAGGCCTGCGCGGCGGGCCGCGGAGACCGCTTCGCCGCGGGTGTGGGCGCCGAGCTTGCGCATCGCCGAGCGCAGGTAGCTCTTGACCGTCTCCGGACGCAGCCCGAGCCGGTCCGCCGCCGCCGCGTTCGTCGCGCCGTCCGCCAGGCAGGCGAGGACGTCGAGTTCGCGGGGCGCCAGGCTCGCTCCCCGCGGCTGCGGCCCCGGCGTCAGCAGGGCGCACGCGGCGAGCAGCTCCGCCCGCAGCGCCTGGTCGGCGATCCGCGGCGCCAGCGAACGCAGCGCGGCGTGCGCCTCCCGCACCTGCTCCCAGGCGGAGCCCCGCGCGGGGTCGCGGGCCGCCGCCACCGTCACCAGGTCCCGCGCCTCGTCCCGCAGCACCAGCGCCTGCTCGACGTCCCGCGCCGCCTCCATGGCCGCGCCCAGCGCCCGGTCGCCGAGCGGCTGGGCCGTGCGCAGGGCGCCGTAGAGCACCCCGCGCACCCGGCGCCGTACCACCACCGGCACCGCCAGCACCGAGCGCAGGCCTTCCGCGGCGACCGGGACGTCGTACTCGTGGCTGATCTGCCGGGAGGAGGAGTAGTCCGTCACCGCGCACGGACGGCCCAGCGCGACCGCCTTGCCGCCCAGGCCGTTGCCCGAGGTCACCGCGAGCGCGCTCAGCGCGGGCGTCACGTTGCCGCTCAGCTCGCTGATGCGCACCTGTTGCCGCCCGCCGTCGACGAGGCCGCCGAAGGCGACCGGGATGCCGGTCGTGCGCCGCAGCCGCACCAGCGCGTTGCGTATCTCCACGACCCCGGCCGTTTCTGCTGCCACCTGCTCGCCCTCTCCTCCGCGGCGCACACCCCCGTACGGGGGTAGTGAGACCTGCATCACGGATTACACGATGACAGAGAGCCGCCCGGCAATGGTCCGGTAACGAAGGAGCACAGATGACGACGCCGACGGAGGTGTTCCGCAGGGCGCGGGACTTCCTGCTGGAACACCGTGAGGACTACGAGCGAGCGTACGAGGGTTTCACCTGGCCTCGCCCCGAGCGCTTCAACTGGGCGCTCGACTGGTTCGACGTCATCGCCGACGGCAACGACCGGACCGCCCTGCACATCGTCGAGGAGGACGGCACGGAGGTCCGGCTGTCCTTCGCCGAGATGTCCGACCGCTCCGACCGGGTGGCCAACTGGCTGCGGGAGCGGGGTGTGCGCGCCGAGGACCGCGTCCTGGTCATGCTCGGCAACCAGGCCGAGCTGTGGGAGACCGCCCTGGCCGCGATGAAGCTGCGGGCGGTCGTCATCCCGGCCACCCCGCTGCTCGGCCCCGCCGACCTGCGCGACCGCGTCGAGCGCGGACGGGTCGGGCACGTGCTCGTACGGTCCGGGGACACCGGCAAGTTCGACGAGGTGCCCGGCGGCTACACCCGCATCGCGGTCGGCGGCGCGCCCGAGGGCTGGCAGGCGTACGAGGACGCGTACGCCGCCTCCGCCGACTTCGCGCCGGACGGGCCGACCCTGCCCGACGACCCGCTGATGCTGTACTTCACCTCGGGCACCACCGCCCGCCCCAAGCTGGTCGAGCACACCCACACCTCGTACCCGATCGGGCACCTGGCCACCATGTACTGGATCGGCCTGAAGCCCGGCGACGTGCACCTGAACATCTCCTCACCCGGCTGGGCCAAGCACGCCTGGTCGAACCTGTTCGCCCCGTGGAACGCCGAGGCGACCGTCTTCATCCACAACTACACGCGCTTCGACGCCGCCCGCCTGATGGCCGAGATGGACCGGGCCGGCGTCACCACCTTCTGCGCCCCGCCGACCGTGTGGCGCATGCTCATCCAGGCCGACCTGACCCAGCTGCGCACCAAGCCGCGCGAGGCGGTGGCCGCCGGCGAGCCGCTCAACCCCGAGGTCATCGAGCAGGTCCGCCGGGCCTGGGGCGTCACCATCCGGGACGGCTTCGGGCAGACCGAGACCGCCGTGCAGGTCGCCAACAGCCCCGGCCAGCCGCTGAAGACCGGCTCCATGGGCCGGCCCAGCCCCGGCTACCGCGTCGTACTCCTCGACCCGGTCACCGGCGCGCCCGGCGCCACCGAGGGCGAGATCTCCCTCGACCTGTCCGCCCGCCCGGTCGGCCTGATGACCGGCTACCACGGCGACCCGGAGCGCACGGCGGAGGCGATGGCCGGCGGCTACTACCGCACCGGCGACGTCGCCTCCCGGGACGCGGACGGCTACCTCACCTACATCGGGCGCTCCGACGACGTCTTCAAGGCCTCCGACTACAAGATCAGCCCCTTCGAGCTGGAGAGCGCGCTGCTGGAGCACGAGGCGGTCGCCGAGGCGGCCGTCGTGCCCGCGCCGGACGAGCTGCGCCTGGCGGTGCCCAAGGCGTACGTCGTCCTCGCCGACGGCTGGGAGCCCGGCCCCGACACGGCCAAGGTGCTCTTCGAGCACTCCCGTGGGGCGCTGGCCCCGTACAAGCGCATCCGCCGTCTGGAGTTCGCCCCCCTGCCCAAGACCGTGTCCGGCAAGATCCGCCGGATCGAACTGCGCGAGGCGACGGCCGCGGGCTCGGCCGACGAGTACCGCGAGGAGGACTTCCGGTGACCGGACCGACGAACACGCAAGTCCCGGACAGCGCCCGACTCTCGTACGCGCACGGTACCGGCGAGGTCCCGCTGCTCGGCGACACCATCGGCGCCAACCTCGACCGGGCGCTCGCCGCGTTCCCCGACCGCGAGGCCCTGGTCGACGTACCCTCCGGACGGCGCTGGACCTACGCCGAGTTCGGCGAAGCGGTCGACGGCGTGGCGCGCGGCCTGCTCGCGCACGGCGTCGCCAAGGGCGACCGGGTCGGCATCTGGGCGATCAACTGCCCGGAGTGGGTGCTGGTCCAGTACGCCACCGCCCGCATCGGCGCCATCATGGTCAACATCAACCCGGCGTACCGCGCGCACGAGTTGGAGTACGTGCTGAACCAGGCGGGGATCTCGGTGCTGATCTCCTCGCTCGCGCACAAGAGCAGCGACTACCGGGCCCTGGTGGACCAGGTGCGCGGCAGATGCGCCGAGTTGCGCGAGACGGTGTACATCGGCGACCCGTCCTGGGACGCGCTGGTCGCGGCGGGCGCGTCGGTGCCGCGGGAGCGAGTGGCCGAGCTGGGCGCCGAGCTGAGCTGCGACGACCCGGTCAACATCCAGTACACCTCGGGCACGACCGGCTTCCCGAAGGGCGCCACCCTCTCCCACCACAACATCCTCAACAACGGCTTCTGGGTGGGCCGTACGATCGGCTACAGCGAGCAGGACCGGGTCTGCCTGCCCGTGCCGTTCTACCACTGCTTCGGCATGGTGATGGGAAACCTGGCGGCCACCTCCCACGGCGCCTGCATGGTCATCCCGGCCCCGTCCTTCGACCCGAAGGCCACCCTGGAGGCCGTCCAGCGGGAGCGCTGCACCTCGTTGTACGGCGTCCCCACCATGTTCATCGCCGAGCTGAACCTGCCCGACTTCGCCTCCTACGACCTCTCCTCGCTGCGCACCGGCATCATGGCGGGCTCGCCCTGCCCGGTGGAGGTCATGAAGCGGGTGGTGGCCGAGATGCACATGGAGGAGGTCTCCATCTGCTACGGGATGACCGAGACCTCCCCGGTCTCCCTGCAGACGCGGATGGACGACGACCTGGAGCACCGCACCGGGACCGTCGGCCGCGTCCTGCCCTACCTCGAGGTGAAGATCGTCGACCCGGTGACCGGCGTGACGCAGCCGCGCGGCACCGCGGGCGAGCTGTGCACCCGCGGCTACAGCGTGATGCTCGGCTACTGGAACGAGCCCGAGAAGACGGCCGAGGCCATCGACCCCGCCCGCTTCATGCACACCGGCGACCTCGCCGTGATGCGCGAGGACGGCTACGTCGAGATCGTCGGCCGCATCAAGGACATGATCATCAGGGGTGGCGAGAACGTCTACCCGCGCGAGATCGAGGAGTTCCTCTACGGCCACCCGAAGGTCGCGGACGTCCAGGTCGTCGGCGTCCCGCACGAGCGGTACGGCGAGGAGGTCCTGGCCTGCGTCATCCCGCGCGACGCGGGCGACCCGCCCACCCTGGAGGACGTCCGGGCGTTCTGCGACGGACAGCTCGCGCACTACAAGATCCCGAGCAGGCTGCGGATCCTGGACGCCTTCCCGATGACGGTGTCCGGCAAGGTCCGCAAGGTGGAACTGCGCGAGCAGGCGGCCCGCGAGGCGTGACGGCGAGGGCCGCCGGGTGGCGCGACGGCGGGGGCGACCGGGGGCGGTGCGCGGACGCGCTGCCCCGCGGCCCGGCGTTCTGCGAATGTGCTGTCCTTCGGGGACGCGTACGTGCTG
>NZ_JBFADM010000002.1:166524-324206 GCF_040641355.1 Streptomyces sp. NPDC020996
ACGTGCTGTGCGGCGAGGCCGCGTACGTGCTGTGCGGCGAGGCCGCGTACGTGCTGTGCGGCGAGGCCGCGTACGTGCTGTGCGGCGAGGCCGCGTACGTGCTGTGCGGCGAGGCCGCGTACGTGCCGGACGTGTCCCCGGGCTGCCGCGCGGACGAGCGGGAACGGGCAGCCCCGGCGCTACGCCGGGTCGTCCCGTTCCGGCGGCTCGGCGGGCGGGGGTGCGGCGCCGGCCGCCGCGGCGTCAAGGGCTTCGGCGAGGGCGTTGGCCGGCCGCGGGCCGCCGCTGGCGGTGAGGACGAACAGCGGAACGCGCAGGGCGACGGCGCCTTCGAGGGCCTCGGCGGAGTACCCGGCGAGGGAGAAGTGGACGCAGTCCGCCGATTCCGTCATCGCCGCCAGCCACAGGCACTCCACGTCCCGCAGCGAGGCCGGGTGCACGGACGGGTCGACGTGGGCCAGCAGGCCGCGGGCGGCGAGCCCGATGCCGGACGGGGGCCGCCGGTCGGCGCGGCGGACGTTCTCGTGGCCGAGCCGGCGCAGATACAGCACGGCGGCCGTGACCGCGCCGCGGGCGGTGCGCACCGGCCCCGCCCGTCCGGCCGGACGCGTCACGGGGATGCGGAGCGTCGTCCCGCACGGGCAGCCCAGCTCCGGCTGCGGCCACTGGCCCCGGTGGCCGCAGGAGGCGCAGCGCACCCCGACCCACTGCTCGTCCCAGCTGCGGTGCGTGACGGCCGTCGGCACGCCGTACGGGTCGAGCGGCGGCGCGACCGGGGCGCCGCACACGCAGGGATACGACGGCGCGGTGTAGCGGTGCTCGCGCCGACAGGCCGGGCAGCGCACCGGCACGCTCTCGGACATGACCCCCATCGTGCCCCAACTCACCCCGCCTGTCCGTCCCTTGGCGGGTTTCGGCCATCTGCCCGCAGTGCTTTCGGATGACGGAAATCGGATTCCGTGCCGACAGCGACGGGGGCGGCCCGTCCGTGGAACGGGCCGCCCCTTCGTCCCCCGTGGTGTCGGCTTCGGCAAGGGCCCGCCGCCCCCGTACCCGCGGGCCCCGCGTGTCGGAGAATGTGCCCGCGGGCGGGGGCGGTCGAAGCCTCGACACCGTTGTTCAGAGGTTGATTTGAGAGTTGCGTAGGCAGGCTACGGCCCGTGGCGTACGCGGCTGCGCGGCTCACGCCTCACGCATCACGCTTCGTGGTGCTCCGACAGGCCGGGCCAGTCCTCCGGTCCGCCGCCCTGCCACTCGATGAAGTCGGTCTCCTCCACATCGGTGACGTACAGGTCGGCCTGCCGCAGGATCTCGCTGACGTCGTCGACGTGCGTGGCGATGCCCAGCGTCTCCCGGCCCGCGGTGACCCGCCGGGATCCGTCCAGGGCCGGAGCGTGGACCACGATGTGCGGATGCTCGGTCGGATGTGCTGTCATGCCTTCAGACTCCTGCGTCCCGCGCGCAAGCGCACGCGGACACCGTCGGCGCACAGGCCGGGGATCCGCCCGGGGACCCGGGGGACCCGCGGACCCGTTAAGGTCGGGGTCCGGACGCACGGAAAGCCGGAGGCCCGGCCACCGTCGCCCCCTCCCGTCGCCCGCCGTGCCGCCCGGATCGCCCTCCCCGTCGAGGGCCGTCAGACGCGCAGGTCAGAGAGGTGTGGGGCGCGATGCGACTGAGAGTTGAGTTCACCACCGAGCCCTTCGACCTCGACGAGCCGCCCGGCCACGCGCTGGTCGCCCGTGAGGTCATCGAGGCCGCCGACCTGGACTCCGTGGACGTGGGACCGTTCGGCAACACCGCCGAAGGGGGCGCCGACGCGGTCCTGACCGCCCTGGACGCCGTGCTGCGCAAGACCCTGGAGGCCGGCGCCACCCGGATCTCGCTCCAGGTCAACGTGATCGGGGAGGCCGGGGAGTGACCGGCACCGGCGACGAGCGCTTCATCACCGCCGTGAAGCCGCTGGTCGACGCCATGGGCGGGGAGATGCTCCCGCCCGACGAGGCCGGCCCCGACGACGTCGTGCTCTCCTGGGAGGGCGCCGACGTGGTCGCCGTACGCCTGCCCCAGCTCGCCGACTCCCTCGACCACATCCTGGCCGCCATGGAGCGCAAGCAGGGCAAGCCGCTGGCCGACCTCGACCGCAAGGCCAAGCAGGAGGTCGTCCGGGGACTGGAGGCGCGCGGCGCGTTCTCCGTGCGGCACGGCGTGGAGACCGTCGCGAGCGCGCTCGGGGTCAGCCGCTTCACCGTCTACAACTACCTCAACCGGCAGAAGGAGAGCTGACCGGGTTCGTAACCCGGAATTTTCAACAAAGTGTTGACGTGACGTCGTCGGGCGGCGTTAGCTGACGGCCAGCCCCTTCAGTACGACGGCCGTTCACCGCCACGGAGGCCCCCCACGTGACGTCGACACCCCCGCCCCCGGGCCTGGCCCGGTTCAACGCCCTGGACGAGCAGGCGGCCCTCGCCGCGCTCCGCGAGGTGTGCGCCTCCACGGCCTGGGCGCGGCGGTTGCTCGCCGCCCGCCCCTGTGCCACCGCCGACGACCTGTACGCGGCCAACGACGCCGCCATGGCCGCCCTGACCGGCGCGGATCTCGCCGAGGCCATGGCCGGCCACCCGCCGATCGGCCGCCCGAAGCCGGGCGACGCGACCTCCGCCCGCGAACAGCGCGGCATGGCCGGCGCCTCCGAGGAAGTCCGGGCGGAGATGCTGGAACTGAACCTGGCCTACCAGGAACGGTTCGGCCACGTCTTCCTGATCTGCGCCACCGGCCGCAGCGCCGAGCAGATGCGCGACGCGGCCAGGGAGCGGATCGCCAACCCGCCGGAGCGGGAACGGGAGATCGTCCGCGGCGAGCTGGGCAGGATCAACCGCATCCGACTGGCCCGACTCGTCGAAGAGGACACCCGAGCATGAGCGCACGCACCACCACCGCCTCCGTGTCCACGCACATCCTGGACACCTCCGCCGGACGCCCCGCCGCGGGCGTCACCGTCCGGATCCTCGCCCGGGTAGGCCGGGACGCGGACTGGCAGCCGCTCGGCGGGTCCGCCACCGACGCCGACGGCCGGTGCCGAGACTTTCCGGCCCCGCCGGAGGGGACGACCCACGTACGGCTCGACTTCGCTGTGGAGGCGTACCTCGAGCGGTCCGAAAGCCAGTCCGCGAAGAATCAAGCCGATGCGCAGCAGGACGCCCCCGCGAACCGGGACGGCGGCGCCGTGTTCTTCCCGGAGGTGTCCGTCACCTTCGCCGTCGCGCCGGGGGAGCACTACCACGTGCCGCTGCTGCTCAGCCCGTTCGGTTACTCCGTCTACCGAGGGAGCTAGCGATATGCCCATCCTGGGACAGAACCAGTACGGCAAGGCCGAGACCCGGGTCGTGAAGATCACCCGGGACGGCGCCACCCACCACGTCAAGGACCTCAACGTGTCGGTGTCGCTCAGCGGCGACATGGACGAGGTCCACTACTCCGGCTCCAACGCCAGCGTCCTGCCGACCGACACCACCAAGAACACGGTGTACGCGTTCGCCAAGGAGCACGGCATCGAGTCCGCCGAGCGGTTCGGCATCCACCTCGCCCGGCACTTCGTGACCTCGCAGGAGTCCATCCACCGGGCCCGCGTCCGCATCGAGGAGTACGCCTGGGACCGCATCGAGCACGCGGGCGAGGGCGCGCACTCCTTCGCGCGCCGGGGCCAGGAGGTCCGGCTGGCGCAGGTCACCCACGACGGCGAGGCGTGGGAGGTCGTCTCCGGACTGAAGGACCTCGTCGTGATGAACTCGACCGACTCCGAGTTCTGGGGCTACGTCAAGGACAGGTACACGACGCTGCCGGAGGCGTACGACCGCATCCTGGCCACCGAGGTCTCCGCGCGCTGGCGGTTCCACTGGAGCGGCGAGGAGCAGCAGGCGCCCGACTGGGAGGAGTCGTACGCGCAGACCAGGCAGCACATCCTGCGGGCCTTCGCGGAGACCTACTCGCTCTCGCTGCAGCAGACGCTCTACCAGATGGGCGCGCGCGTCATCGACCACCGCGGCGAGATCGACGAGATCCGCTTCTCGCTGCCGAACAAGCACCACTTCCTCGTCGACCTGAAGCCGTTCGGGCTGAAGAACGACAACGAGGTGTACTTCGCCGCCGACCGCCCCTACGGCCTGATCGAGGCCACCGTCCTGCGGGACGGCTGCGAGGCGCGCATCCCGGTGGACCTCACCAACCTCTGAGGCGGACACGGACGAAAGGAGAGGCCGCACCATGGCACAGCGCACCGTCATCGAGAACTGTTCGATCGCGACCGTGGACGCCGACGACACCGAGTACGCCTCCGGCCATCTCGTCATCGCCGGCGACCGCATCGAGTCGCTGGGCGCGGGCCGTGCCCCCGAGGGCCTGCGGGACGTCGTACGCCGCATCGACGCCTCCGGCCACCTCGTGACGCCGGGCCTGGTCAACACCCATCACCACTTCTACCAGTGGCTCACCCGCGGCCTGGCCACGGACCACAACCTCTTCGACTGGCTGGTCGCGCTGTATCCGACGTGGGCGCGCATCGACGAGCCGATGGTGCACGCGGCGGCGCAGGGATCGCTGGCGGTGATGGCCCGCGGCGGAGTCACCACCGCCATGGACCACCACTACGTCTTCCCGAAGGGCTCCGGCGACCTGTCCGGCGCGATCGTCCGCGCCGCCCGCGAGACCGGCGTCCGCTTCACCCTCGCCCGTGGCTCCATGGACCGCGGCGAGAAGGACGGCGGCCTGCCCCCGGACTTCGCCGTCGAGACACTGGAGGGCGCGCTCGCCGCGACCGAGGAGACCGTCCGCGAACACCACGACGCCTCCTTCGGCGCGCTGACCCAGGTCGCCGTCGCGCCCTGCTCGCCCTTCTCCGTCTCCACCGAACTGCTCACCCAGGGCGCCGAGCTGGCACGCCGGCTCGGGGTACGGCTGCACACCCACGGCTCGGAGACGGTGGAGGAGGAGAAGTTCTGCCACGAGCTGTTCGGCATGGGGCCGACCGACTACTTCGAGTCCACCGGCTGGCTGGGGGAGGACGTGTGGATGGCGCACTGCGTCCACATGAACGACTCCGACGTCGCCGCCTTCGCCCGCACCCGGACCGGCGTCGCCCACTGCCCGTCGTCCAACGCCCGGCTGGCCGCCGGCATCGCCCGCGTCCCCGACATGCTGGCGGCCGGTGTCCCGGTCGGCCTCGGCGTCGACGGCACGGCGTCGAACGAGTCCGGCGAACTGCACACCGAACTGCGCAACGCCCTGCTCCTCAACCGCCTCGGCCCGCACCGCGAGGCCGCCCTGACCACCCGCCAGGCGCTGCGCCTGGGCACCTACGGCGGCGCCCGCGTCCTCGGCCGGGCGCACGAGATCGGCTCCCTGGAGCCCGGCAAGCTGGCCGACCTGGTGCTGTGGAGGCTGGACACCGTCGCCCACGCCTCCATCGCCGACCCGGTCGCCGCGCTGGTCCTCGGCGCGCCGGCGCCGGTCACCGCGTCCTTCGTGAACGGCCGCCAGATCGTCCAGGACGGCCGCCTGCTGCACGTCGACGAGGACGCCGTGGCCCGCGCCACCCGGGAGGAGGCCCGCCGTCTGGCCCGCATCGTCGCGGGGTGACGGCACCGCGGTCAGGCGGCCCCCGGCCCCGCTCCATGGGGGCCGGGCCAGCGCAGGAGGTTGGCGAGCAGCTCCGCCTGCTCGATCGCGTCGTCCAGGGCGTGGTGCGTGTGGCGTCGCCGGGACAGCAGCTCGCGCGGCATCGTCCCCTTGGCCACCGCCCGCAGAGGCAGGCCCGCCTTGGCCGCGTACAGCGTCTTCATGTCCAGGCAACCGGAATGCCCGAACGGGCTCTGCCCGGTGAAGCGGATCAGATACCAGTACAGGAACGTCCAGTCGTACGACGCCGGGTAGCCCGCCATCACCGGCTGCGCGCCCACCGCGACCTCGCGCACCCAGTCGCTGAACTCGGCCAGCGCGAGAGCCGGTTCAGCGCCCTCGGCGGCCAGCCGCTCCCGGTCCAGCCCGCTGACGGCCAGCGCCTCCGGCACGAACTCGTCGCTGATCGGGCGCAGTTCGCGGTAGAAGGTCTGCCGTTCCGGATCGGCGGCGGTGAAACCGTCGGCGTCCTGCGTCCCGGCGACCGCGGCCCCCAGGCTCAGCATGGAGTACGGCCCGGGGATCGGCCCGTCGGCCTCGACGTCGACGGAGATGTACAGGCTCGGCTTGATGCGTCGTGCGGACATGAGCCCGGAGCATCGCATCATCGCCGCCGGCCCGCACCCGAATTCAGGGCCGGCCCACCCGCCCGCAGGGCATGGCGTCCGGCAGCCGGCCGGTGAAGTACGACCTGGGCGGCACCCCCATGAGGGTGCGGAAGTCGGACGTCATGTGCGCCTGGTCGTAGTAGCCGGTGGCGGCGGCGAGGTCGGCCCAGCGGCGCGTGGCCGCCTGGTCCAGCACCGTGCGCACCCGGTCGATCCGGGCGTAGTGCTTCGGCGACAGGCCGACGCCGTCAGTGAAGAGGTTGCGCAACTGCCGCTCGCTCACGGCGAGTTGCCGCGCCACCTCGGTGACGGGGCCGGGGACCCGGCCGCCGCGGGAGGACAGCGCGGCGACCCCGGCCCGCACCAGTTCGGTGCGCGAGCGGTCGGCGGCGGCGCGCAGCCGCTCGGGCAGCACCTCCGCCAGCCGGGTCACCGCCTCGCCGGGCTCCAGCCACCGCAGCTCACCGGCCAGCCGGCGGGCGACGGGACCGGGCAGGTCGTCCAACCGCGGCGCACGGCCCACCAGATCGGCCGCCGGTACGCCGAGCAGGGGACGGACGGTGCCGGGCGCCAGCCGTATCTCCACGCACGAGACGAAGCGCCCGCCCAGATGGTAGGAGGCGCGGGCACGCGGGCCCACGACCAGGACGCCGCGGCGGCCGTCCTCCCCGGTCCGCACGACCACCTTCGTGGCGGCGTCGGGGAGATGGATGTACGGCGCGGTCTGCTCGGCGTCCACCGACACCGACCCGATGCCCGCGATCCACGCGCGCAGCGGCTCCGGGGTGGGCAGGACCTGGAGGGACACGGCATTCGTCACCCCTCCACCGTAGGCGCGCGGCACGGCTGTGCGGGGCCCGCGAGCGTGCCGGAATTTCCAAGAGCCGGGCGCCCCGGCCGGTGCACCGTGGTAAGCATGATCCTCGTGACGGGTGCCACCGGCACCATCGGCAGTGAAGTGGTACGGCAGCTCGCGGCGCGCGGCGAGATGGTGCGCGCCCTGACCCGCGACCCGGCGGCGGCCCGGACGCCCGCGGGGGTGGAGGCCGTGCCCGGCCACCACCGCGACCGGGCCTCGGTGGAGGCGGCGATGGCGGGCGCGGACGCCGCCTTCCTGGTCGGCGTGTTCGGGCCGGACGACGGCAGGTACGACCGGGGCCTGGTCGAGGCGGCGCGGGCGGCGGGCGTACGGCGGATCGTGAAGCTCTCCTCGATCGGCACCGGCGACCCCCGGCTGGGTGTGTTCGGCACCTGGCATCTGCCCGGTGAGGAGGCCGTCCGGGCGAGCGGCCTGGAATGGACGATCCTGCGCGCCTCCTCCTTCGCCTCCAACACGCTGAGCTGGGCGCAGGCCGTGCGGGAGGGAACCCCGGTGCCCAGCATGATGAGCGACGGCGAGCAGGGCGTCGTCGACCCGCGGGACGTGTCCGGGACGGCGGTGGCCGCGCTGCTCGACGGGCGGCTCGCGGGACGCACGTACACGTTGACCGGTCCCGAGGCGATCAGTGCGAGCCGCCAGGCGGCCGTCCTGGGCGAGGTCGTCGGCCGCCCGGTGCGCCTGTACGAGCCGACACCGGAGGAACGGCGCGCGGGGCTGCTCGCCGCCGGTCTCGGCGAGGCCTACGCGGACAGTCTCGTGGTCGCCGCCCGCTTCATCGAGGAGGGCGGCAACGCCGTCGTCACCGACGACGTCCGTGAGACGCTGGGCCGTCCGCCGCGCACCTTCCGGGACTGGGCCGAGGACCACAGGCAGGCGTTCGCCTGAGCCGGGACACGGGACAGCCGACGGTCGAAGCCCCCCTCTACTGCCAGGAGCCCACCAGATGTCTGCCCAGATCCCGCAGCCCCCGAGGGCCGGGCCCTTCCGCTGGCGGAGTCCCCGCTCAGCACGGCATCCGTCACGTGGTGGGCCTACCCGGTGTGGGACCACCGCAACGTCCTGTACGCGGTACCCGCCGCGCTGACACTGATCCTCGCAGTCACGCTGTCGCTGCTGCTGACCTTGGGGCTGTGGTTCCGCGCACGACGGGTCCAACCGGTGACCCTGGCACTGATCGCCGTGCGCGGGGTGGCTGTGCTGGCCCTGTCGCTGTGGTTCCTCCAAGACCGGTGACTCAGCACCTGCACGAGAGAAGGGCGCCCGACCTGGTGTCGGGCCGGCTTGGTCAGGAAGACCAAGTGCCGGTCCAGTGCCTCGGCGAGCGCTCCGCTGAGGTCCGGTGCGGCGGTCAGATGCCGAACAGGCTGGGGTCCGAGGCCAGTTCCTCGAAGATCTTCTGCGGTTCGGTGACCAGACGGCGCTCCCGCAGGTCCAGCAGGCCGCCCACCGCGGTGATCTCGGCGGCGATGGTGCCGTCCTTCTTGCGGATGGTCTGCTCGATGCGGAACGTCTTGCCCCCGCCCCAGTCGAAGGCGCACGTCACCTCGACCTCCTCACCGGCGAGCAGCTCCCGCTGGTAGCGGATGGTGGTCTCCAGCGCCACCGGGCCCACGCCCCGGGAGATCAGGCCCGCCTGGCTGATCCCGGCCGACTGCAGCATCGACCAGCGGGCGTGCTCGGCGTAGTTGATGTACACCGCCTGGTTGAGGTGGCCCTGCACGTCGGTCTCGTACCCGCGGACGGTCACCGGGACGGCAAACGGCTCGCTCACTGCGTTCCCCTCTCGCGTTCGCTCTCGCATGCGTTGCCCTGCCCGCCGATCTTGGCATGTCCCTCACGTGCGGCGGGGCGATGCCAGCAGATAGCGCTCACGTGTTCGGGGTTCGGTGTGCTCGCCGACCTGCCAGCCCGCCCGCTCCAGGGTGGCCGCGCAGGCCCGCAGCGCCTCCGGGTCCGGCTCGTGCACGGCGACCGCCTCCGGTTGCGGCGTCCCGCGCACCCGGTAGCCGGCCGGGTCCGGGCCGGCCGGGCGGTGGCCGGCCGCCTCCAGGGCGAGCGCGGCGGCCCGCACCAGATGCGTGCGCTCCCAGCCGCACGGCCGGTCGGCGGCGCCGTCCGGATTGGTCATCCGGCGCAGCTCCAGCAGCCCCTGCCAGGCGCTGCGCACCTCGCGGTCCCGGGCCGGTCCGGCGGGCGGCGGCTCCGCCTCCCCGCCGACCCGCGCCGCGAACACGCCGGCCTCCGGCCGCGCGCCGGCGGTGGTCTCTTCGTGTTCCTGCGCCGGCGCCTCCCGCAGCCGGTGTCCGGCCGGGGTCAGGAAGTGGTCGTGCGGCGGCCGCGGGTGCCGGAACGCGAGCCCCCGCTTCACCAGCGCCGCGAGCTGCGCCTCGGTCCCCCGCAGCCGGCCGGTGACGGGATCGGCGGCGTCGATGACCCGCCGCTGGGCGGCGGTCGGCGGTCGCGTCACGACGTACTCCTTCCCGGGCGGCGGCCTCTACGGCTTGGGGCCTCGTTCGGCCTGCTCCGAAGGCTACGACGCGGGTCCGACAACGCCCCCGTCGTGATGGGCGGCGTAAGGGAGGAAGGCGGCCCACTGCTGGGGGCCGAAGGCGAGCCGGGGGCCGTGCGTGTGCTTCGAGTCACGTACGTGGACTGTCCGGGGGGCGAAGGCGACCTCCACACAGGCGGGACCGTCGTTCGTGCTGTAGCTGCTCTTGAACCACTCCAGCGCCGAAGCGTTCCCCGCCGAGGGGTTGGTCATCATGTCTCTCCCAGCATTCTCTCGATGAAGGCCAGCGACTCACCGGGCGTGAGGGCTTGGGCTCGGATGATGCCGTAACAGATTTCGAGGACCTGGATCTCCTTGGGGGCGCAGATCACGCGGCTGATGAGCTGCACTTCGTTGTGCCCGATCGTGTCTCCCGCCCCGAGTCGCAGCAGTTGGAGCGAGCCTGCCAGACCAGCATGGTCCTCGCGGTCTGTGGGCATCACCTGGATTTCCACGTTCCGGCGCTGACCGAACTCCAACAGCCGTTCGAGCTGCTTCCGCATCACCATTCTGCCTCCCACCGGGCAGCGCAGCGTCACCTCCTCCTGGACGAAACTGAAAACGGGGGCAGGCTGTCGATCGAAGATCTCCTGCCGTGCCATGCGCGCGGCGACAAGGCGTTCCATCTCCTCTTCAGCGAAGGGCGGTCGGCGCATCCCGTACAAGGCCCGGGCGTAGTCCGGGGTTTGCAGCAGACCGTCGATGACGGTGTTGGTGTAGGCGCAGATCTCGACCGCCTCCGCCTCCAGCTTCGCCAGGTCGCGGACCTTTTTCGGGTAGCGGGCGTGTTCCACGTCCTTCTTCAGGCCGGTGAGCAGCCCGCCCGTGTCCAGGACCTGGTCGGCCGACTCCAGGAACGTCGGACTCGGCGCCCGGCGTCCCCGCTCCACCGAGGACACCTGCTCCTCGCTGTACCCGATGGCCGTGCCCAACTCGGCCTGGGTGAGCCCCTTCCGCTCGCGGCAGGTCTTGACGACCCTGCCGACCGTCCGCAGTACTCCCGCGGACTCCTCGTCGTCGGCGCCGTACGGCTCCGGCCCGTCACCGCGCTGCGATCCCTGTCCCGTCACGCCCACTCGCGCACACCTCCCCGTGCCGCCCGTACCAACTCCGGGCCGGGCCGGGGCGTTACGCCTCGCGACCCGGACCGGCCCGGACAGCACCGGGAGGCGGGGCGGGCACTACTGGCGGTATCCGGAGAGGAACCGTCCGATGCGGCCGATGGCGGCTTCCAGGGACTCGGCGTGCGGCAGGGTGAGGATGCGGAAGTGGTCCGGGGCCGGCCAGTTGAAGCCGGTGCCCTGCACGACCTGGATCTTCTCGCGCAGCAGCAGGTCCAGGACGAACTTCTCGTCGTCGTGGATCTTGTGCACCTTGGGGTCCAGGCGCGGGAACGCGTACAGCGCGCCCTTCGGCTTCACGCAGGACACGCCCGGGATCTCGTTGAGCTTCTCCCACGCCACGTCGCGCTGTTCGTGCAGCCGCCCGCCCGGCGCGGTCAGCTCCCGGATGGACTGGCGGCCGCCCAGCGCGGCCTGGATGGCGTACTGCGCGGGCGCGTTGGCGCACAGCCGCATGGAGGCCAGCATGGTCAGGCCCTCCAGGTAGTCCCTGGCGTGCTGCTTGGGACCGGTGACGACCACCCACCCGGAGCGGAAGCCGGCCACCCGGTACGTCTTCGACAGGCCGCAGAAGGTGAGGACCACCAGGTCGGGGGCGAGCGCGGCGGCCGAGTGGTGCACGGCGTCGTCGTAGAGGATCTGGTCGTAGATCTCGTCGGCGAACACCATCAGGCCGTGGCGGCGCGCGAGGTCGAGGATGCCCTCGACGATCTCCTTCGGGTAGACGGAGCCGGTGGGGTTGTTGGGGTTGATGATGACGACGGCCTTGGTGCGGCTGGTGATCTTCGCCGCCATGTCGTCCAGGTCCGGGTACCAGTCGGCCTGCTCGTCGCAGAGGTAGTGCACCGCCTTGCCGCCCGCGAGGGTCGTCACGGCCGTCCAGAGGGGGAAGTCCGGGGCGGGGATGAGGATCTCGTCCCCGTCCTCCAGCAGCGCCTGCACGGCCATCGACACCAGTTCCGACACGCCGTTGCCGAGGAAGACGTCGTCGACGTCGACCTCCAGGCCGAGGGTCTGGTAGCGCTGGGCGACGGCCCGGCGGGCGGAGAGGATGCCGCGGGAGTCCGTGTAGCCGTGGGCCTGCGGCAGCATCCGGATCATGTCCTGGAGGATCTCCTCCGGCGCCTCGAAGCCGAACAGCGCGGGGTTGCCGGTGTTCAGGCGCAGCACGCTGTGCCCTGCCTCCTCCAGCGCGTTGGCGTGCTCGATCACCGGGCCGCGGATCTCGTAGCAGACCTCGCTGAGCTTGTTCGACTGCCGGAACTCCATGCGCCGCTTCCCCTCTGCTGACTGGTGTTGCTTGGTTTTACCAAGTAGGCGCTTGGAAAGTCCAACAACATGTCTAGACTGCGTCGCATGTCACCTCGCCGAAGCTACGACCAGTACTGCTCCGCCGCCCGCGCCCTCGACCTCGTCGGCGACCGCTGGACCCTGCTGATCGTCCGCGAACTCCTGGCCGGGCCGCGCCGGTACACGGACCTGCACGCGGACCTGCCGGGCGTGAGCACGGACGTACTCGCCTCGCGGCTGAAGGACATGGAACGCGACGGCCTGACCACGAGGCGCCGGCTGCCCCCGCCCGCCTCCGCCTACGTGTACGAACTCACAGCCCGAGGGCGCGAGTTGCTGCCCGTGCTACAGGCGCTGGGGGAGTGGGGGCAGGCGGAACTGGGCGAGCGGCGGCCCACCGACGCGGTCCGCGCGCACTGGTTCGCGCTGCCGCTGCTGCGCGCGCTGGAGGGCGAGGGGATCGTCGAAGTGCGCCTGGAGGAAGGCGAGTTCCACCTGTACGTCGGAGGCGACGAAGGCCCCGCCTACCGCGAGGGACCCGCCCCGGTCGAACCCGACGCCCGGCTGGCCATGGACGTGGACACCTGCACGGCGGTCGGCCGGGCCGAGCTGAGCCTGACGGAGGCGGTGCGCGCCGGCCGCGTGCGGGTCACCGGCGACGGCACCCTGGCGAAGGCGCTGCGCGAGGCGTGAGCGGCGGCTCCGCCGTGCCGGTGGACGGCGGCTTCGCCGTGCCGCGGGACCGGCGGCTCCGGCATGTGCGCCGCTGCCGCCGGGAGCCGTCCGCCGCGAGGGGACGGAAGGGCGGAGCTTCTCCGGTGACGCCACCCGGCCGCCGCGTGCGGGGCCCCGGCCGCGGCAGGGCCCAGGTGCGGTGAGGGAGGGCGGCGGCCGCGCGGTCCTGACCGCGCGGCGCCCGGCCCCAGCGGCGCGCGAGGTGTGCCGCGCGGAGAGCCGCGCGTGCGGCGGGAGCGGCAGGCTTCACCCTGACGGCGTCCCCGGCCGACGGACCGTGGCCGCGAAGGTGACCCGCCCGCGACCCCGCCCCGGGCAGGGGAGGAACGAAGGCCCGCCACGCGGGCGGGCCTTCGGACCTTCGCGGTGACGGTCAGGCGCCCGGTGGCACCCGTGACGGGCGGCCCGAGCCGCGGGTGAGGGCGTAGCCGCCGATTCCGGCGAGCGCGGCCAGGATGCCGCCGATCCCGGTCCACACCCAGCGGTCGGACCACCAGCCGGACGCCCAGCCGTCCTCCGGCTCGATGGCGGACAGCACCGCGGACGACTTCTTGTCCTCGTCGTCCTGGGCGGACGTGACGGCGATCCCCGGCACCAGCGGCTTGCCCAGCGAGCCGTCCACGGCCGCCGCACCGCCGATGTCCTTGGAGTCGGCCCGGACCGAGGCGGTCACCGGCAGGCCCAGGTCGGCCGTCGCGAGCTTCACCACCGTCAGCCGGACGTAGTACGTCCCCGGCAGCGGGTCGTTCGCCCACGGCTCGGACCAGGCGCGCACGGTCCGCAGTGCGCAGGCCAGTTCGACCGAGGACGCGCCCTGGGCGGCGGTGCGCGTCTGGGCGCCGTACTGGCAGGCCTGCCGGCGGCGCAGTCCGTCGTAGACGTCGATCTGCCAGGTCTGGTCCGCGTGCGAATCGGGCAGCTTCACCGTCGCCCTGACGGTGGGGCGCTGGCCCTCGTCGGCCGGGAACGACCAGTACAGGTAGTCGCCGGTGGAACCGCTGGCCGTGGCCTCCTGGCCCTGGTCGATCTCGGCCGCCGTACGGAAGGAGGTGCCGGCCGAGGTGGGCGCGTCACCGCTCGCAGAGGGGGACGGCGAGGAGTCGGCTGCCGCGGGCGCGGCGGCCAGGCCCAGCGTGAGCAGGGCCGCGCTCAGCACACTTGTGATCCTCATCAGTTGGTCCTCCAGACCGCGACCCGCCAGCGCGACAGCCAGCCCCACAGCACCCCGGCCAGGAAACCGGTCAGGATCAGCACGCCGAGCAGCCACCAGCCCCGCCCGAGGCCGAAGGCGGCCACGTCCCGGGACGTGCCCGGCCCGTCCACCACGTCCACGGTCAGCTCCAGCGGCATACCGGGCGTGGCCTTCACCCCGGCAGCCGCCGAGAAGCTGTTGGTGACCTGGAGGCACACGGTCTCCGCCGCGGCCTCGTCGTCGTCGCTCTCCGCCTTCGGGTAGCGCAGCCCCGTCGAGATCACGTCCGTACGGCCGTCGCCCGCGGCCTCCCCGCGCACGATCTCGCGCCCGTGCACGGTGACCGCCCGCAGCAGCACCCCGTAGTCGGGGTTGACGGCCCGGTCGGCGGCCACGCTCACCGAGGCGCGCAGCTCCTTGCCGGGCTCGACGTCCACCTTGTACCAGCGCTGCTGCCCGAACTCCTCGCGGTCGGTGTACAGACCCGACTTCAGCGCGGGCGCCTGCGCACACGCGCCGCCGCCCTCGGTGGCCACCGGCGTGACCACCGGATCGGCCGCCCGGTCCACCAACTGGTTTACCTTGTCGGTGAGTTCGTCGGTGTGCTCGACCGAGGTGTACGTGCCGCCGGTCGCCTCCGCGATGCAGCTGAGCTGCTTGCGCAGCTTGGTGTTCGGGACCAGGCCGAGGGTGTCGATGGTCAGCCCGATGCCCTTGGCGGCTATCTCGCGGGCCACCTCGCAAGGGTCCAGCGGGGCGCAGGTGTCCTCGCCGTCGCTGATCAGCACGATCCGCTTGGAACCGTCGTCGGTGCCCAGGTCGTCGGCCGCCTTGAGCAGGGCGGGACCGATCGGCGTCCAGCCGGTGGGCGAGAGCGTCGCCACCGCCGTCTTCGCCTCGGTGCGGTCCAGCGGGCCGACCGGGTAGAGCTGCGCGGTGTCCTTGCAGCCCGTCCTCTTGTCGTTGCCCGCGTAGTTGGCGCCGAGGGTGCGGATGCCGAGCTGAACCTCCTCGGGCGTCGCGTCCAGCACCTCGTTGAACGCCTGCTTCGCCGCCGCCATCCGGGTGCCGCCGTCGATGTCCCGGGTCCGCATGGAACCGCTGACGTCGAGGACGAGGTCGACCTTCGGGGCGTTCTCGCCCGTGGGTTCGCCGGCGGCCGCCGCGGTCGGGAAGGCCAACCCGGCCGTCAGGGCGGCCAGCAGGGCGCAGACCCCTGCCGCCAGCCGTTGTGTTCTGATCATCGGCGGATCCTATTGATCCCGGGTGTCCGGCTCCAAAACGGCCCCCCAACGAAGGGGGTTGGGCAGCGCGGTCCACCGGTCGCCGTCGGCCGACGGCGACAGCCGCATCAGCGTCAGCGCCTTCGCCGGCAGCGGCTCGCCGAGCAGCGCGGCCAGGTCGGGGGTGCGCGGCAGGTCCCCCACGGCCGCCTCCAGCGCCCCGCGCAGGGCCGCCGCCGAGCCCGCCGTGCTCGCCAGCGCGCCCGCCACCAGAGAGCCGAACAGCTTGCGCCGCAGGGCCGTCTCGTCGTCGGTGACGTTCCGTCCGGTCAGCTCCGGGAGCGGGATACCGTGCCGGGCGAGCCGGGCCGGGCTGACGCGGATGTCCGCGAGGTCGCGGTAGACCAGCCGCAGCGGGGCGCCCGTGGCGGACAGCACGACCAGCAGGTTCTGGCCGTGCGCCTCCAGCGCCACGCCGAGGTCCAGCAGGCGCAGCCCCACGGTGAGGGCGAGGCGCGCGAAGGCGGCGAGCCAGGCGGGGGAGGCCGTGAGCCCGGTGTCCGGCAGCGCGGCCACCGGCACCACCCGCTCACCGCTGCCCGCCGCCGCGTACATGTCCGGCGATTCCCGCAGCACCGCCGCGAGGTCGGGCGAGCCGGCCGTCGCCGCGCCCAGTGTGCGGGTGACGTGCAGCAGGCCGTCCGTGCGCGCCGCCAGCGCCTCCGCGAACACCGACAGGGTCGCCGACAGGGCGACCGAGCGGACGGAGATGTCCCGCACCGAGGACGTCAGCCGGGCGCTGAGCGCGGTCTTGACGTGCCGTCCGCCGGACACGGCGAGGGTGCGCAGGGACATCAGCGGATGCCCGGCGACCCACGCCTCGCCCGCCCGCCCGAGCACATGCTCCGCCTGCCACGGGTGGACCGGCAGCAACAGCCGCGTGCCGTCGCGCAGTTCGGCCGGCCACACCCCCGTCACCAGGCACTCGTCCACCGGCGCCGGCAGCAGCCCGAGCCTCACCAGCGGCCGGTGCTCGGGCCCGTAGGCCAGCTGCTCGGCCACCGAGAAGCCGGGCCTGGCACGGCAGTTGGGGTGGTAGGGATGCCCGTCCACCACCCGCTGCTCCCACTCCCAGCCCGTGACCGGCCACTCCTCCGGGCGGGGTTCACGGTCAGCCTGCGACAGGGCGTCCGCCGACGACCGGGCGTCCGCCCGCGACAGCGCCAGCGAGGCCACGCTGTGCGCCAGCTCGGCCGCGAAGCCGCTCCCGTGCTCCACCGCGAGCCCGGACATCAGCCGGGCCGGATGCGCGTACGACGTACCGTCGAGGCGGACCTCGGTGACGTACGCGGCGGTGGCGTACGGGTCGGCGGCCGGCCCGCGCAGCAGGCGGCCGTCCCGGAGGCGCAGGGTCACGCCGTCGCCGTCCGGCGCGCGGCCCGCGATCCACGGCAGCGGCTCGTGGCACAGCGCCCGCCACAACCGGGTCAGCACGGCAGCCCGGGCGCCCGGCAGCCCGGCCTCGTAACGCGGCAGCAGGCCGGGGCGCACGGCCGCGAGCTCACCGGCGACCCGGGCCTCGACGGGGTGGGGACGGTGCAAGGGCGGGCTCCTCGGGTACCAGTAGGGCGTCATGGTCCAGGGCGGACGGCATACATACTGATCGTCCCGGCCCGGAACGGACATCCGAGGAACGAATGGAACGTGTGGACCTCATGCCCCCGTCCGGCGGTGACGACGTCATGGAACGCGCCGACGCGTACGCGGCGGCACCGCTCCTGAACTGCCTGCTGCGCGAGGTGGCGCACCCCCTCCCGGAACCCGGCGTGTACCGGCTGCCCGGGGTGGACCGACTGCTGCGCGTGCGCGGCACCCGGCGGCCCGCCGAGCCCGAGGTGCGTGCGGGAGGCCGCTGGCACCGCATCGGCCACGCCGAACTGGTCAAGCTGGTCGCGGAGGAACTGCGCCGGCACACCGGCCGGTCCAACCACGAACTGCCCGCCGAGATGATCGACAGCCGGGACGCGGTCGCCGCGCTGCTCGCCGCGCGCGCCCGGGCGACCCCGCCCGCGGACCCGTACCTGCGCTCCGAGCAGTCCCTCGTCACCGGCCACCCCCACCATCCCGCCCCCAAGGCGCGCGGCGGCGGCCCGACCGCCTCCTGGCTGCCGTACGCCCCCGAGGCGCACGCCCGCTTCCCGCTGGTGCTGCTCGGGGTGCGCGCGGACACGGTCGTCGAGGAGGGCGACGCCTCCGCGCTCGACATCCTCGGCGACGCCCCGCCCGGCTACCGGCTGCTGCCCGCCCACCCCTGGCAGCTGGACCTGGTGGACCTGGCGGACGCCTTCGCCGACGGCCGGCTGGTCCGGCTCGGCACGACCGCCTTCGACGCCTGGCCCACGGCCGCGATCCGTACGCTGTACGCCCCCGGGGCCGACCTCTTCCTGAAGTTCAGCCTCGACGTGCGGATCACCAACGACATCCGGCGGCTGTGGCGCCACGACCTCGTCAGGCTGCGCGGCACGGACAGCGCGGTGACGGCCGCCTTCGCGGCGATCCCGGGACCGGCGGCCTGGATCGGCGACCGCGGCTACCGCACCGCCCGCTTCGCCTACGAGGAACTGGCCGTCCTGGTCCGCGACGGGCTGCGCGGCCATCTCCTGCCCGGGGCGACCCCGCTGCTCGCCGCCGGTCTCGTGGAGGGCTTCGCGGGCAGCCCGCTGCCGCATGCGGCCGACCCGATGGCCTGGTGGGAGGCGTACCTGGCCGCCGTCGTCCCCCCGGCCCTGGCCGCCTTCGCCGACCACGGCGTCGTCCTGGAGGCGCACCTGCAGAACACGCTGGTCGCCGTAGACGCCTCCGGAACGCCGGTGCAGGCCCTGTTCCGGGACGCCGAGGGCGTGAAGCTGCTGCCCGAGGTGTCCCGGGCGGCCGGCTGGGAACGGCTCGTGTACTGCCTGATCGTCAACCACCTCACCGAGGTCGCCGCCGCCCTCGTGGAACACCACCCCGGCCTCGATCCCTGGCCCGCCGCCCGCCGCGCGCTCACCCGCCCCGGGCTCCCCGAGACGGCCGCCCTGCTCGCCTCGCCCACCCTCCCCGGGAAGACGAACCTGCTGCTGCGCTGGACCGGCGCGGACGGCGCCGAGGCCCGCTACCGGCCCCTGCCCAACCCACTGGCCGGATGAGCGGCCGGTCTCCGGGACGGACCCCTTTCCTCGCCCTGGCGGCCACGACGCTCGGCCGACAGGGCCGGAGGGGCTGAAGTCGAGGGCCGAGGGGCCTCGGCTGTCTCCATGTCGATAAGTTAGCCTTCCCTTACTGAGGCCCATGGTGAGGTGGGCCTCGTGGGGCACGGGCTGGTGGAGAGGCGCATGAGTGGTATCGGCGGGGTCCGCGAGGAGACAGACGGTTTGGAGGCCGCCGACGACGTGACGTCGCGCCCGCTGGCGGACCTGCCGCCCGGCGCCCGCGCCGTGGTGGCGGACGTCGGCGGCGCCGAGCCGCCGCACGTGATCCGCCGGCTGCACGACCTGGGGTTCGTCCCCGGCACCGAGGTGGAGGTGGTGCGGCGGGCGCCGTTGCGCGATCCGGTCGTCTACCGCGTCCGGGACTACGAGGTGTGCCTGCGCCGGGCGCAGGCGGGCTGCGTGCGGGTGCGCGTCGCCGAGGCGGCGCGGTGAGCGCCGGCTGCCACGACGCCGAGGGAGCGGGGACCACCCTCACCGAGGCGCCGCACATCGCCCTGGTCGGCGCCCCCAACTCCGGCAAGACCAGCGTCTTCAACGGCCTGACCGGGCTGCGCGCCAAGACCGGCAACTACCCCGGCGTGACCGTCTCCCGCTTCGTCGGCACCTGCCGGGCGGGCGGGCAGCGCTTCGTCGTGGAGGACCTGCCCGGCACCTACGGCCTGGAGCCCGTCAGCCCGGACGAGAAGATCGCCGTCGACGTGCTGGACGGCCGGATCGACGGCGTGGACCGTCCGGACGCGCTGCTGGCCGTGGTGGACGCCACCACCCTGCGGCGCTCGCTGGGCTTCCTCGCCCAGCTGCTGGCCCGCGGGCTGCCCACCTGCGTGGTGGTGACGTTCACCGACGAGCTGGCCCGCCGCCAGGGCCGGCTGGACGTCGAGGCGCTCGGGCAGGCGCTGGGCGTGCCGGTGCTGCCGGTGGTCGGCCACCGCGGACACGGCATCGCCCGGCTGCGCGAACAGATCGCCGAGTGGCGCTCCTGGACGGTGCCCGCGGTGGCGCCGCCCACCGACCCCGCCGAGCGGGACGCCTGGGGGCGGTCGGTGCTGGCCTTCGCCGGCTACCGGCCGCCGGAACGGCACCGGGTCACCCAGCGGGTCGACGCGGTCCTGCTGCACCCGGTGTGGGGCACGGCGGTGTTCTTCGCGGTGATGGCGGCGTTCTTCCAGACCGTCTTCACGGTGGCCGCCCCGCTGCAGGGCGCGGTCGAGACGCTGTTCTCCTGGCTGGCGGGCCTGGTGTCCGACCACGTCGGCAACCAGTGGCTGGCCGGGCTGCTGGGCGACGCGCTGATCGGCGGCGTCGGCAGCGTGCTCGTCTTCGTCCCGCAGATCGCCCTGCTGTTCCTGCTGCTGGCCCTGCTGGAGGGGGTCGGCTACCTGGCGCGGGCCGCGTTCCTGATGGACCGGGTGATGGCCCGCTTCGGCCTGGAGGGCCGGGCCTTCGTGGCGCTGCTGTCGTCGTTCGCCTGCGCGATCCCCGGCATCATGGCCACCCGTACGCTGCCCTCCGCCAAGGACCGCCTGGCCACCATGATGGCCGCCCCGCTGATGACCTGCTCCGCGCGGCTGCCGGTCTACGTGCTGCTCATCGGCCTGCTGGTCGACCCGTCCGACCGGGTCGGCCCGTTCGGGGCGCAGGGTCTGGTCATGTTCGGCCTGTACCTGCTCGGCGCCGTCTCCGCGCTGCTGGCCGCCTGGGCGTTCAAGAAGATCGGCGACCGGCACGGCGAGGCCGTCCCGTTCTTCATGGAGCTGCCGCCCTACCGGCTGCCCGCCCCGCGCGCCGTCCTGGTGGCGATGTGGTCCTCGGCGCAGTCGTTCCTGCGCAAGTGCTCGACCGTCATCGCCGCCACCAGCATCGTGCTGTGGCTGCTGCTCAACCTGCCGGTGCACTCGACGGCGCAGATGCGGGCCGACGGCGTGAACACCGCCGACCGGACGGCCGTGTCCGCCTACACCGTGGACCACAGCTACGCCGCCGGCCTGGGCCGCCTGGCCGCACCCGTCTTCGACCCGCTCGGCTTCGACTGGCGCGTCAACGTCGGCGTGCTGTCGGCGCAGGCCGCGCGGGAGACGTTCGTCGCCACCATCGGCCAGGTCGCCGCCGCCGAGAACCCCGAACACCCGACGCAAGCGCTGCGGGACATGACCTACTCCGACGGCCCGCACGCCGGGGAGCGGGTGTTCGTGCCCGCCACCATCGCCGCGCTGCTGGTCTGGTTCGTCTACGCGCTGCAGTGCATGGCCACCGTGGCGGTCCTGCGCCGGGAGACCGGCACCTGGCGATGGCCCGCGATCGCCTTCACCTACCTCACGACGCTGGCCTGGCTCATGGCCTACCTGGCCCGCACCCTCACCCTCCTGCTGGGCGGCTGAGGCACGGCCATGATCCCCATGCACCCCCAGACGGTCCCCGGCGAGCCCGCCCGACTGCGCTGGATCGTCCCCGCCGGCGCCCTGCCGTGCGCGGGCCCGATGGCCGCCGTACCCGCTCCGCTGGAAGCGCTGCTGGCCGACGGCACCCTGAGCCGGATCGCCGTGGAGCCGTCCGCCGTCGTCACCGACCTGGCGGAGGGCCGCTCCTGGTCCCGGGAGGGCGCCCGGGTGCGCAGCGCGCTGCACGCCGCCCTCGACGACCCCGCCGGATGGACCCCGGCCGCCGACGGCGACGGCTCGTACGCCGACACGGCGGCCTGCGCGGCGGCGCGCGACGTGCTGGCCGGCCCGGTGGGCGACTTCGCCCGCTCCCACGGCGGCACCATCGACCTCGTCGACGTCCGCGACGGCGTGGTGACCGTCCGCCTCGGCGGCGCCTGCCACGGCTGCCCCGCCGCCTGGTTCACCCTGCACAACCGCCTGGAACGCGAACTGCTCCGCCGCCTGCCCGGCCCGCTGGAGATCCGCAGCATCGGCACGCCGGGGTTCCCGGCACCGGCCGGCCTCCGCCGGGGCGGCGCCGACACCGGCGTACGTCACTGATCGCCCAGTAGGCTGAGGCCGACGCCGCCCCCGACCCCGGAGACCGCACCCGTGCAGAAGCTCTCCCTCGACGCCGAGGCCCGCGCACACCTCGAACGTGCCGCGGCGGCCCCCGCCGGGCGCAGCGCCGCGACCGTGTACGGCGGTCACGAGCACACGCTGCGCCAGACCCTGCTCGCCCTGACCGCCGGCACCGTCCTGGCCGAGCACGACAACCCCGGCGAGGCGACCCTGCTGGTGCTGCGCGGACGGGTACGACTCGTCAGCGGCGACACCTCCTGGGACGGGCGCACCGGCGACCTCCTCGTCATTCCCCAGGCCCGCCACAGCGTCGAGGCACTGGAGGACGCGGCCGTCCTGCTGACCGTCGCCAAGACCGCCTGACGGCGAACCGCCCGGCCCGGCCCCGGCCCGCGCCGGGCGCCGACACGGTCTCCGGCGTGCAGGCACGGATCGGTGACGGCGTCACCCGGCTTGCGGTTCACGCGCCCCGTCGACGAGTCGGGGAACTCCCAGCGGATTGCCGGGGCGCAGTTCCTGGGGGAGGAGTGCGTCGGGGAACGACTGGTAGCAGACCGGCCGGAGCCAGCGTTCGACGGCCAGGGTGCCGACACTCGTCGTTCCGGGTGCGGACGTCGCGGGCCACGGGCCGCCGTGCACCATCGCAGGGGACACCTCGACGCCGGTGGGCCAGCCGCCCCACACGATGCGCCCGGCGCGGTCCTCCAGGACCGGCAGGAGACGTTCGGCCGTCGCCAGGTCGGCGTCGGTCCCGTGCAGGGTGGCTGTCAGCTGCCCTTCCATGCGCTCCATCAGCGTGACGAGTTCGTCGGCTCCCGACCACCGCACGATGAGCCCCGCGGCGCCGAAGACCTCACCGGTGAGGTCCCTCTGGGCCGCGTAGGTCGCCGCGTCGCACTCGAGGACGAGCGGGCCGGGGGCGTACGGGCTTTCACCGGGCGTCCCTTGGGCCACAACGGAGACACCGTCGACGGCGGCCCACTGCTGGACTCCCCGGGCGAAGCCGTCCGCGATGCCGGGGGTGAGCATGACCTGGCCCGTCGTGCCGGCCACGGAATCCGCCACGGCCTTGCGGAAGGCGTCGCCGGCGTCGCCCGCCGGCAGCAGGAGGAGGCCGGGGTTGGTGCAGAACTGCCCGGAGCCGTTGGTCAGCGACGCCACGTACGCGGCGGCGAGCGGTCCGGGATCGGCCAGCGCGCCGTCGAGCACGATCACGGGGTTGACCGCCGACATCTCGGCGTAGACCGGGACGGGCACGGGGCGGGCGTTGGCGGTGGCGAGGAGCGCGAGGCCGCCGCTGCGGGAACCGGTGAATCCGACGGCCGCGATCCGTGGGTCGCGCACCAGTGCCTGGCCGACTTCGACGCCGCGGCCGACCAGCAGTGAGAAGACGCCGGCGGGCATCCCGGTGCGCCGGGCGGCGGCGGTGACGGCGCGTGCGACGAGTTCACAGGTGCCGGGGTGAGCCGGATGTGCCTTGGCGATGACCGGGCAGCCCGCGGCGAGCGCGGAGGCGGTGTCCCCGCCGGCGACGGAGAAGGCCAGCGGGAAGTTGCTCGCCCCGAACACGGCGACGGGCCCCACCGGTATCTTGCGCAGCCGCAGGTCCGGTCGGGCGAGCGGCCGGCGCTCGGGAAGCGCGGGGTCGACACGGACACCGAGCGCGTCGCCGCTGCGGACCAGGCCGGCGAACATGCGCAACTGCGCGCAGGTACGGGCTCGTTCGCCGGTCAGGCGGGCCGGCGGCAGTCCGGACTCGAGCCCCGCGAGCGTCAGCAGGCCGTCGCCGAGGGCCTCGATCTCCTCCGCACAGGCGTCGAGGAAGGCGGCCCGCCGGTGCGCGGGCACAGCGCGGTACGCACGCGCGGCCGAGGCGGCCTGC
Source organism: Streptomyces sp. NPDC020996 (assembly GCF_040641355.1). NCBI lineage: Bacteria > Bacillati > Actinomycetota > Actinomycetes > Kitasatosporales > Streptomycetaceae > Streptomyces > Streptomyces sp. NPDC020996. The sequence goes on from NZ_JBFADM010000002.1 coordinate 189,930, forward strand.
TGAGCTGCCCGCGCGACCTGGTCCGGTGAGGCGTCCCGCAGCTCGGGGCCATACGGTTCGCCGGTGGCGGCGACGACGGCACGCCACGCTTCCCCCGTGCCAGGAACGTCCTGTCCGGCGACGATCGAGTTTCCGGTCGGGTGGTTCACAGTGCTCCATCCCTTCGTCCGTCCTGGACGAACGTCTCGGCAAAGTCACGCTGACCTTGTCGTTGTCTTCGGGGCGATCGGATGTATAGCCTAAGCAATAGCATGTGACATTGCACAGAGGGTCGTGTGGAGGAGGCGGGCCGGTGAGCCTGAAGGTCGTTGTCGTGGGGGCGGGTGTCATCGGCGCCGCGTGCGCCTTCCACGCCGCCTCGGCGGGCATGGACGTCACGGTCGTCGACCGCGGGCCCGTCGGCGCCGGGACGACAAGCCGGGGAGAGGGCAACGTCCTTCTCTCCGACAAGAAACCGGGCCCCGAACTCGACCTGGCGCGCCTGAGCCGCACACTGTGGGACGAGACCGGCGAGGAGCTCGGACGGGACTCCTTCGAGCTGGAACCCAAGGGCGGCCTGGTCGTCGCGAGCTCGGCCGAGGGCCTCGCGGCGCTGCGCGCGTTCGCCGCGCGGCAGGCGGAAGCCGGCGTCCGCACCGAACCGGTCGAGCACGTGCACGACCTGGAACCCCATCTCGCGCCGGGGATTCCCGGCGGCGTCCACTACCCCGAGGACGCCCAGGTGCAGCCCGTTCTCGCGGCTGCCGCGCTGCTGCGCGCCGCCATGGCACGCGGCGCCCGCTTCCGGACGGGTGAAGTCGTCGCGGCGACGACCGACCGCGACGGCCGGGTCAACGGTGTCCGGACGGCGGCCGGCGACACCGTGCCCGCCGATGCCGTCGTCAACGCCGCCGGGACCTGGGGCGGTGAGCTCGGCCGCCGGCTCGGCGCGCCCCTCGAAGTGCTGCCGCGCCGGGGCTTCGTCCTGGTGACCGAACCGCTGCCGCCCATGGTCCGGCACAAGGTCTACTCGGCCGACTACGTCGCCAACGTCGCCTCGTCCGACGCGGGACTGGAGACCTCCGGCGTCGTCGAGGGCACGCCGGGCGGCACGATCCTCATCGGAGCCAGCCGCGAACGCGTCGGCTTCGACATGACGATGAACGCCGCCGTGGTCACCAGACTCGCCGCGCAGGCATGCCGGCTGTTCCCCTTCCTGAGGAAGGTCCACCTGATCCGCGCCTACCGCGGATTCCGGCCGTACTGTCCGGACCACCTGCCGGTCATCGGCCCCGACCCCCGGGTCCCGGGGATCATCCACGCGTGCGGTCACGAGGGCGCGGGGATCGGTCTCGCTCCCGCGACCGGCGCGCTCGTGACGGCCCACCTGCTCGGCTGCCCCTGGCGCGGCGCCGACCCGGCCGCACACGCCGACTTTCTGCCCGACCGCTTCTTCGCCTCCCCGGGAGCGCCCCGATGAACGAAATCATCATGGACGGAAAACCACTGCCGTTCGTCGACGGCCAGACCGTCGCCGCGGCCCTGGTGGCCGCGGGCCGGGTCGCCTGGCGCACCACCCGCGTCCGGCGACGCCCGCGCGGCGTCTTCTGCGGGATCGGTGTCTGCTTCGACTGCCTCGTGACGATCGACGGAGCGGGCGGGCAACGCGCCTGCCTGGTCCTGGCACGCGCGGGTATGACCGTCACGACGGGGGAGAGCGACGATGAGTGAGACAGCCGACCTGATCATCGTGGGCGCGGGCCCGGCCGGCATGGCGGCGGCGGCCACGGCTGTGGCCGGCGGACTGCGCGTCGTGCTGGTCGACTCCGGCACCGCCGTCGGCGGGCAGTTCTGGCGGCATCCGCCCCAGGAAGCGCGACCGGCGATCGCGACCGAGGACCTCCACCACGGGCTGCGCGAGTACCGCGCTCTCGAACGTGAGCTGTCGGCGGGCCGGGCAGCGGGACGGCTCGACCTGCGCCTGGCGCACCATGTGTGGTCCGCCGTCCGCGAGGAAGCCGGGTTCGAGGTCCACGCCGTCGACCGGCGCGAGGCGCCGCAGGAGACCGCCGTGACCCTGCGCGCGCCCCGGCTCCTGGTGGCGACGGGTGCCTACGACCGGCAACTGCCGTTCCCCGGGTGGGATCTGCCGGGCGTGCTCACCGTCGGCGGGCTCCAGGCACTGCTCAAGGGCGGCGGAGTCGCGGCCGGCAGCCGCGTCGTGCTGGGCGGTACCGGCCCGTTCCTGCTGCCGGTGGCCGCGGGCCTCGCGGCACGCGGAGTCGAGGTGGTCACCGTGTGCGAGGCGGCCGGCCCGCTGGCCTGGCTCCGGCACCCGGGCGCCCTTCTGCGCAACCCGGGCAAGTGGGCGGAAGGCGCCGGATACGCCGTCACGCTCGCGCGTCACCGTGTCCGCGTCCGTCCGCGTACGGCGATCATCGGCGCGGACGGCGGCGACCGGGTGTCATCGGTCCGCATCGCCTCCCTCGACCCCGACGGCAGGCCGCGACCGGGCACGGAACGGCGGATCGAGGCCGATACGGTCGGTGTCGGCTGGGGCTTCACGCCGCAGCTCGACCTGCTGATCCCCCTGGGCTGCGAGCTCGCGGATTTTGAGGACGGCAACACGGCCGTCGCCGTCGACGACGGGCAACGCACCACCGTCGCCGGACTCTACGCGGCGGGCGAGGCGTGCGGTGTGGGCGGAGCACCGCTCGCGGTGGCCGAAGGGCGCCTGGCCGCCGGATCCGTCCTCATCGACTCCTCGGCGGGCCCCGCGCCGGGCAGAAGAACTCCGGCCGCCCTGCGTGCCGAGGTCGCCAGGCAGCGCGCCTTCGCCCGGGCGCTGGCCCTCGCCCACCCGATCCCGCCGGGATGGTCCTCGTGGCTGACCGACGAGACCGTCGTGTGCCGCTGCGAAGAGGTGACCGCGGGAGCGGTCCGTGCCGCCTGCGCCGAAGGCGGGGCACGTGACCACCGGCAGGTCAAGCAGCTGACCCGGGCCGGCATGGGCTGGTGCCAGGGGCGGATGTGCGGACCGGCGGTGCACTGCCTGGCCTCACCGGACCAGCGGGCCTACACGCCCGCGGAACGACTCGTCGCGACGCCCGTCACCCTCGGTGCCCTCGCCGACCTCGATGAAAACCAGCAAGAAACCAACAAGGAGTACAGATGACCGACAACCGCAAGCCCTGGCACGGCGTCATCGTGGCGACCAGCCTGCCGTTCCACGACGACCTCACCGTCGACTTCGGCGCCTATGGGGAAAGCGTCGCCTGGCTGGCCGAGCAGGGGCTGCACGGTGTCGCGCCGAGCGGATCGCTGGGCGAGTACCAGACCCTCACCTGGGAGGAACGCGACCGCGTCGTGGAGACGGCCGTGGCCAACGCGCCGGAGGGGTTCACCGTGATGCCGGGCGTCGGCGCCTACGGCGGCAGCGAGGCCAAGCGGCACGCCCAGTTCGCCAAGGACGCCGGCTGCCAGGCCGTCATGTGCCTGCCGCCCAACGCCTACCGCGCCGACGACCGCGCCATCCTGGAGCACTACGAAATGGTGGCGTCGGTCGGCCTTCCGGTCACCGCGTACAACAACCCCATCGACACCAAGGTCGACCTGCGCCCGGAACTGCTGGCCAAGCTGCACGCCGAGGGATTCATCGTGGGCGTCAAGGAGTTCTCCGGCGATGTCCGGCGCTGCTACGAGATCGCCGAGCTCGCCCCCGGCCTCGACCTCATGATCGGCACCGACGACACCGTGCTGGAAGTCGGCATCGCCGGCGCCAAGGGCTGGGTCGCCGGCTATCCGCAGGTCTTCCCCCAGGCCTGCCTCGCGCTGTACAACGCCTCGGTCGCAGGTGACCTCGCCACCGCCCTGCCCCTGTACCGCCAGCTGCACCCGGTGCTGCGGTGGGACAGCAAGACGGAGTTCATCCAGGCCATCAAGCTCGGCCAGGAGATGATCGGCCGGCGCGGTGGCGGTTGCCGCCCGCCCCGCCAGCCGCTCACCCCGGAGACGGAGGCGATCGTGCGCGCCGCCACCCAGACCCTCATCGACGCGGGAGTCAACTGACGATGCGTTCGACCGTCTGCTACCACGCCGTCGACTCGCACACCGAGGGAATGCCGACCCGTGTGATCACGGGCGGCGTCGGCGTCCTCCCCGGGGCGACCATGTTCGAACGACGGCAGCGGTTCGTCGCGGAACGCGACCGCCTGCGCACCCTGCTCATGTGCGAGCCGCGCGGGCACGCGTCGATGTCCGGGGCGATCCTCCAGCCACCGACCCGGCCGGACGCCGACTTCGGGGTGCTCTACATCGAGGTCTCCGGCTGCCTGCCGATGTGCGGGCACGGCACCATCGGCGTGGCGACCGTCCTCGTCGAGACGGGCATGGTCGAGGTCACCGAGCCGTACACCCTGATTCGCCTCGACACCCCGGCCGGCCTGGTCACCGCCCGGGTGCAGGTGCGCGACGGCCACGCCGAGTCGGTGACCCTGGAGAACGTCGCGTCGTACAGTCACGCCCTCGATCAGGTCGTCGACGTGCCCGGATACGGACCGGTGCGCTACGACATCGCCTACGGCGGCAACTTCTACGCCTTCGTCCGGCTCGACGAACTCGGCATCCCCTTCGACCGGGCGGAAAAGCAGCGGCTGCTCGACGCCGGGCTGGCCGTCATGGACGCGATCAACACACAGAACCCGGTGTCGCACCCGGAGAACCCCGAGATCGACGTGTGCCATCACGTCTATCTCGAGGCGCCCGGATCGACCGCCGAGCACTCCCGGCACGCCATGGCGATCCATCCGGGCTGGTTCGACCGGTCGCCGTGCGGCACGGGCACCAGTGCGCGGATGGCGCAGCTGCACGCACGGGGTCTGCTGCCGGTCGGCCGGGACTTCGTCAACGAGTCGTTCATCGGCTCCCGGTTCGTCGGGCGCATCCTCGGCGAGACGACGGTCGGGGACCGGCCGGGCATCCTGCCGTCCGTCACCGGACGCGCCTGGATCACCGGAACCGCGCAGTACATGCTGGACCCGACCGACCCCTACCCGGCCGGCTTCACGATCTGACCGGCCCGGTCGCCATCCGCACGTCATCTGGATGACCGGCGAAGTTGGCCAAAAAGTCACGTGTCCATCACGAGGACCCACAGGGCTCCCGTGATGCGGCACGAACGGCTAGATTGTGCAATGTCACACACCACAGCAGGTGTCGGCATCCGAAGAAGAGCCGTGGGCGGGGTTGCGTGTCCCACCACGAGTGCCGGCGAAACTCTCGGCCCACGTCAGCGCCCCTCGGTGCAATGTCACACATTACAACGGGGGGCGCGGCAGTACACGGCGGAGGCGAGCATCCACCGCAAGCGCGGGTGGGGAGCCTCCGCCTCCCGACGCCAACAACAGCTCCTTGTGCAATGTCACACATCCTGGTCGTGCGTGGCGTTGTCGCAGCCGGGAGCAACTTTCGGTCACCGAACGGTCCCTCTGCACACGGACCGTGCGAGATGGAGTAAGGCATGACATTCATCCGTCGCGGCACCATGACGGCCGCCGCCATGGCACTCGGGCTCACCCTGACTGCATGCGGTGATCTCACCGGCGAAAGTTCCGGAAAGGACAGCTCCGGCCCCATCAAGCTCGGCATGCTCACACCGCTGACCGGCAGTTCCGCGGCCATCGGCCCCTACATGAAGGACGGCGCCCAGCTCGCCGTCGACGAGATCAACGCCAAGGGCGGGATCGACGGCCGCAAACTCTCCCTCACCGTCGAGGACGAGGCGTGCGACCCGAAGACGGCCGCCGCCGGCGCCGCCAAGCTGGTCAGCGCCGGCATCGACATCTCCGTCGGCGGCTACTGTTCCTCGGCGACCCTGCCGACGCTGAGCATCTTCGACAAGGCGAACATCCCGATGCTCATCCCGGCGGCCAACTCCACGGACCTGCTGGCGCCGGAGCAGCGGAACGTCTTCCTGATCAACGGCACGGGCATCCAGCAGGCGGAGGCGGCGTCGAAGTTCATCAAGAAGCAGGGCAGCAAGCGCGTCGCACTGCTCGACGACAACACCTCGTACTCGACCGACATCGCCAACCGCACCGGGGACGAACTGGGCCTGCTCGGAGTCAAGATCGCCGACCACCAGTCGGTCACCGCGGGAGAGTCGGACTACTCCGGGGCCGTCAACGCGGTGATGGAATCGAAGGCGGACTTCGTCTACTGGACCGGGTACTACCAGGAAGGCGGACTGCTCATCAAGCAGCTCAAGGCCGCCGGGTACAAGGGGCAGATCATGATCGCGGACGGCTCGGTCGACGCCAAGCTCATCAAGATCGCGGGCCGGAAGAACGCGCAGGGCGTGTTCGCGACCATGACCCAGACACCCCAGACCATCCCCGACGGCCAGGCGTGGGTCGACAAGTACAAGAAGAAGTTCGGCTCCGAGCCCGGGCCTTACTCGACACAGTCGTACGACGCGGTGCGCGTCGCCGCGGAGGCGGTCAGGAAGGCCGGCTCCACCGACGGCGACGACGTGATCCGGGCGCTCGAGCAGCTCGACGGCTTCGAGATCTTCTCCGGCCCGCTGAAGTTCACCATCCAGCACACGCTGAGCGTGGGCGGCTTCGACATCCTCGTCGTCAAGGACGACGACTTCGTCCTCAACAAGTGACGCCCCGGGGTGGCCGGTTCACCCCGGCCGGCCACCCCCGTGGCACCGCTTCCCCTCACGCACCGGGAAACACCGCATGGACCACTTCATCCAACTCGTGCTCAGCGGCCTGTTCGTCGGCTCCTTCTACGCCCTGGTCGCACTCGGCTACTCCATGGTCTACGGGATCATCAAACTGCTCAACTTCGCGCACGGCGACATCTACATGCTCGGCGCGTTCGTCGGCTTCACCGTCCTCAGCGCCGGCGCCGGCGCGCTCGGCGGCGGGCTCGTCGCCCTCATCGCCATCATGATCATCGCGATGATCGCCACCGGCACCTTCGGCATGGTCCTGGAGCGGGTGGCCTACCGCCCGCTGCGCAGCGCGCCCCGGCTGTCCGTGCTGATCACCGCCGTAGGAGCCAGCTTCGCGCTCGAGTACGGCATCGCGGTCGCCTTCGGGGCCAACCCGGAGGTGTACCAGATCGGCGTCGGCGCGGGCGCCCTGAATCTGGCCGGCGCGCGCATCACCTACGCCCAGCTCGCGATGATGGTGATCGCGGTCGTGCTCATGGTCGCCCTCGACACGCTGGTGCGGAAGACCCGGTCGGGCCGCGCCATGCGGGCCATCTCGCAGGACCCGAAGGCCTGCCTGCTCATGGGGGTCAACGTCGACCGGGTCATCTCCCGCACCTTCTTCCTCGGCTCGGCCCTGGCCGGAGCGGCAGGCGTCATGGCCGGCGTCTACTACGGGAAGATCGACTTCCTGATGGGTTTCGTCATCGGGCTCAAGGCGTTCACCGCGGCGGTCATCGGCGGCATCGGCAACCTGCGCGGAGCCGTGCTCGGCGCCGTCGTGCTCGGTCTGCTGGAATCGTTCGGCGTCGCCTACCTCGGCAGTGAATGGCGCGACGTCTTCGCGTTCGGCTTCCTCATCCTCTTCCTGACCGTGCGCCCCACCGGGCTGCTCGGCGAACGCGTCACGGAGCGTGTGTGATGAAAGACGAAACCACCCTCCACCCGGCCGAAGAGGCCTCGGCCTACGTCAACGCCGTCGACGAGCGCGCACCCGCGAACGTCGCGCTCGCCGGCAAGGGCGTCGGAACCCCCCGGTCCCGCCGTGCGCCGATCGCGGAAGCCGTGTCGAGCCTGCTGGCCGGCAAGTGGCTCGGCCTGGGCGTGGCCGTGATCGCGCTGGCCCTGCCGTTCCTCAACTCCAGCACCTACGTCATCCAGATCGCCGTGGACGCCCTCATCTTCGTGATGCTCGCCGTCGGGCTGAACATCGTGGTCGGCTTCTGCGGGCTGCTCGACCTCGGATACGCCGCCTTCTTCGCGATCGGGGCCTACACCGCGGGACTGCTGTCGACACGGTACGGGTGGCCCCTGATCGCGACGATCCCCGTCGTCGTGGCCGCCGCGGTCATCGGCGGGCTCGTCATCGGCGGGCCGACGCTCCGGCTGCGCAGCGACTACCTGGCCATCGTCACCCTCGGTTTCGGGGAGATCATCCGCATCACGGCGAACAACCTCGACTTCACCGGCGGACCGAACGGCCTGTACGGCATCCCCGGCTTCGGCGACTTCGGCCTGCGCTCCGACATCACGCTGTACTGGGTCACCGCGGCCGTCGTCATCGTCGCCGTGCTGTTCTCCAGCCGGCTCGGGCGCGGCCGGATCGGCCGGGCCTGGCGGTTCGTCCGCGAGGACGAGGACGCCGCCGAGGCCATGGGCATCCACACCTACAAGGCGAAGTTCGCGGCGTACATCGCCGGCGCGGTCTTCGGCGGCCTCGCGGGCGTGCTGTTCGCCGCGCACCAGAGCGCGATCTCCCCGCCGAGCTTCAACTTCCTGTGGTCCGCGCTCATCCTGATGGCCGTCGTGCTCGGCGGCATGGGGTCGACGCCGGGTGTCGTCGTCGGCGCCGTGGTCATCTCGCTGCTGCCCGAACTGCTGCGCGGGGCGGAGAACTGGCGCTATCTCATCTTCGGTCTGCTGCTGATCGTCGTCATGATCTTCCGGCCGCAGGGACTGCTGCCGGCCCGTACCGGCGAAACCGGGCGGCGCGGCCGCCGAGCACAGGAAGGCACGTCGTGAAAAAGGTGCTCCTCGATGTGAGGAACATGGCGGTCTCCTTCGGCGGAGTACGCGCCGTCGACGGCCTGACGTTCTCCGTCCACGCGGGCGAGGTGCTCTCGGTCATCGGCCCGAACGGTGCCGGCAAGACGAGCGCGTTCAACTGCATCACGGGCTTCTACCGGCCTTCCGCGGGCTCGGTGACGTTCGACGGCACCGACATCACCGGGAAACGGCCGGCCGTGATCGCCGCGAGCGGCATCGCGCGCACGTTCCAGAACCTCCGGCTCTTCGGCGACCTGACCGTGCTGGACAACGTCCGGGCGGGCATGCACGTCCGCATCCGGCAGAACTTCCTCGACGCGATGCTGCACACGCCGCGCTACCGGCGCAGTGAGGACGCGGCGACCGACGAGGCGCACAAGTGGCTCGACTTCGTCGGCATGGCAGCCGACCGGACCGCGCAGATCCGCAACCTCCCCTACGGCGAGCAGCGGCGCGTCGAGATCGCCCGCGCGCTGGCCCGTGAGCCCCGCATGCTGCTGCTCGACGAGCCGGCGGCCGGACTCAACCACGGGGAGAAGGAGCAACTGCTCGGCCTGTTGCGGCGGATCGCCGCCCTCGGAATCGCGGTGGTCCTCATCGAGCACGACATGGGCCTGGTCATGGAGGTCTCCGAACGCATCGTCGTACTGAGCTACGGCAAGGAGATCGCCGACGGCACACCGGCATCGATCCGGTCCAACCCGGCGGTCATCGAGGCCTACCTCGGCGCGGAGGACGACGAGGCGCACGCGGAGGCCGAACGTATCGCGGCCCAGGCGGGCCCGGCCGGCACGGCGGAGGTGCAGTGGTGAGAACGATCCTCGACATCAGCGGCCTTCAGGTCAGCTACGGAAAGGTGGAGGCCCTCAGGGGGCTCGACCTCACCGTCGGCGAGGGGGAGATCGTCGCCCTGCTGGGCAACAACGGCGCCGGCAAGTCCACGACCGTCTCGACGATCTCCGGCGTGGTCCGGTCCCGGGCGGGAACCGTCACGGCCTACGGCGAGGACATCACGGCGGCGACGCCCTGGTCGATCGTGGAACGCGGAATCGTCCACGTGCCCGAGGGCCGGCGGATCTTCTCGCGGCTGACCGTGCACGAGAACCTCCAGCTCGGCGGCTACACCGTGCGCGACGGCGCGTCGATCGACAAGCGGATCGCACAGGTCTACGAGCTGTTCCCGCGCATGGCCGAGCGCCGCGATCAGCAGGGCGGCACCCTCTCCGGCGGTGAGCAGCAGATGCTCGCCATCGGCCGGGCACTGGTCGCCGGCCCCCGGCTGATCATGCTGGACGAGCCGTCGATGGGCCTGGCGCCGCTGATCGTGGCCCAGGTCATGGACGCCATCGTGACCGTCAACCAGGCGGGCACGTCGGTGCTGCTCATCGAGCAGAACGCACGAGCCGCACTGAAGGTCGCCCACCGCGGGTACGTCATCGACTCGGGCCGGGTCACCCTGACCGGGCCGGCCGACCGGTTGCGCGCCGACCCGCAGGTCGTCGAGGCATACCTGGGAGCATGACGGATGACGAGAAACGCACCGATCGAGACGATCGACTGGCACACCGGCGGTGAGCCCTTCCGGATCGTGCCCGACAGCCCGGCCGAACTGACCGGGGACGGGCTCACCGTCGCCGAGCGCCGGATCCTCGCGACCCGGAGCGACGAAGCGCAGTGGGTGCGCGCACTGCTGTGCGGCGAGCCCCGTGGCCACGCGGACATGTACGGCGGCTTCCTGGTCCCGCCCGACGACGCCGGCGCCCATCTGGGAGTCCTGTTCTGGCACAAGGACGGCTTCTCGACGGCGTGCGGACACGGCACGATCGCCCTCGGCGCCTGGGCCGTCGCCTCCGGCAGGGTGGCGGCCCCCGCCGACGGCTCGACCGACGTCCTGATCGACGTCCCCTCGGGACGCGTCACGGCGAGTGTCCGCACCCGCGGGGGCCGGATCGAGGACGTCACCTTCACGAACGTCGCGAGCCACGTCCACGCCCGCGGCGTCCAAGTGGGTACGTCCCGCGGAACGGTCAGCGTCGACATCGCCTTCGGCGGTGCGATGTACGCCGTGCTGCCGGCGGCTGCGGCCGGCCTGCGCGTCGGGCCGGAGCACCTTGCCGGGCTCATCGCGGTCGGCCGCGAGATCCGCGACGCCCTCAACGCCGCCGGGGCCGCCGAACACCCCGGTGACGTCCGGCTCTCCGGCATCTACGGGACGATCCTCACCGAGGAGGTCCGCCCTCCCCTGCCGCGGCCCGACGGCAGCCGGCGACTGCACCAGCGCAACATCACGGTGTTCGCCGACGGCCAGGTGGACCGGTCCCCGTGCGGTTCGGGCACGTCGGCCAGGGTCGCGCTGCTGGCCGACACCGGGGAGCTGCGTCCCGGTGACGAATTGCGGCACGAGTCCGTGGTGGGCTCCGTCTTCCGCGCACGGATCACGGAGCCCACCACGGCACACGGAAGGCCGGCCGTGGTCACGGCGGTGACGGGCACCGCCCACGCGACCGGGACCTGCCGGTTCACCGTCGATCCCCACGACGCCCTCCTTCCCGGGTTCGTGCTGCGATGAGCGTGATCCTCGACGCCCAGGACGTCTTCTCGCTCGGTCCCGTCGCCGCGGTCGCCGCGATCCGTGACGTACTGGCCCAGGGACTCGACCCGGATGCCGACGTGCCTCGCGTCGTCCTCGACCTCGTGGGCGGCCAGGGGCTGCTCATGCCGTCGGAGAGCGGCGGCTGGTTCGGGGTGAAGGTCGCGACCGTCGCGCCCGGCAACCCCGCGCGTGGCCTGCGGCGGATCAATGCCACCTACCTCCTGTACGACAGCGAGACGCTGACCTGCGTCGCGATCCTCGACGGGGTCGCGCTGACAACCCTGCGCACGCCCGCGGTCACGGTCGCGGCCTGCCTGGACCGGCTGCGAGCCGTCGCGGCCCGCTCGCCGGACGGGCTGCGGCTGGTGGTCTTCGGCACGGGCCCGCAGGGCGAGGGGCACGTGCACACCATCCGGGCGCACGTACCGGTCGCCGATGTCACGGCCGTCACCCGCCGGGGCGGTGCCGTCCCGGCGTGGGCGGACCGCCACCTGACGGCGGACGACGCGGCGGTCGCCGGCCGCGTCCGCGGGGCGGACGTGATCGTGGCGGCGACCTCGGCCCGTGAACCGGTCGTCGACGGGACTCTCGTGCGCGACTCGGCGGTCGTCCTCGCCGTCGGTTCCCACGAGCCGACGGTACGGGAGCTCGACGGTGCGCTCATGGGACGCGCCACGGTGGTCGTCGAGAGCCGTGAAGTGGCGCTCCGCGAGGCGGGAGACGTCGTCCTCGCGGTGCGGGAGGGCAGGCTCGACCCGGAATCGCTGCAGACCGTCGCCGACCGTATCGGCCCGCGAGCGACCGTCGCCGCCGACCGCCCCCTGGTCGTGAAGACGAGCGGAATGGCATGGGAGGACCTGGCGGTGGCGGTCGCGGTGTACCGGCAGGGAGGCAGGACGACGTGACCTCCGTCGTGGCCGGTCTGCCGGACGTCCCGGCGTGGACGGGCTCGGGGCCTGTGCTCGCACAGGCCCCGAGCCGCAGCCGCTGGTCTCCGGGCGCGCGACGCGCTCAGCCGGCCAGCAGCGTCACTCCGCGGTCCGACAGCGCCCGGCTGACCGGCTCGTGGATCATGCCGCAGCCGCTGTCGGGACCGCCGCTGAGGATGCCATGAGCGGTGGATCCGTCGTAGACGCCGCTGCCGCTGTCACCGGCGGCGTCGCAGGCGGTGCTCCAGGTCATGCCGGCCAGGGTGCGGTCGGGATAGGACACGGTCGCGTCGGTCTCGGTGATCTGCCCGCAGGTGTAGCCGGTCGTGGAGCCCTGCTTGCAGACGTACTGCCCGACGTAGTCGTAGCCCCAGCCGGTGATGCGGGTCGAGGGGTAGACCCAGCCCCGGGGCTGCCACCAGTTGGAGTCGTCGATGCGTACTACGGCGGAGTCGCCGTAGTAGCCGAAGGTGTAGTCGGCGACGCTGCCGACTCCCTGGTAGCCGTAGCTGTAGGTCGGGACCTGCCAGTACGAGCTGCCCTCCGCGCAGTGGCCGGCGGTCATCATGTAGTAGCCGTACGAGTCGTAGGCCATGAAGGCGCTGGTGCAGCGGATGTTGCTGCCGTAGATGGCCAGGCCCGAGCGCAGCGGCGGGTCACAGGAGTACTGACCGCCGCAGTAGAAGGGCTTGGAGGCGTGCGCGTAGGTGCTGACGGTGAGGGCGTCACCGAAGGTGTGTTCCGCCCACCGCACGACCGAGCGCTGAGCACCGGTCAGGGCCTTGCCCCGGGGCAGGTCCAGGCGCAGCTTGTTGTCCCGCACCACCACCGCGGACTGCAGGCCGTGGGGGGCCGACTTGTTCGCTGCGGCGATGCGCCTGGCCAGCGTGTCCGACATGCGGTCGAGCTGCTGCCAACTGCGGCGGACGACCACGGTGGCGGTGTCGGGCGCCTGGGCCCGTGCCGCCTGCTGCCGCACGGACGCCGCGGCCGCGGGTCGCGTGACGGCGACGGTGAGTCTGCCGCCGTGCTCCTGGTCGATCCAGGCTCCGCCGAAGCGCGAGGCCAGGGACGTGCGCAGGGCGGTGGCGACGCCGGTGAGACGGTCCTGGCGGAGAATCCGTCGTTGTGCTTCCTGCGCGGATACGTGCTGCTCCGCGGCGAGTTGGGCGGCAGCGGCCCGCTGCGTGGCGCTCAGTCGCGGCGTGGTGCGGTCGCTGCTGCCCGCGGCGGGCGAGGCGAGGGCACAGGTGACCGTGAGAGAAGCGAGGATCGGCCAGAGAAGGCGTCGTCGTGCGGCCGAGGCTTTCACTTGATTACCTCCTTCACTGAGGGGGGACCGGTCGTTCGCGCCGGCCGGAGTCCGGGCGGCGGCGCCACCCCGTGCCGCCGCCGCCCGGGTCACGGCCGGGCGGGGGGAGCCGCGCCGGCCGTGAACTGTGGGCAGTACCGGGGATGCTCAGTACTGGGTGGTGACGGTGACTCCGGAGAAGCTCTGGTTCGCGTAGAGGGTGATGTAGTTGTAGCCGGCCGGCGGGTTGGTGATGGTCAGGGTGTGGCTGTTGCCCGCGCCCGTCGAACGGCTGGTGTAGCTGGTGGTGGTGGCCCAGCCGCTGCCGCTGTAGTAGAGGTCGGCGTCACCGGTGCCGCCGGACGTGGTGATCTTCAGCGAGGTCACACCGGCCGGCAGGTAGAGGTACAGGTAGTCGTTGTTGCCGGTGGTGGCGGTCCGGTTGCTGCGCTTGCAGTTCTGGCCCAGCACCATGGTGTCCGAGCCGGTGCACTCGGTCACGGTGCCGCCGCCGCCGACGGTGACGGTCTTGGTGACGGTGCCGGTCGCGCCCTTGTCGTCGGTGACGGTGAGCTTGACGCTGTAGGTGCCCGCCGTGGTGTAGGCGTGGCTCGGGTTGGTCGCCGTGGAGGTGGCGCCGTCACCGAAGGTCCAGGAACGCGACGCGATGGTGCCGTCGGAGTCGGTGGACTGGTCGGTGAAGTTGGCCGTCAGGTTGCTCACGGAGAAGGTGTACGCCGCGGTCGGGGCCTGGTTGGTGCCGCCGCCACCGCCGCCGCAGTTGCCCGCCGCACAGGCGGCGAGGAAGGTGCGGAAGTCGGCGTCGTAGCGGGTGCCGATGGTGCTGGTCAGGTAGGTGCGGGCGGCGTTCCAGTTACCGGTGCGGTAGTAGCCGAGCACGGTGGACATGTCGGAGGGGTGCTTCTCCAGCATGTACCGGACGGCGAGGTAGCCCCAGCGGTAGATCCGCGTGGTGTCGTTGCTGTAAGTGGTGTCGAACAGCGTGCGCAGCGAGTACGTGCCGTAACCGGCCTCGGTCATGGCCTCGTTGTAGGTGACACCGCGGTAGGAGTAGGAGATGTACTCCGCGAAGCCCTCGATCCACCAGACGGTCGGCGTGGTCACGTTGGCGTTGAAGTCGCCGTACATGTCGAACCGGCCGTCGAGGTAGTGCGTGTACTCGTGGTTGAGGTTCCAGATCTGGAAGTCCGGACGCAGCCATTCGGCCTCGTAGGCGATGAAGCGGGGCTGGTTGCCCGCCGCCGCCGGGTCACCCTCGAGGTACATGCCACCGTTGTTGGTGTCGATCCCGTACATGGCGCCGGCGTACGTCTGGTAGTCGGTGCTGGAGTCGAAGACGACGACCTCGATGGTGGTGTTGTTGTCGTTCGCGACCGCGCCGCTGTCCTTGACGACGCTGTGGAAGTACGCGTCCTGGTTGCGCAGGCTGTTGCAGGCCCAGGACAACTCGCTCGACGTCATCTGCTGGGCCTTGATGACGATGCTGGAACTGCAGTTGTACGTCACCGTCAGGACCGAGCTGGTCAGCTGCTGCTGCAGGTTGCAGGTGCCGTAGTAGGAGCAGTTGGCCTTGTCGTAGTAGTCGGTCATCTCGGCCACGCCGACCCAGAGCGGGGCGGTCGTGCCCTTGATCGAACTCGAGTTGAGCAGGCCGGCGGCCAGCGGACGGACCTTGGACTGCAGCGCGGACTCCTGGAGGAACCTGCCGAGTTCACGTCCGGCGTTGGACGTGAGGTACGACTGGTCGGTGCCCAGGAGCGAGAGGTGTCCGGTCGCGAAGCTGTACAGCGAGTCGATCAGGCTGGGGTCCGCCTGGACGGCGCTGACGAACGCCGGAACCTGGTGGCCGCGGAACGTCACGGTGTAGACGTTGTTGGCCGCGTTGAGCATCCACCAGGAGCTGTTCCAGGAGGAGTTGTAGTTCGTCAGCAGCCGCTTGAGGACGTATATGTAGCGGGCGTTCTGCTCGGCGCTGTCGATCAGGGTGACGGCCTCGGCCAGGGTCTCGCCGTTGGCGTCGGAGACGTCGCCGGAGTGCGCGCTGGCGAAGAAGGCGTCCAGAGCGGAGCGGATGGCCGTCTGCAGGGTGGTGCCGTAGGTGCCCACGTCGGTGGCGTTGTACCAGTGGACGTAGTAGCCGGCGCGCAGGTACAGCACGAGCTGCGGCATGCCGGTGGTGCCGTTGCCGGGGTAGGACGCCGAGCCGTCACGCACCGCGTAGGCGACGCTGGCCATCTGCGACTCGTTGAACGCGTAGTAGGCGTTCGTGCCGGTCAGGCTGAACAGCGAGTTGACACAGTCGGTGGTGGACGCCTTGATCTGCGTCACCAGGGCGCTGCCGGTGCGGCTGGTGAAGTCGGAGACGTTGCACGTGGCCGCGGCGGCGAGACCGTTCTTCCCGGCCTTCTTCGTGCCCTTGGTCTTCGCCGACATGGAGGGCCGGACCGGCATCTTCTCGGGCCGGCCGTAGGGCGTCCTGAGCGCGTCCTTGCTCGCTCCCAGCGGCGGCAGCTCCGACGCCTTGAGCCGCCCCTTGCCGACATGCTCGGCCTCGGCCGTGGCGGACTGCGCCACGGGCGCCGGACCTGAGTGCTTCGCGCCTCCGGCCGCCGCGTGTGCGGCGGACACGGGGGTTTCCGTCCGGGCGCTGGCCGGCTGCGCCAGCAGGCCGACGCCCATGGCGAAGGTCAGGGCCAGCGGCAGCGCCGCCCCCAGACTTCGCCGGACAAGTGACTTTCTCACTACGCCTCCCATGAGGATTCGGACCACCCGTGGGTGGCCTATGGGGGATGAGGGTTCGTGGTGTCGGGGAGGGCGGCGCCGTCGATCCGACGGGGGCACCGACCGATGTCGTTATTGACATGACCACGACCTGTGACATGTACCATTGCACACGTGACATGGTTCTGGGAAGGTGTCCGCCGGAATCGAGGGCTGCCAATTGGCCAGCGTGGGAGCGGAGTTGACTCCGCGGCGGCAAGGACCTGGTGAGGGCCTGTCGCGGGGCTCTAACCGTTCTCGGGGAAGTGGCAGGCCGCCTCCCGGGTCCCGGGACCGACGGCCGTCAGAGCGGGCCGCTGGGTACGGCAGATCTCCTGTGCCTTGGGGCACCGTGGATGGAAGGAGCAGCCGCTGGGCGGCGCCGCCGGGCTCGGCGGATCGCCCAGGAGCACGATGCGTTCGCGGCGGCGCTCCGCGACGGGGTCGGGGAGCGGAACGGCGGACAGCAGCGCCCGGGTGTACGGATGGGCCGGCGTTTCGTACACGTCCCGCTTGTCGCCCACCTCGACGATGCGGCCCAGGTACATCACCGCCACCCGGTCGCATATCCGCTTCACCACCGACAGGTCGTGGGCGATGAAGAGGAGGGCGAGGCCGAGCTCGTGCTGCAGGCGCTCCAGCAGGTTGACGATCTGCGCCTGCACGGAGACGTCCAGCGCGGAGACGGGTTCGTCGGCGACGATGAGCCGGGGGCCGGTGGCGAGGGCGCGGGCGATGCCGATGCGCTGGGCCTGGCCGCCGGAGAACTGGTGCGGGTGACGGTCCAGGTGCTCCCGGCTGAGGCCCACCAGGTCCAGCAGTTCCGCGGCCTTGTCGCGTGCGGCCTGGACGGAGGTGCCCTGGATCAGCAACGGCTCGGAGATGATGCGCGCGACGGTCTGCCGGGGGTTGAGCGACGAGTACGGATCCTGGAAGATCATTTGCAGGTGCCGCCGGGTCGGTCTCAGCCGGCGTTGCGGGACGTGGGTGATGTCCTGGCCGTCGAAGGCGATGGCGCCGGAGGTCGGCTCCAGCAGCCGTACGAGCATCCGCCCGGTGGTGGACTTGCCGCACCCGGACTCGCCGACCAGTCCCAGCGTCTCGCCCGCCCCCAGGTCGAGACTCACCCCGTCGACCGCCCGCACCGGAGCGGAGGGACGGCCGATTCTGCGCCGGCCGGGGAACGTCTTGGTCAGATCACGTACGGAGAGCAGCGTGGAATCGGTCGGTATCGCGGGGGCCGGGGCGTTCGGTCGGGTCATCGAGTCTCCTCGGCCGGTATCTGGGTGCCGTGGTGGGGCGTGGAACGTGCGGAAGCGCCCAGGGGCAGGTGGCAGGCGACCAGCCGGCCCGGGGCGTAGTACGCGACCGAGGGCCGCTCGTCGGCGCAGCGGAGGCTGGCGGCCTCGTCGGCTTCGGCCCTGCGCGGGCAGCGTGGGGCGAAGGCGCATCCGGGTATCGGCGCGGCCAGGGACGGCGGGCTGCCCGCGATGGCGCGCAGCGGGACGTCGTCGGGGTCGTCCAGCCGCGGCAGCGAGTCGAGCAGGCCGCGGGTGTACGGATGGGCGGGCTGCCGGAACAGGTCGTCGACCGGGGCCTGTTCGGCTGCGCGCCCGCCGTACATGACGAGCACGTCGTGCGCGACGCGGGCCACCACCCCCAGGTCGTGAGTGATCATCAGGACGCCCAGCCGCCGTTGCTGCTGGAGCCGGGCGATGAGTTCGAGGATCTGGGCCTGCACGGTGACGTCGAGGGCCGTGGTGGGCTCGTCGGCGATGAGCAGGTCGGGTTCGCAGGACAGCGCCATGGCGATCACGGCTCTCTGGCGCATGCCGCCGGAGAACTGGTGGGGGTACTCCCTCGCCCTGCGGGCCGGTTCGGGGATGCCGACTTCGCCGAGCATGTCCACGGCCTGCCGGTGGGCCGCCCGGCGGCCGGTGCCGAAGTGGCGGCGGTGCGCCTCGGCGATCTGCTCGCCGACCGTGTAGGCGGGGTGCAGGGCGGAGAGCGGGTCCTGGAAGACCATGGCCATGCGCCGGCCGCGCAGCCGGCTGAGCTCCCGGTCGGTCAGGGAGAGCAGTTCCTGCCCGGCGAGGGCGATCGAGCCGCTGACCCGGGCTCGCCGGTGCAGGCCCATGACGGCCATCGACGTGACCGACTTGCCGGACCCGGACTCGCCGACCAGCCCCAGGGTGCGGCCGGCCTCCACGGTGAAGGAGATCCCGTCGACCGCCCGGACGGTTCCGGCCGGGGTGTCGAACTGGACACGCAGATCGCGTACGCGCAGCAGTGGTGCGTCGGTTGCGGTGCTGGACGGCACGGCTAGTTCCTCACCCTCGGGTCTACGACCGCGTACAGCAGGTCGATGACGACGTTCGCCGCCACGATGAAGAAGGCGGCCAGGAGCGTCACGCCCAGGACGACGGGCTGGTCGGAGCGTTGCAGGGCGTCGTAGAACAGCCGGCCCACCCCGGGGATGCCGAAGATGGACTCGGTGATGACGGCTCCGGCGAGCAGGGCGCCGAGGTCCATGCCGAAGATGGTGAGCACCGGCATCATGGCGGACCGCAGGCCGTGTTTGGCCACCACGACGTACCGGGGCATGCCCTTCGCCCTGGCGGTGCGGATGTAGGGCTGCGCCATGGCCTCGATCATGGAGCTGCGGCTCTGGCGGGCGTACATCGCGGCGTACAGCAGGGCCAGTGCGGTCCAGGGCAGCAGCAGGTTGGCGGCCCATCCCAGGGGGTCGTCGGTCAGCGGGGTGTAGGTGGGGTAGGGAAGGAGTCCGCCGACCCGGACCAGGCCGTAGATGAGCATGACGGCGGTGAAGTAGACGGGTAGCGAGGCCGTGGCGACGGCGCCGACCATGAGCGTCCGGTCGAGCAGTCCGCCCTTCTTCAGGGCGGCGGTCACCCCGGCGCCCAGCCCCAGCACGAGCCACATGCAGGCGGCCCCGAAGGCGAGCGAGGCGGAGACGGGCAGCCGGTCCATGAGCAGGTCCCACACCGGCAGGGCGTTGTCGTAGGAGTAGCCCAGGCACGGGAAGCCGCAGTGCAGCGCGTGCGGCCCGCTGCCCAGGTCCCGTCCGGCGAAGATGCCGACGACGTAGTCGCCGAACTGGCGCCACAGCGGCTGGTCGAGCCCCATGTGGTGGCGCACCTCCGCCAGCCGCTCCGCGCTGCACGTCTTGCCGCAGGCGGCCGCGGCCGGGTCGGCGGGCAGGAGGTAGAAGATGACGAAGGTGACGGCGCAGATGGCGAGCAGCACGCCGGCCACCCCGAGGCATCTGCGGAGCAGGTAGGCGGTCACGAGCGGCCTCCCTGGGGATCGAGGATGTCGCGCAGGGCGTCGCCCAGCACCGTGAAGGCCAGCACCGCGACGAAGAGGAAGGTGCTCGGGACGAAGAAGTACATGGGGTCCGTCTCGTAGTAGGCGACGGCCTCGGCGATCATCTGACCCCAGGAGGAGGTCGGCGGGCGCACGCCCACTCCGAGGAAGCTCAGCGCCGCCTCCGTGCTGATCATGCCGGGGATCAGCAACGTGGTGTAGGCGATGATGGGCCCGGAGATGTTGGGAAGGACCTCGCGGGTGAGGATGCGCCACGGTCCCGAGCCGGCCACGCGGGCCGCCTCGACGTACTCGCGGTGGCGCAGGGTGAGGGCCTCACCGCGCACCACGCGGGCGATGCCGGGCCAGCCGAAGACACCGATGACGGCGGTCATCAGGGCGACCCGGTTGACGTCCTGGGCCACGGACATCATGGCGATCATGAAGATGAGCGACGGGAAGGACATGGTCAGGTCCATGAGCCGGCTCAGTACGGTGTCGACGCGGCCCCCGAAGTAGCCGGCCGCGATGCCCGCGGCGGTGCCCACCACGACGACGATCGCGGTGGCGGCGAACGCGATCAGCAGCGAGACCTGGGCTCCGTGCACCACGCGCGCGAACAGGTCGCGGCCGGTGGCGGGCTCCACCCCCAGCCAGTGCTCGGCGCTGATGCCGCCGAGCGGTCCGCGGGGCATGCCCCCGAGGTAGGGGTCGATCGCGTCGCTGTCGAAGGCGGTGGGTGACCAGCCGCCCAGCCGGCTGAGCAGCGGGGCGGTCAGGGCGACCAGGACCAGCAGTGCGACGGCGACCAGGGCGAGCCTGCTGCCCCGGTCACCCCACAGCTTGCGCGACGTGGCCCGCAGCGGATGCTCGGGCAGGGCCGAACGCCCGGTCTGCGCGGTGGTGTCCAGTGTGAAGGTCACGACGGCTCGTCCTCAGCCCTTGCTCTTCGACGGGTCCTTCAGACCGATCACCGCGAAGTCGAACTGGCCGGTCCAGGCGGCGTGGCCGAAGGCTCCGGCGATGTTGTCGCCGGCCAGCAGGGGCTTGCGCTTCCACAGCAGCGGAACGGCCGGCGACTTGCTCTGGATGACGGAGTCGAGGCTGATCCAGGCCTGATTGGCGCTCGCCGCGTCGGGCATCGCGGCGATCTCGTCCATACGCTTCTCCACCGCCTTGTCGCGGAACTGGGAGACGTTGCCCTGGTTCCCCTTCTCCTTGATGGTCCGGCCGTCGAACACGAAGGGCAGGAAGGTGGAACCGGACGGGTAGTCGGGGCACCAGCCGCTCATCGCCATGTCCGGTGCGTGCTTGGTGTCACCGATGGTGTCGTAGTAGACCGACGGGTCGACGGTCTGGATCTGCAGGCGCACCCCGACCCGGGACAGGCTCTGCTGGAGCGCCTCGGCCCGTGTCTTGTCGCCCGTCGACACCGTGATCGTCGTGGCGAAGCCGTTCGGCTTGCCGCCCTCGGCGAGGAGCTTCTTGGCCTTGGCCACGTCGCCGGTGGCCGACCGGCCGTAGAGGCCGTCGGCGCGGCGGCCGCCGGTGAGGGCCGGCGGGAGGTAACCGGTGGCCATGTCGTTGAGGGCGGGGCCGCCACTGGCGGTCACCTGGGCCGACTTGTCGACCGCGTACTGCATCGCCTGACGCAGCTTCAGGTTGTCGAACGGCGCGCGGGAGGTGTTCAGGGCGAGCATGTCGGTGCAGCCGGTCCGCTCCGCGGACAGCCTCTTCTTGACCTCCGGCCGCGGCAGCACCTTGGCGATGCTGGACGGCTGCATGTCGGACCACTCGACGGCGGAGGCGTCGGCGCCCTCGCTGGCGATGATGCGGTCGTCGATCTGACCGCCCTTCAGGCCCTGCTGTACGACGATCCGGTCGGGGTAGGCCTTGCGCACCGGGTCCGTGCCGGGGTCCCAGTGCGGGTTGCGGACCAGTACCAGCTTCTTGCCCCGCGCATAGCTTTCGATCTTGTACGGCCCGGAGGAGAACGGGCGCAGGTCGTACTGGACTCCCTTCTCCCGCGATTCGGGCACGGGGGAGAAGGTGGGCAGCGTGACCGTGTAGGAGAACTCCGCGACCGGCCTGCGCAGCGAGAAGACGATGGTGCGGTCGTCGGGAGTCTTGATCGAGTCCAGGTGCCTGCCCCGCAGCGGCCCGGTGTAGCCCTCGGTGCCGGCCAGGTACCGCTGGGCGTAGTCGGGACCTCCGACCAGGTCCGGGGCGAAGGAGCGCTCGACGTTGTACTTGACGTCCTGGGCTCTGATCGGGGTCCCGTCCTCGTACTTCAGACCGGGCTTGAGCGTGAACGTCCAGGTCCGGCCGCCGTCGGAGGACTTGCCGAGGTCCGTCGCGAGATCGGGGACGATCTCACTGCCCTGGTTGCCGGGGGAGGCCCTGAACGTGGTCAGCGTGCGGTAGAGCAGGCGGCTGCCGAAGTCCATGGTCGGCATCACCCAGTTCCGGGCCGGGTCCAGGTGGCCGAAGTCCTGGTTGGACAGCACGGTGAGCGTGCCGCCCTTCTTCGGGGTGCCGCCGATGATCGTTCCGGTGGCGACGCCGGGCCGCTTGTGCTCGTCGGAGCCGCCCTCACCCGACTGATTCGTACAGGCGCCCAGCAGGGCCAGTGTGAGCGAGGCGCTCAACGAGGCGGACAGGGCACGCATGTGACGGCTCATAGCCACTCCTTGCTTTTGATGGCGGGAATCCGCCTGTGAGGTGTGACGCGTAACATAGTAATGTGAAATTGCATAGCCAAGGGGTGTGACGGCTCGTTACCGAGCTGTGTCCGATATCCGGAACGCGGGTTGCGGGTCGTCGGCTCGGATGGCGCTGTCAGGCTCCGGTGGGGTCACCAGGAAGGCCGGCAGGCCTCACGGTCGGAGGAAACGGTCCGTCCCGGAACATGGCTGATTGTGTGATCGGGCGCCCGGAAGGCTGCCGCGTCACAGGCAGCGGCTTCGGGGCAGGTGGTGTGCGGTGGCCGGAGGCCTACCGGCTGAGTCGAAGAGCCGACGCGTCGGCTACGGCGTCGGCCTGGCCGTCCGCCCACAGGGTGCGGACGTGCGCCAGGTGGCGGCGCATGCAGTCCTCCGCCTCCTGGATCCGGCCGGCCAGCATCAGGTCGAGGAGTTCGACATGCTCCTGGGCGGAAGACACCAGGCGGCCGGTCTCGTTCAGGCTGCCCAGTCCGAACAGGCGTGACCGCTTGCGCAGGTCGGCCACGACCTCCACGAGGTGCGGGTTGCCTGCCAGGGCCAGCAGCTCCAGGTGGAACCGGTGATCCGCTTCGAGGTACTTCAGGACGTCATGCCCCTGGGCCGCCGTGACGATCTGCTCCGCCAGCGGACGCAGGGCTTCCAGTTGCCCGGCACTCGCCGTCGCGGCGACGCGGCCCACGGTGGGGACTTCGATCAGGGTCCGGATGTCGGTGAAGTCGTCGAGGTCCTTGTCGGTCATCTCCGTGACGCGGAACCCCTTGTTGCGCACCGCCTCGACCAGGCCCTCCCGCGCCAGGTCCAGCATGGCCTCACGCACCGGGGTGGCGGAAACGCCGAGTTCCGCCGCCAGTGTGGGGGCCGAGTAGATGACACCCGGACGGAGTTCACCCGCGATGAGCGCTGCTCGGAGGGCATTGGCGACCTGATCGCGCAGATGGGTCTGGACGGAGATCGCCTGCGACTTGAGATGAGGCATCTTCGCTCCTCCGAGTACCAGCCCTATATACCAGCCCAATGACCTCCCACTATACAATGTCACGTTGCTCCACTTGCAAGATCGGTTCGGGGCTCCGGGGCCGCACTCAGGCGGGGGAGTCAGCGCAAGGACGCCATCCAGGTCTCCACCTCGTCCGCGCTGCGCGGCAGGCCCGAGGACAGGCAGGTGGCTCCGTCGGCCGTGATGACGAAGTCGTCCTCGATCCGTACGCCGATGCCGCGCAGTTCTTCGGGCACCGTCAGATCGTCGGGCTGGAAGTAGAGTCCGGGTTCGACGGTCAGGACGTGTCCGGCCTCCAGGACACCGCCCAGGTACGTCGCGTCGCGGGCGCCGGCGCAGTCGTGGCAGTCCAGCCCCAGCATGTGGCCCGAGCCGCACAGAGTGTACCGGCGGTACAGGTCGGACCCGGAACCCGGAACCGCGCCGCCGGGCGGCCGCAGCCCCCAGGCGTCGAGTCCTTCGCCGATGACCCGCATGGCGGCGTCGTGGAAGTCGCCGTACCGGGCTCCGGGCCGCAGCGCGGCGATGCCCGCCGACTGGGCGGCGAAGACCAGGTCGTAGACGCGGCGTTGGACATCGGTGAAGCGACCGCTGACCGGCAGCGTCCGGGTGACGTCCCCGGTGTAGAAGGAGTCCGCCTCGACGCCCGCGTCCAGCAGGAGCAGGTCCCCGTACCGCACCGGGCCGTCATTGCGCATCCAGTGCAGGACGCAGGCGTGCGCCCCGGCCGCCGCGATGGTCTCGAAGCCCAGTCCGTGACCGCCGAGCCGGGCACGCCGGTTGAAGGTGCCCTCGATCCAGCGTTCTCCCCGCGCCAGGCGAGTGGCGTTGCCCAGTTCGCCGACCGCGTCGTGGAAACCGGCGACGGTGCAGTCCACGGCGGCACGCAGCTGGCCGACCTCCCACTCGTCCTTGACCAGCCGCAGTTCCGACAGGAAGGTGACCAGTTCGGCGTCTGCCCGCGAGTCCGGCGGCACCAGCGCGTCGACGTGCGCGTCCTCACCGCGCAGCACGCGGGTCGGTGCCTTCTTCCCGAGAGCCCGCTCGAGGTCGTCGCGCGCGGCGACCTCGAGGCCAAGGGCGTCCGCGGTCTCCGACAGCGTTCTGCGCCGGCCGATCCAGAACTCGCCGTGCCGTCGGTCGCCGTAGAACTCCGCGCCGTTCCGGCCGCCGTCACGCGGCGACCGCGGCCGGACGAACAGGGTCACCGAGTGTCCGCATCCCGTCGGTTCGAAGACGAGGACGCTGTCGGGGACCGCCTGCGTCCCGTGATCGGCGGTGAGATGCACGAAGGCGGAGTGCGGCCGGAACGTGTAGTCGAAGTCGTTGCTTCTGACCTTCAGCCCGCCTGACGGGACGACGATCCGCTCACCGGGAAACCGTTCGGACACCGCCGAGCGCCGCTTGGCCGCGCCCGCCGCACCCGGCAGGAGCGGCGGCTTCAGGTCCGTGTTCGCCCAGCCTCCCTGGAAGGTTCCGGCCGGGGCGGCCGGCACGTGAGGCTCGTCATCGCCCGTGTCGGAGGCGTTGCCCTGCTCCTGCATCGAGAGCTCTCTCCTGTGTCGTGTCGTGGTTCGGCTGCACAGCTTCTGCTCCGCAGCGAAGACGCGGTTGACCGCAATCGTGCTGATGCGGTTCCCGGTGGCCGGGCCGCCGCCCGCGGGGGAACGCGGCAGGAGACGTCAGACGCGCAGCCGGGACATCCAGGCCTCCACCTCGTCCGCTTCCCGCGGCAGGCCGGCCGAGAGGTTCTCGCTGCCCTCCTCGGTCACCAGGAGGTCGTCCTCGATCCGTATGCCGATGCCCCGGTATTCCTCGGGAACGGTCAGATCGTCGGACTGGAAGTACAGGCCCGGCTCGACAGTGAGCACCATGCCCGGCTGCAGCGTGCCGTCCACATACATCTCGGTGCGGGCCTTGGCACAGTCGTGAACGTCCAGGCCGAGCATGTGGCCCGTGCCGGCCAGCGTCCAACGACGCTGCAGTCCGAGTTCGTACGCCTCGTCCGCCGACCGGTCCCCGAACAGGCCCCAGGCGGCCAGGTGCTCGGCCAGAACCCGCTGGGCGGCGTCGTGGAAGTCCCGGTACGCGGCACCCGGCTTGACCGCGGCGATGCCGGCCTCCTGCGCCGCGTACACCGCGTCGTAGACCTTCCGCTGGACCGGGGTGAAGCGCCCGTCGACGGGCAGGGTGCGGGTGATGTCGGCGGTGTAGAGGTTACGGGTCTCCACCCCGGCGTCGAGCAGCAGAAGATCGCCGGGACGGGTTTCGCCGTCGTTGCGCACCCAGTGCAGAGTCGTGGCGTGGGATCCCGCCGCGCAGATCGACGCGTAGCCGACGTCATTGCCCTCGATCCGGGCGCGCGTGAAGAACGTGCCCTCGATGAGCCGCTCGGGCGTCGGTGCGGCGGCGCTGAGGGCGCGGACGACGTCCTCGAAGCCGAGGGCCGTGGCCTCGCAGGCGAAACGCAGATCGGCGATCTCCCACTCGTCCTTGACCAGACGCATCTCGGAGAGGGCCACGCGGAACTCGTCGTCGTGCTCGGCCGTCACCTTCCCGTCGAGGACCGAGTCGACACCCGCGTCGTAGCCGCGCAGCAGGCGGACCGGTCCGTCGGCCGCGCCGAGCCGGTCGGCGAGCGTGCGGACGTCGCGGCAGGGCAGACCGAGCAACTGCTCATTCTCCGCGAGGCTGTTGCGGCGGCCGTCCCACAGCTCACCGTGATAGTCGAGCCAGAACTCTCCGCTCTCCCGGTCGGAGCGGGGGAGCAGGTACGCGACCGCCCGGTGCCCGCCGTACCGGCCGGGCTCCAGGACCAGCACGGCGTCCTGGGACTGATCGCCGGTCAGGTAGACGTAGTCCGACGAGGGCCTGAAGGGGTAGGCCGTGTCGTTGGCGCGGACCTTCGGGTTGCCGGCCGGGATCACCAGCAGCTCACCGGGGAACCGGGCGGACAGCTTCGTCCTGCGGCGCGCGGTGTAGGCCGCCTGTGCGATCGGCTCGAGTCCGCGGCGCTCCGTGTCCGCCCAGCCCTGCCTCATGTTCTCGGCGAGTTCGACGCTCACCCGGCCGTACAGACCGTTCTTCCGCTGTCTGCTCTCATCCGTCTCCGCAGCAGCCTCTGCGGCAGTCTCCGCGGCCGTCTCTACAGCCACCATCGCCTCCTCGGACGTATTGGTCATGGACATATCTCGAACAGGCTCGACAGCAGCCATTCGCCGGCGGGCGTCACCGACCAGCGCGCATCCGGGGCGCCGCCGCCCTGAGCACTCCGCTCGTCAGCCGGGGCAGGCGTGGTCGCCACGGGCAGAACCGCCCAGCACCGCTTGCCGAAGGCGGTGCGTTCGACGCCCTGGAACAGACAGAGGGCTTCTATGAGAAGAAGGCCGCGTCCACGCTCGTCGTCGACCTCGGCCGCACACGGCTGCGGAACCGCCGGACTGCCGTCGAGGACCGCGATGACGAGGAGGCCCTGCTCCAGGGTCACCTCGACGGTCATGGGTCCGCCCGCGTGCTGAAGGCCGTTGGTGAGCAGTTCCGATGCCACCAGCTCCAAGCGGGAGAACAGTTCGTCCTCGAACGACGTGCCCCACGACCTCACCGTCGCGGAGATGCGGTGGCGGGCGCCGTGGACCGCCGCCGCGGTCGCCTCCACGGTGAAGCGGGCCTGGTGATGAGGCATGGTTGTCTCTCCTCGAAGATGAGGCGCTTCGGCGGTCCCCGGACGCCACAGCCGCCGCGGCGCACGAGCACTCCGCACGGCGGAAGGACCGCCGCGGGGATGCGCGAGTCACCGGGAGCAGACCCGCTCCACCTCGGCGGGACAGGACGTGCAGTGGAGATTTCCACGACCGGCTCCGCGGGGACAACGGGCTGAGGCATAAGAGAACGAGCGGACCATGCATAACGCGCGGCGCCCGCGGCGAGCCGGCCGGGCCGCACCACTCCGGCCCCGAGAACGTGGAGTGCCGCGCCTGTCGGCCCGCGCGCATAATGGACCCCGTTTTCTGCCGCACGACGAGGTGGGCCGATGGAACTGGAGTTGCGTCACCTGCGTGTGCTGTGCGCGATCGCGGACTGCGGGAGCGTCGGCCGGGCAGCCGTCGCGCTCGGATTCACCCAGCCCGCACTGAGCACACAACTGCGTCGCATCGAGCGACTGCTCGGTGAGGGGGTGTTCCTGCGCGGCAGTACCGGTGTGCGGCTGACCGCCTATGGAGCGGAGGTCGTGAGCCAGGCACGCGAGATCCTGGTGCGTGCCGACGCCCTCGGGCGACGGCGGACGGGCTTGCCGGCCACAGTGGACGGTACGCTCCGCCTCGGCGCCACCAACACACCGATCGTGCCGACGCTGCTGAACGCCCTGCGCGACGCCTGCCCGCACCTCAAGGTCTCCGTCTGCAGCGTCTACGCCACCGGCGAACTGCTCAGTCTGCTGGAGGCCGGCGAACTCGACGCCGCACTGGGCGTCGACTACCCCGGACTGCCCCTACGGCACTCCTCCGCTCTGGCACACCGTGCCATCAACACCGTCCCGATCTTCGTGGCCATGCACGCCGGCCACCCACTGGCGCACCGCGTCGAGGTCCCGCTGGAGGAACTGGCCGAGGACACCTGGTTCGTCTCCTCCGACGACGGGGTGGGCTGGCCCGGCGCCTTCTACGACGCCTGCCAGGCCGCGGGTTTCATGCCGGCCGGCACACACGAGTTCCACGTACTCGATCAGCTGCAGTCCATGATCGCCAGGGGACTGGGGGTGACCGTGGTTCAGCCCACCGTGCGCCCCATCGACGGGGTGGTGGTCAAGCCCCTGGCCGGGGACCCGTTGTGGCAGCGGCACCTGCTGATCTGGCGCGGTGAGGCCGTCGAGGCATCCGTGGTCGAGGCGGTGCATCACCACGCGGTCCGCGTCTACCGCGACCTGTTGGCCCAGGCCCCCCACCTGCAGCGATGGGTGAACCGGGCCTACACCTCCGCACGCCTGCCGAGCGGGCTCGGGTAGGAATCTCCGTCTCTCCGTCCGGCTCTCACCGGCCGAGGTCGGGCAGGGGGCGCCGGGCGACCTCTCGGGCGTCGTCCGCGCAGAGGCCCAGCATGCGCAGGACCATCTCGGCGAGGTGCGATGCCGCCTCGTCCCCGTCCAGGTCGGGGCGGGAGAATTTCAGTTCCAGCAGTGTCAGCAGCGTGCCGCCCAGCGCGGAGAGGGCCACGGCGGGTTCCACGGCGGTGAAGCGGCCGGAGGCGATCCCGCTCTCCAGGTCGCGCCGGGCCCGGGAGGACAGGCCGTTGTCCGTGTGCAGGTAGCCGAGTCCGCGGCGGCGCAGCACCTGCATCAGCTCCGGGTGGGAGCCGGTCATGCGGGCGCTGAGCCGGAAGCCGGCCGCGACCAGTTCCGCCGGGTCGTCGATTCCCGCGAGGCGTTCGTCGAAGGTCCGGTCCGCCCGCCCGGACATCCCGTGGGAACTGGCGGCCCGCCACCGCGTCACCCTCTTCGGCACCAGCCCCCAATACCTGCTCGGCATGGCCAAGTCCGGCATCGACCCGTCGGCGCACGACCTGTCGTCGATCCGCGCCGTCGGCTGCACCGGGTCCACGCTGCCGGCCTCCGCCTACCCCTGGGTGCGCGACCACGTCGGCGACCGGGTGCTGCCGGCCTCGACCAGCGGCGGCACCGACGTGGTGTCGGGGTTCGCCGGCAGCGCCCCCACCACGCCCGTGTGGGCGGGGGAGCTGTGCCCCGGTTCAGCGGCAGGTGACGTGGACGGCGGCCCAGGAGTTGTTGCCGTAGCCCCGGGGATTCCACAGGGAGAGGGGAGATTCGGGCATGAGCGCGCCGGTGCTGTCCCATGCCCGGGCGGTCACGTGTCTTTCGCCGGCGGGCAGGTCGAGCGTGGTGCGCCAGTGCTGCCAGACCCAGGGGCTGTCCGCGGGGTCGAGTTCGGCCTGCTGCCAGTCGCCTCCGGCGTCGAGGGAGACGTCGACGCGGGCGACGGTGCGGCCGTCGCCCGCCAGGGCGTAGCCCGTGATTTCCGTGGGCCCCGGGGGCAGTCGGGCGCCGTTGTCAGGGTGAAGGATGTCGCAGTTCACGGGGAGCGGGCCGAGGGAG
The DNA here is from genome assembly GCF_040641355.1 of Streptomyces sp. NPDC020996. NCBI lineage: Bacteria > Bacillati > Actinomycetota > Actinomycetes > Kitasatosporales > Streptomycetaceae > Streptomyces > Streptomyces sp. NPDC020996. Next base: position 219,423 of record NZ_JBFADM010000002.1, read on the forward strand.
ATGCCGGTGCCGGGTTCGGCTCGGGCGGGATCGGCTTCGGCCGGCAGGATGCGGTAGGCGGTCGCCTGGAAGTAGTTGGTAGAGGGCTGGGACCGGGCGGTGATCCGCGTGAGCCATTTGACGCTGCGTGCGCCGATCCAGCCCGGCACCACCACACGCAGCGGGCCGCCGTGGACGCGGGGGAGTGGTTCGCCGTTCATGGCCCAGGCGAGCAGCACTTCCGGGCTGCGGGCCTTGGCGGCGGGGATCGAGCCGCCGTAGGGCTGGGGCGGGTCGGCCCTCGGCGAGACGTCCGGGGCGCTGAAGGCGATGTGCGCGGCCGGGGATCCAAGGCCGGCTTCGGCCAGCACGTCGCGGAGCCGGACGCCGCTCCAACGGGCGGTGGCGGTGGCGCCGGGGCCCCAGCAAGCCTCGCCGGGGATGGCGCGTACCGCGGCGAGACCGGCGCGCCGGTTGCCCGCGCACTGCAAGGTGGCCTCGATCTCCACCTCCCCGAACCGCTCGCGCAGCTCCCGCAGGGAGAGCTCCAGCGGGTGCCCGACCAGGCCGTCCACCCGCAGACGCCACGCCTTCGGGTCGATGTCGGGGATCGGTCCGTGGTTGCGGCTGTAGAAGACGCCGACGGGGGTCTGCCGCTCTCGCGCCAGCGCCACGCGCGGCGGCTCGGCGTTGAACGGCTCCCGCTCGTGCACCACCATGTCGTCGCGCTTGCCCCACAGCTCCATACCGGACGCCTACCCGCGGCCCGCGATCGAACCCTCGCATGCGGGGAAGATGCCCCCGACCGGGCGTGGGCTTTCCGGCCGAGCCGATCGATGGGTCATGCGGGATCCGCGACGGGGGGCGCGGCGGGTTTGGGGATGTCGGCGTCGGGTGCGTACTGGGCCGCCTGCGCGTCGAACATGGCGGCGTAGCGGCCCCGGGCGGTCATGAGTTCGTCGTGGGTGCCGTGTTCGGCGAGGCGTCCGTGGTCGAGGACGTAGATGCGGTCGGCGTGGCGGACGCCGGACATGCGGTGGGTGACCAGCACGACGGCCCGGTTCGGGGCGGCGAGGCGGCGGATGCGGTCGAAGGCTTGGATCTCGGCTTCGGGGTCGAGGGCGGAGGTGGGTTCGTCGACGATGAGGACGCTGTCCGCCCGCGATGTCGAACTGCGCCAGTGGGTGCGGGCGAGGCCCACCTTCTGCCATTCGCCGCCGGAGAGTTCGATGGCGCCGCGGAACACGCGGGCCAGCAGGCTCCGCAGCCCGTCGGGGAGTCTGGCGATGACCGGTCCGGCTCCGGCGTAGTCCACCGATGGCTGCAGGTCCCGCGGTGTGGCCGCGTGGGCGGGGCGGCCGAGGCGGATGTTCATGGCCGCGGTCACGGGCCAGCGCTGGAAGTCCTGGGTGAGCAGGGAGACGCGTTCGAACACCTGGGAGCGGTCGAGGTCGCCGATGTCCGCCCCGCCCCAGCGCAAGCTGCCGGCCTGGGGCAGCAGCAGGCCGGACAGGATCTTCATCAGCGTGCTCTTGCCGGAGCCGTTCTCACCGACCACGGCGGTGACCGAGCCCATCGGCAGGGTGAGGGACACCTGGTCCAGGGCGTCCGTGTCACGGTCCGGGTAGCGGTAGGTCACGCGGTCGAGGACGATCTCCCTGACCTGCTCGGGGACCGGATCGCCCCCCTCGGGGATGGTGCGCCGCGCTGCCTGGACCAGGAAGCGGCCGTGGTCGCGGACGTAGAGGGATTCCTCGTGCAGCTGGTTGATGTTCATCACCAGCGCGCCCAGGCTCGCCGACCCGGTCCGAACCGCGATCACGGCGGTACCGGCGATGGCGAGGCTCATGTGCCCGGCCGTGATCAGCCAGAACATGGCCCCGTATGTCGCGGCCACGGCCAGGCCGGACAGCGCGGAGGCGACCCATTCGGTCAGGGCCTTGCTGGAGGCGAGGCGTTCCTGTTCGGCCTCCGCGCTCTCGGCCATGCGCTCGTAGCGGCTGAGGAGGAAGGCACCGACGCCGTGGAGGCGGACCTCCTGGGCGGCGCTGCGCTCGGTGAGCAGGTTGCCGATGAGCCGGCCGGCCCGCACATGCTCGATCCAGCTCATCACCGACACGTACCGCTCCTGGGCCACGCGCATGGCGCCCCAGCCGCGCGGGGCGGCGATGAGGATCAGCATGGGCAGCAGGACCGGGTGGAGGACGGCGAGGACGCCGGCCGTGGTGACCAGTGAGATCAGGCCGTTCAGCGCGGCGACGCAGGCGCCGATCATGCGGCGGGCGGAGGCCGGACCGTACTGGGCGACGTCCACGAGCCGCCGGAAGTCGGGGTCGTCGATGGCTTCCAGCTCGACGCTCGTGGCGGCGGCCAGGTACTGGGTGGTGGCGATCCGCTCGACCATCGGCTCCAGGCGCCCGGCGCGAGAGGTCGACCAGGCGGAGAGGGCGGAGTTGACCACCCCGATGCCAGCGACGGCCAGCAGGCCGGGCAGCAGTGAGTGCAGCCGCTGGGCGGCGTCGCCACTCCCGGCGAGCAGGGCGTGCATGACGGCGTTGAGGGCGAGCAGGCCGACGGCCGCGGCGATGCCCTGGCCGAGTTCGCTGACCGCCACGGCGAACAGCGCCCGCCGGTCGGCGCTCCACGCCAGGCGCAGGGTGGCGCCGACGAGGGACGGCATGGAGCGCAGCGCCGACATCATGGTCAGGTCCAGGCCGGCGTGCTCGTGGTGGGACCAGCCCATGTCATAGCGCAACGGTCCGCCGAACAGCTCCTGTTCGGCGTCGGAGACCCGTGGCTCGGCCATCTTCACCGGACCTAAGAACCTCTTCACCGGGCGCCTCCCGAGGTGGGCCAGTTCAGGGCCCGGTACGCCGGGCCGTGGGCGAGCATGCCGAGTCTGTTGCAGACCGCCGTCCGGCACGATCGGTTCGCGGAAGTGTCACGCTTCCGGGGCGAGTTCTGCTCATGTCCGACCAGGCGTTCGGATGCGCTGTCCGAGCCGGCCGGCAGGGTGCCGTGTGCGGACGGCCCGGTCCGCTCGCTCGTGGGGCTGCGCCGCCGGTGCGACGGCTCGGGCATTCCTCCCCGCCTGTCACGCTCGGTTACTATGCTCACTTCGGGCCGGAGGCCGACCGGGGAAGGCAAGCCGAGTGAACCGAGTGAACCGAGTGAGCCGAAGGACACTGTGGGGGCCTGGGAGATGCTGAGAGAGGTCACCGCAACCCGTTACGTCGCGCCCCTGCACTCCGGCGGCTCCGTCCCCGCGATCGTCGAGGCCGACGACCTCGGCACCTACGTCGTGAAGTTCACCGGCTCCGCGCAGGGGCACAAGGCGCTGGTCGCCGAGGTGATCGTGGGGGAGCTGGCCCGCGCCCTCGGACTGCGCTTCCCCGAACTCGTGCTGGTCCACTTCGACCCGGCGATCGCCGGGCAGGAGCCGCACCAGGAGGTGCGCGACCTGCACGCCGCCAGCCACGGGATCAACCTCGGCATGGACTTCCTGCCGGGTGCGCGGGACTTCACGCCCGAGGTCGCGAAGGTCTTCCCGGTCGATCCGGTGGAGGCGGGCCGGATCGTCTGGCTCGACGCGCTGACCACGAACGTGGACCGTACGGTCCACAGCTCCAACCTGATGCTGTGGCCCACGCTGGGCATCGCGCCCCCGCGCCTGTGGCTGATCGACCACGGCGCCGCCCTGGTCTTCCACCACCGCTGGGACATCTCCTCCCCGGAGAAGGCGTACGACTTCCGGCACCACGCCCTCGGCCACTACGGCCCCGACACCCGGGCGGCCGACGCCGAGCTGGCGCCGAAGGTGACGCCCGAGCTGCTGCGCGAGGTCACCGCGTGCGTGCCGGACGCCTGGCTGGCCCAGGAGGAGGGGTTCACCGGCCCGGACGAGGTGCGCGAGGCGTACGCGGGCTACCTGCACGCGCGCGTGCGGGCCTCGGCGGCCTGGCTGCCCACCGACTTCCCCGGCCGGGAGGAGCTCGCCGCCGAAGAGGCCCGGCGCGCGGCACGCACCCAGCAGGGCCGCCCCGACTGGCTCAAGCGGGTGCCCGACCTGCACGGCAGACCGGCGGCGGAACAGGACTGGTCGGTCCATCTGGGCTGACGGACGTCCGGCGGGCGGCGGGCCGGACCGCCGGGGCAGGCGCGGTCCGAGTGGTCCCGGGCGGGTCGCCGGGCCACTCGGACCGGTGAGGCGAGGCGTCAGCCCGCGAGCTGTTCGTACGCCGGCAGGGTCAGGAACTCGGCGTAGTCCTCGTCCAGGGCGACCCTGAGCAGCAGGTCGTGGGCCTGCTGCCAGTGGCCGGACGCGAAGGCCTCCGCGCCGGTCTCGCGGCGGACGGCGTCGAGTTCCCCGGCGGCGATCTCGCGGACCAGTTCCGGCGTCGCCCTGGCGCCGTTCTCGAACTCGACGCCGGCGTTGATCCACTGCCAGATCTGGGAGCGGGAGATCTCCGCGGTGGCCGCGTCCTCCATGAGGTTGAAGATGGCGACCGCGCCGAACCCGCGCAGCCAGGCCTCGATGTAACGGATGCCCACCTGGACGGCGTTGACGAGACCGGCGTACGTCGGCCGGGCGTCCAGGGAGTCGACGGCGATCAGGTCGGCCGCCTCGACGTGGACGTCCTCGCGCAGGCGGTCCTTCTGGTTCGGCCGGTCGCCGAGCACCTTGTCGAAGGACTCCATGGCGATCGGCACCAGGTCGGGGTGGGCGACCCAGGAGCCGTCGAAGCCGTCGCCGGCCTCGCGGTCCTTGTCGGCCCGGACCTTCTCGAAGGCGACCTCGTTGACCTCGGGGTCCCGGCGGGACGGGATGAAGGCCGCCATGCCGCCGATCGCGTGCGCGCCGCGCTTGTGGCAGGTGCGGACCAGGAGTTCGGTGTACGCCCGCATGAACGGGGCCGTCATCGTCACCGCGTTGCGGTCCGGCAGGACGAACCGGGGCCCGCAGTCACGGAAGTTCTTGATGACGGAGAACAGGTAGTCCCAGCGTCCGGCGTTCAACCCGGAGGCGTGGTCGCGGAGTTCGTAGAGGATCTCCTCCATCTCGTACGCGGCCGTGATCGTCTCGATCAGGACGGTGGCGCGGACGGTGCCCTGCGGGATGCCGACGTAGTCCTGCGCGAAGACGAACACGTCGTTCCAGAGGCGGGCCTCCAGGTGCGACTCCGTCTTCGGGAGGTAGAAGTACGGGCCCTTGCCGAGGTCGAGCAGGCGCCGGGCGTTGTGGAAGAAGTAGAGGCCGAAGTCGACGAAGGCGCCGGGGACCTGGGCGCCGTCGGCGTCGACGAGGTGACGCTCGTTCAGGTGCCAGCCGCGCGGGCGCACGACCACCGTCGCCAGTTCCTCCTCCGGGCGCAGGGCGTACGACTTGCCGCTCGCCGGGTCGGTGAAGTCGATGCTGCGGGTGTACGCGTCGATCAGGTTGACCTGGCCGAGGACGACGTTCTCCCAGGTCGGGGCGGAGGCGTCCTCGAAGTCCGCGAGCCAGACCCGCGCCCCGGAGTTGAGGGCGTTGACCGTCATCCTGCGGTCGGTGGGGCCGGTGATCTCGACCCGGCGGTCGTCCAGGGCGGGGGGCGCGGGGGCCACCCGCCAGGAGTCGTCCGCGCGGATGCCGGCCGTCTCGGGGAGGAAGTCGAGGGTGGCGGTGCGGGCGATCTCGGCGCGGCGCTCGGCGCGGCGGGCGAGGAGTTCGTCACGCCGGGGCGTGAACCGGCGGTGCAGCTCGGCCACGAAGGCGAGCGCCGCGTCGGTGAGGACCTCCTCCTGCCGCGGCACGGGCTCGGCGTCGACTACGGCCAGCGGGGACGGCGCTGCTGCGGGCATGAGCTGTCACTCCTCGATAGGCGCTGGGCGCTGCTGGGCGCTTCTGCTGGATGGATGCTAATTTCCTCATCGTGGAACCTCAATGATGTGCTGTCTGCGCCGGGAGTCCCGCGCCTACTCCAGGTGGGCCAGATCCTGCTGCGTGTCGATGTCGTACGGCCGCGCCACGTCCGCGCACTCGACGAGCGTGAGCGCCGCCTCGTGCGCCCTGAGATAGGCACGCGCCCCCCGGTCCCCGCTCGCGCTCGCGGCGACCCCCGCCCAGTGGGCGGCGCCGAGTAGGACGGGGTGCCCGCGTACGCCGTCGTAGGCGGCCGACGCCAACGAGGTCTCGCCCCGGCAGGCCGCCAGCACGCGGCCCACCGCCTCCGGCCCGATGCCGGGCTGGTCGACGAGTGAGACGAGCGCCGCCCGGGCGCCCGTGCCGGGCAGCGAGCCGAGCCCGGCCCGCAGCGAACCGCCCATTCCCTCCTCCCAGTCGGGGTTGTCGACGAGTACGCAGCCGGCCAGCCGCGCCCGTGCCCGCACATCGGCGGCCCGCGCCCCGAGCACCACGTGGACGCGGGAGCAGCCGGCCGCGCGCAGCACGCCGGCCGCGTGCTCCACGAGCAGCCGCCCGCGGTGTTCGAGCAGCGCCTTCGGCCGCCCGCCGAGCCGGCGCCCGCCTCCCGCGGCGAGCAGCAGTCCGGCGACCTGGCACTGGTTGTCGGTGTGGTCGGTCATGCGTCCTGCATACCTGACGTCCCGGCGGGCGCCCGGTCTCCTGGGGCTGAATTTCGGCCCGCGCGGTGGCGCGCGGGGTCCAGGGTGGCGTTTACTGGCCCGCGTCCCCGGCGCCCGACCAGCGCACGGGGGCGCGGATCGAGTGGGTCGCTACAGAACGGCGCACGGCGGCGCGCGAGGGCGCGCGAACGGCGTGTAAGGGCGCGCGAGTACGTGCGAGGGGGAGAACTGTGTTGCGGAGCCTGGGGCAGAAGCCGGTGACCGGCAGCGGCGAGGATCCGAGAGTGACGGGACTGCGGGCCGCGGTGTCCCGGCTGCGTCGTGAACTCGCCGCGCACCCGGCCCAGGTCCCCGACCGGTGCATCGCCGACCAGGAACTGGCGGCGCTGGCCGCGATGACCCTCGACGGCGTGCCCGAGACCCCGCGGCTGCGCCGCTCGCTGCTCGTGATCGCCGGCGCGATCGGCTCGGTGAGCGCGCTCTCCGGCGCGCTGTCGCAGGTGCGCGACGCGGTGGACCTGTTCGGGGAGCCGACACGCGGCTGACCCCGTTCGCGGGCAGCCGGGCAGCCGGGCAGCCGGGCAGCCGGGCAGTCGGGCAGTCACCCGGGCGGACCGGCCGGGTTCAGGCCGGCGTGCCGCCCGTGCTCGCCAGGGACTCCGACAGTTCCCGGGCCACCTGCTGCAGCACCGGCACGATCCGCTCCGTCGCCGTCTCCGTGACCCGGCCCGCCGGGCCGGAGATCGAGATGGCGGCGGCGGTGGGGGAGTCGGGGACCGGGACGGCCAGGCAGCGGACGCCGATCTCCTGCTCGTTGTCGTCCATGGCGTAGCCGAGGCGCCGTACCTCCCGCAGGGCGGCGAGGAAGTCGTCCGGCGTGGTGATCGTCCGGTCGGTCAGGGCCGGCATGCCGGTGCGGGCGAGCAGGGCGCGCACCTCGTCGTCCGGGACGGTGGCCAGCAGTGCCTTGCCGACGCCCGTGGAGTGCGGCAGGACGCGCCGGCCGACCTCGGTGAACATGCGCATCGAGTGCTTGGAGGGCGCCTGGGCGACGTAGACGACCTCGTCGCCGTCCAGCAGGGCCATGTTCGCCGTCTCGCCGGTCTCCTCGACCAGGCGGGCCAGGTGGGGCCGGGCCCAGGCGCCGAGCAGGCGGGAGGCGGACTCGCCCAGGCGGATCAGCCGGGGACCGAGCGCGTACCGGCGGTTGGTCTGCTGGCGGACGTATCCGCAGGCCACGAGCGTGCGCATCAGGCGGTGGATGGTGGGCAGCGGCAGCCCGCTGCTCGCGGACAGTTCGCTCAGGCCGACCTCGCCGCCCGCGTCCGCCATCCGTTCGAGCAGGTCGAAGGCGCGCTCGAGGGACTGGACGCCGCCACCGGCCGGGGGCTTGGCGGAGCCGGTGGCGCTGGCGCTGGACGTCGGCACGGCGCGTTCCTTTCGGGACCGGTGGCAACCGGTCGGGACTGGCGGTAAGGGCAGCAGCGTACCCGCCGGCCCGCCGGCCCCCGTGCGGAGCCCGCGGGCGAGGGCGCCCTTGACGACGCGGGTGCGGGGAGTGAAGACTCCTTCAACAGAACGTTGAATTCCGTTACGTGGAAGTAAACCCCGTTTCCCGGAAGCAACGCGTCAGACGGCGGCAGAGAGGGGTCCGGGTGTCCGACACAGAGCTGGTGCTGCGCTCGACGCGCGTCATCACCCCGGAGGGGACCCGCGCCGCCTCGGTCGCGGTGACGGCCGGCCGGATCACCGCCGTCCTGCCGTACGACGCGCCCGTCCCCGCCGGCGCCCGGCTCGAGGACATCGGCGACGACGCCCTGCTGCCCGGCCTGGTCGACACCCACGTGCACGTCAACGACCCGGGCCGCACCGAGTGGGAGGGCTTCTGGACCGCCACGCGCGCGGCGGCGGCCGGCGGCATCACCACCCTCGTCGACATGCCCCTCAACTCCCTCCCGCCGACCACCACCGTCGGCCACCTCCGCACCAAGCAGGCCGTCGCCGCCGGCCAGGCACACGTCGACGTCGGCTTCTGGGGCGGCGCCCTGCCGGACAACCTCCAGGACCTGCGCCCGCTGCACGAGGCCGGCGTCTTCGGCTTCAAGGCCTTCCTGTCGCCCTCCGGCGTCGAGGAGTTCCCGCCCCTCGACCAGGAGCAGCTCGCGCGGGCCCTGGCCGAGATCGCCTCCTTCGACGGGCTGCTCGTCGTGCACGCCGAGGACCCGCACCACCTCGACGCGGCCCCGCAGCACGGCGGTCCCCGGTACGCCGACTTCCTCGCCAGCCGCCCGCGCGACGCCGAGGACAGCGCCGTCGCCCACCTCGTCGAGCAGGCCGAACGCCTCCACGCGCGCGTGCACGTCCTGCACCTGTCGTCCTCCGGCGCGCTGCCGCTGATCGCCGCGGCCAGGGCGAGGGGCGTCCGCGTCACCGCCGAGACCTGCCCCCACTACCTCACCCTGACCGCCGAGGAAGTCCCGGACGGCGCCAGCGAGTTCAAGTGCTGCCCGCCCATCCGGGAGTCGGCCAACCGGGACCTGCTGTGGCAGGCGCTCGCCGACGGCACCGTCGACTGCGTGGTCACCGACCACTCCCCGTCCACGGCCGACCTGAAGACCGACGACTTCGCCACCGCCTGGGGCGGCATCTCCGGCCTCCAGCTGAGCCTTCCCGCGGTGTGGACCGAGGCACGCGCGCGCGGGCACGGCCTCGAGGACGTCGTGCGCTGGATGTCTGCGCGGACGGCGCGCCTGGCCGGCCTGGAGGCCCGCAAGGGCGCCATCGAGCCCGGCCGCGACGCCGACTTCGCGGTGCTGGCGCCCGACGAGACGTTCACCGTGGACCCGGCGGCCCTCCACCACCGCAACCGCGTGACGGCGTACACGGGACGGACCCTGTACGGCGTGGTGAGGTCCACCTGGCTGCGCGGCGAGCGGATCGTGGCCGACGGGGAGTTCACCGCACCGAAGGGCCTGCTGCTGACGCGCCCCCGCTGACCGGCGCGCCCACGCCCCGCAGCGGCCGGCTCCGGAAAGGAACCGGCTCCGGAAAGGAACCGGACCGACTCCGAAAGGAACCCCTGATCGACGTGACGGCGATTCCGAGCTTCACCGGCGACGCGCGCCCCTACGCCGGCGGTGACCCCTACGCGGACTACCGCACCGCCGACTTCCCCTTCACCCACCACGCCGACCTCGCCGACCGGCGGCTCGGCGCGGGCGTCGTCGCCGCGAACGACGAGTTCTTCGCCGAGCGCGAGAACCTGCTGCTGCCCGGGCGCGCCGAGTTCGACCCCGAGCGCTTCGGGCACAAGGGCAAGATCATGGACGGCTGGGAGACGCGGCGGCGACGCGGTACGTCGGCCGGCCACCCGTGGCCGGCGGCGGACGACCACGACTGGGCGCTGGTACGCCTCGGCGCGCCCGGCGTCGTGCGGGGCATCGTCGTCGACACCGCCCACTTCCGCGGCAATCACCCGCAGGCGGTGTCGGTCGAGGGCACGTCGGCGCCGGGCCATCCGTCCCCGGCCGACCTCCTCGCCGACGACGTGAAGTGGACGACGCTGGTGCCGCGCACACCGGTCGGCGGCCACGCGGCGAACGGTTTCGCCGTCCACGTCGAACAGCGCGTCACCCACCTGCGCCTCAATCAGCACCCCGACGGCGGCATCGCGCGCCTGCGCGTGTACGGCGAGGTCGTGCCCGACCCGGCGTGGCTGGCCGCCCTCGGCACCTTCGACGTGGTCGCGCTGGTCAACGGCGGCCGGGTCGAGGACGCCTCCGACCTCTTCTACTCGCCCGCCGCCCACACCATCCACCCGGGCCGCTCCCGCAGGATGGACGACGGCTGGGAGACGCGCCGGCGCCGCGACCGGGGCCACGACTGGATCCGCTACCGCCTCGCCGCCCGGTCCGGCGTCCGCGCGGTCGAGATCGACACGGCGTACCTGAAGGGCAACAGCGCCGGCTGGGCGTCGGTCTCCGTCAAGGACGGCGAGGACGGCGACTGGCGCGAGGTCCTCCCGCGCACCCGCCTCCAGCCCGACACCGACCACCGCTTCGCCCTGCCGGAGCCTGCCGTCGGCACCCACGCGCGCGTGGACATCTACCCGGACGGCGGCATCTCCCGCCTGCGCCTGTTCGGCACCCTCACGGAAGACGGCGCGTCGCAACTGGCCGCACGCCACCGGGCGTTGACGGGCTGACGGCCGGGCCCGGAGCGGGCCCGGTGTCGGTGGCCGGGCCGGGTGGAGCCGCCGCACGCGGGTGGCGCACCGCCGGTGTCACCGACCGGGCGTGGGGGCCGGCACGGGCGTGCGGGACTCGGCGTCGCCGACCGGGCATGCGGCCGCCGTGGGTGTGCGGAGCCCGATGCCGTCGCTCCGGGTGTCGGGTGCGTTGCGCGTGCGCGTGGCGATCGGGGTAGCCCCGTCCCGATGGCCGCGGTCCGGTCGGCGGTCATGGCCGTTGCCCGCCGACGCCGCGACGGCACCCGCGCTCCTCGCCCATGCGGGCGGCGAGCCGCTGCCCGGCCGCGCCGCATGCGTCCGGTCCCGCCCCATGGTGTGCGCCGGGGAGGCCGTCACCCTGGGTCCGGCCGCCACGACGGCCGTTACGACGGCCTTCACGACGGCCGTTACGACGGCCGTTGCGACGGCCGACACGCCGGCCGTTCCGCCTCCGTCATGCCGATCGGCACACCGACCGGCACGTCCACCGTCCCGGCCGCGGCCCGTGGCGGCCCGTGGCGGCCGGTCAGGCCGCGTGTCCTCCGTCCACGGACAGTTCGGTGCCGGTGACGTAGGCCGCGTCCGGGCCGGCGAGGTACGCGACCGCCGCAGCGATCTCGTCGGGGTCGCCGAAGCGGCCGAGCGCGGTCAGCTCCGTCTGGGGCCCGGCGTACGGTCCGTCGGCGGGGTTCATGTCGGTGTCCGTGGGGCCCGGGTGCACGATGTTCGCGGTGATCCCGCGGGAGCCCAACTCCCGCGCCAGCGCCTTCGTCAGGCCTGTCAGGGCCGACTTGCTCATCGCGTACAGCGTCGCGCCGGGCCCGGCCACGCGCTGGGTCAGGCAGGTGCCGACGGTGATGATGCGGCCGCCCGCCGCCAGGTGCGCGGACGCCGCACGGCAGGCCAGGAACACCCCGCGCACGTTCACGGCGAGCACCCGGTCGACGTCCGCCGCGGTGAGCGTTTCGAGGGGGCCGAGGACGCCGATGCCGGCGTTGTTCACCAGCACGTCGAGCCCGCCCAGTTCCCCGGCCGCGCGCTCCACCGCCTCCGCCGCCTCCCGCGCGTCCGCGGCGTCCGCCCGGAGGGCCACCGCCCGCCGCCCGAGGCCCTCGACGCGCCGGACGACGTCCGCGGCCGCCTCCTTGCCGTCGACGTAGGTGATGGCCACGTCCGCGCCCTCCCGGGCCAGCCGCACCGCCGTCGCCGCGCCGATGCCGCGGCTGCCGCCGGTCACCAGGGCCACCTTGCCGGCCAGGGGAGACGAGGAGTGCGATGCGGGGGCGGGGGATGTGGTCAGGGGCTGCTGAGAAGTAGTCATGGACCCATCCCAGCGGCCGTCGCCCCCCGGCGCTGGCGGCCGGCGGACACCGACCTCGGTTCCCGTGCGCGCCGAGCGGTGAGTTGCGGGGGCCGGAGCGGTCTGAGGTGATGACGGAAAAGTCCGCACACCGGAGAGCAGGCACCCACCGTACTCACCGGCGACCTCGCCGAGGAGGTGACGGCCCTGAAGGAACGCGTCGACGGCGAGCTCGTCGACACCCTCCATCCGGCGACCTTCCCGCTGGTGCTCGGCTCCGGGCGCCGCCTGTTCACGGAGGGGGCCGAGCCGAAGGCCACGTCACCGGCGGCGGCGTCTCCATCCGGGTCCTAAGCCCCGTCCGGCCGGACACGGTACGGGCTCGTACGTACTGCTGGGCGCATAGCCGGGCCCGCGACCGCGCCGCCGCGCGCCGCCGCCGCGCGCCGCCGCCGCGCGCCGCCGCCGCGCGCCGCCGCCGCGCGCCGTGGGCGACTGCCCGGGCGCGCGGGGCGACGGCGGCGGGCCGTCGGGCCTCAGCAGCCGAAGTCGATGAGGTCGAACGTGGCGTAGTGGTCGGCGGTGTAGTAGTCCTCCTGGTACTCCTCGCCGGTGACGATGCGGCGTGCGCCGCGTGTGGAGGAGCCCGGGGTGATCACCGTGTACTCGTGGTAGTAGCCGGACGGCTGGCTGGGCAGGACGCCTTCACGGTTCTGGAAGACGGTGCCGTCCTGCGAGTACGGGAAGGGGCCGTCCGACGCGATCAGGTCGAGCGTGTCGTAGGCCTGGGACGGCAGGTCGCCGTAACAGATGCTCCCGACGGAGGTGGCGGCGGCGTCCGCCGTGGTGGCGGAGACGGCGCCGCCCACGAGGAGGGCGGACAGGAGGGTGGCTGCGGCGCCGATCCGGGTGGCGCGTGGGGGGAATCTCATGGGCCACATGATGACGCGCGTAGAAGGTGGCATGTCAATGACAACTTCGGGCCGATTTCCCGCCGGAACACGTGCGTGACCGGCCGTTCACCTGAACGCCGACTCGACCCCGCCCGGGATTTCCGCCAGCGCCACCGGTCGGCGCTCCCGCCGGGACACTTCGCAGGCCTCGGCCACGCGCAGCGCCTGCAACGCCTCGCGGCCGTCGCACGGGTTCGCCTGCTGGCCGAGCACCACATCGACGAACGCGGCCAGTTCCGCCTCGTAGGCGGGGCCGAAGCGCTCCAGGAACCCGGGCCACGGCTTGTCCGCGGCCGGCGGCCCGGTCGGCTCGGTGGAGGCGATGGGCGTGCGGTCGTCCAGGCCGACGACGATCTGGTCGAGCTCCCCGGCCAGTTCCATGCGCACGTCGTACCCGGCGCCGTTCAGCCGGGTCGCGGTCGCCGTGGCGAGCGTGCCGTCGTCGAGGGTGAGCAGGGCGGCGCCGGTGTCGACGTCGCCCGCCGCGCGGAACATCGCGGGCCCGGCGTCCGACCCGGCCGCGTACACGTCGACGACCTCGCGCCCGGTCACCCAGCGCAGGGCGTCGAAGTCGTGGATGAGCGTGTCCCGGAACAGCCCGCCGGACAGCGGCAGCCACTCCGGGGGCGGAGGGGCCTGGTCGGAGGTGAGCGCCCGCACGGTGTGCAGCCGTCCCAGCCGGCCGGAGCCGACCGCCTCCCGCGCGCCCAGGTAACCGGTGTCGAAACGGCGCTGGAAGCCCATCTGCAGGATTGTCCCCGCGGCCTCCACCTCGGCGATCGCGTTCAGGGTGCCGGGCAGGTCGAGGGCGATGGGCTTCTCGCAGAACACCGGCAGCCCCGAGCGTGCCGCCCGGCCTATCAGTTCCGCGTGGGCCGACGTGGCCGTCGTGATCACCACGGCGTCCACGCCCCATCTGAAGATCTCGTCCACACCCGGAGCCGCCGTCTCGCCGAGCCGGTGAGCGAGCTCCTGGGCCCGTGCCGGATCCGTGTCCGTGAGGATCAGGGAGCCGACCTCGCGGTGACGGCTGAGCGTGTTCGCATGAATGGTGCCGATGCGGCCCGTACCGATGACCCCGATGCGCATGGAAACAAAAGTGCGACGCGAACACGGACACTGTCAATGCGTATGTCCGGACAATCGAACTACACGACTTCCCGTCAACAACGCACGGAGCTACGCTCGGCCCCGTGCCGAAACCACAAGAGGACCCGACCGTGTCGCTCGACCTGCGGGTGGACCGCAGCTCTCCGGTGCCGCTGTACTTCCAGTTGTCCCAGCAGCTCGAGGCGGCGATCGAACACGGAGAACTCACCCCGGGCAGCCTGCTGGGCAACGAGATCGAGCTGGCCGCGCGCCTGGGCCTGTCCCGGCCCACCGTCCGCCAGGCCATCCAGTCCCTGGTCGACAAGGGCCTTCTGGTGCGCCGGCGCGGCGTCGGCACCCAGGTGGTGCACAGCCAGGTCAAGCGCCCGCTGGAACTCAGCAGCCTCTACGACGACCTGGAGGCGGCCGGCCAGCGCCCCGCGACGAAAGTGCTGGTCAACACCGTGGTCCCGGCGACGGCGGAGGTCGCGGCCGCGCTCGGCGTGGCCGAGGGCGGCGACGTGCACCGGGTGGAGCGGCTGCGGCTCGCGCACGGGGAGCCGATGGCGTGCCTGTGCAACCACATCCCGCCCGGCCTGCTGGACCTGGACACCGCGCAGCTGGAGACGACCGGCCTGTACCGCATGATGCGCGCCGCCGGCATCACGCTGCACAGCGCCCGCCAGTCCATCGGCGCCCGCGCGGCCACCGCCGACGAGGCCGAGCGGCTCGGCGAGGCCGAGGGGGCCCCGCTGCTCACCATGCAGCGCACCACCTTCGACGACACCGGCCGCCCGGTGGAGTTCGGCAGCCACACCTACCGGCCGTCGCGCTACTCCTTCGAGTTCCAGTTGCTCGTACGGTCATGAGCCCCACGCTGGTCATATTGTCAGGACAAAGGCGCGGGTGACTCGTCCCCGCCTTTTCTCCCCGGCACGGCACGCAGAGTCACGGTGAGGCAGAATCGGGCCTTGATGAGCACCTACCGCGACTTCACCGCCCCCATAGGCTCCCGCCGCGCTCCGGTCCTGAGAACCGTGGGCACCCGGGAGCGCCGCTCGCACCTCACGGCGCCCCGCGTCCCGACGGTGGGCATCGACATCGGCGGCACGAAGGTCATGGCGGGCGTCGTCGACGCGGACGGCAACATCCTGGAGAAGGTCCGCACGGAGACGCCGGACAAGTCCAAGAGCCCCAAGGTCGTCGAGGACACCATCGTCGAGCTGGTCCTCGACCTGTCCGACCGGCACGACGTGCACGCCGTCGGCATCGGCGCGGCCGGCTGGGTCGACGCCGACCGCAACCGCGTCCTGTTCGCACCCCACCTGTCCTGGCGCAACGAACCCCTGCGCGACCGCATCGCCGGCCGCCTCGCGGTCCCCGTCCTCGTCGACAACGACGCCAACACCGCCGCCTGGGCCGAGTGGCGCTTCGGCGCCGGCCGCGGCGAGGACCACCTCGTCATGATCACGCTCGGCACCGGCATCGGTGGCGCGATCCTGGAGGACGGCCAGGTCAAGCGCGGCAAGTACGGTGTCGCCGGCGAGTTCGGCCACATGCAGGTCGTGCCCGGCGGCCACCGCTGCCCGTGCGGCAACCGCGGCTGCTGGGAGCAGTACAGCTCCGGCAACGCACTGGTGCGCGAGGCGCGCGAGCTGGCCGCCGCCGACTCCCCGGTGGCCTACGGGATCATCGAGCACGTCAAGGGCAACATCTCCGACATCACCGGCCCGATGATCACCGAGCTGGCCCGCGAGGGCGACGCCATGTGCATCGAGCTGCTGCAGGACATCGGCCAGTGGCTCGGCGTCGGCATCGCCAACCTCGCCGCCGCCCTCGACCCCTCCTGCTTCGTCATCGGCGGCGGCGTGTCGGCCGCGGACGACCTGCTGATCGGCCCCGCACGCGACGCCTTCAAGCGCCACCTCACCGGCCGCGGCTACCGCCCCGAGGCCCGCATCACCCGCGCCCAGCTCGGCCCCGAGGCCGGCATGGTCGGCGCCGCCGACCTGGCCCGCCTGGTCGCCCGCCGCTTCCGCCGCGCCAAGCGGCGCCGGGTCGAGCGGTACGAGCGCTACGAGCGGTACACGTCCTCACGCCGTGAGGACACCGCATGACGGCCTCACTGCCGCGCCAGGCGGAGCCCACCGGCGAGCGGCCCGGGCACGCCGAGGACCGCCGCCACATGATCCGCCGCAGGGCGCTCACCCTCCTCATCATCGTGCTGCTCATCGGCGTACCGGCCGGCTACCTGGTGATCTCGGCCAACCAGAGCCGCGACGCGGGCAAGGACAAGGAGGCGAAGTACTCGGCGACCGGCCTGACCAAGGGCTGGCCGTCCAAGGTGCAGCGCCGCCTCTACCAGGTGCCGATGCCGCACCCCTCCGGCAAGGTCGCCTACTACGAGACGAACAACTGGAAGACCAGCCGCCTGTACGTCCAGTTCCAGACGCCGAACGCCAACCTCGACGTCTTCCTGCGCGACATGGGCGTCGAGCGGTCGGAGCTGAAGCGGGGCGACATCACCATCCACGCCCGCGACCAGAAGATCACCGGCTGGCGGTTCACCGGCCCCGGCCCCTGGTACGGCCTCGTCCACCGGCAGAAGGACCCCAAGCCGACCCAGGACGTCGTCGTCAGCCTCGCCGACCCGGACAACCCGTTCGTCTACGTCGTCTCCCGCACCGTCCCCTGACCCGGGCGGCGCCGGGGCCGCACGGGCCGCCGGGGCCATATGGTTCGCCGGGGCCCGTACAGGCCGCCGGAGCCGATTGTCAGACCCCGCCCGTAGAGTCGAAGACGTCTGATCCGACACGACGGGCGGGAGGTGACAGTCGTATGGGCGACACGGCCACGGTGGCCGGACGCGCGGGGGAGCGGGTGCCGCTCCGGCTGGCGGCCGTCTACCTCCCCGCGCCCCTGCCCCGCGACGGGCGGATCGCCTTCTGGGACCCCGAGGGCGCGCCGCTGCCCGCCGAGGCCACCGAGGACGCCGAGGACGCCGAGCTCACCGCCGTGACCGAGCTCACCGTCGTACGACAGCACGGCGCGGGCGTACGGCGCCGCACCGCGCCCGCTCTCGCGCTCCCCGTCGGCGAGGCGCTTCCGCTGCTCGCGCGCGCCCGCCGCGACCCGGCCGCCCACCCCGCCACCGCCTGCTGGGGCGCGGCCACGCTGCACGCCCTGCGGCTCGTCGCCCGGGGCCGCCTGCTGCCCGGCCTGACCTCCGGCGGCCACGACGCCTGGCGGGCCGGCCCCCTCGACCCCGACGACATCGCGCACCTCAGGGCGATCGCCGCGGCCCTGCCGTACGAGGGACACGCCGTCCCGCTGCCCGGCCCCGGTCCGCTGCGGCTGCCCGAGCCGGAGGCGCTGATGCGCTCCTTCCTGGACGCCGTCGCCGACACACTGCCCCGTACCCCCGCCGCGCCGCACGCCTCCGGCCGGCCCTTCGCCGACCGCCGCCCCCAGCACCTGCCCGGCGCCCACGACTGGGCCGCCGAGGTCGCCGCCGGCATGGACGCGGGCGTACGCCTCTCCCTCCGCCTGGACCTGTCGGCGTACGAGCTGTTCGACGGCGGCGAGGGCGTGCGCACCGCGGGCGCGGCGATCGTCCAGGTGCACAGCCTCGCCGACCCCACCCTCGTCGCCGACGCGGCGGCGCTGTGGGCGGGCGACGCGGACGCGGCGTTCGGCCCCCGCGCGCGCGTGGACGCGGCCCTCGCCGTGCGGCGGGCGGCCCGCGTCTGGGCCCCGCTCGACCGGCTCTGCGAGCAGGACGTGCCCGACGTCCTCGCCCTGTCCGACGAGGAACTGGGCGACCTGCTCGGCGTGGCGGGCGCCCGGCTCGCGGCCGCCGGGGTCGCCGTGCACTGGCCCCGGGACCTGGCGCGGGACCTCACCGCGGCCGCGGTGGTCCGCCCCGCCCCGGGCTCGGCCACCGACGGCACCGGCTTCTTCGAGAGCGAGGAACTGCTCCAGTTCCGCTGGCAGTTGGCGCTCGGCGGTGATCCGCTGAGCGAGGCCGAGATGGACGCCCTCGCCGAGGCCCACCGCCCGGTCGTCCGGCTGCGCGACCGCTGGGTGCTCGTCGACCCGGCGCTGGTCCGCAAGGCCCGCAAACGCGAACTGGGCCTGCTGGACCCGGTCGACGCGCTGTCCGCCGCCCTCACCGGCAGCGTCGAGGTCGACGGCGAGACGGTGGAAGCCGTGCCGGTCGGCGCGCTGGCCGCCCTGCGCGACCGCCTGACGGCCGGGCTGCGTCCCGCCGAACCGCCGCCGGGCCTGCACGCCACCCTGCGCGACTACCAGCTCAGGGGCCTGGCCTGGCTGGACCTCATGACCTCCCTCGGCCTCGGCGGCTGCCTCGCCGACGACATGGGCCTCGGGAAGACGATCACCGTCATCGCCCTGCACCTCGAACGGGCCCGCACCGAACCGACCCTGGTGGTCTGCCCGGCCTCCCTGCTCGGCAACTGGCAGCGCGAGATCACCCGGTTCGCGCCCGGTGTCCCGGTCCGCCGCTTCCACGGCCCCGACCGCAGCCTGGAGGACCTGTCCGGCGGTTTCGTCCTCACCACGTACGGCACGATGCGCACCGCTGCGCCGCTGCTGGCCGGGCAGCGGTGGGGCATGGTCGTCGCGGACGAGGCGCAGCACGTCAAGAACCCCTACTCGGCCACTGCGAAGGCGCTGCGCCTGATCCCGTCCCCGGCCCGCGTCGCCCTGACCGGCACCCCGGTCGAGAACAACCTGTCCGAGCTGTGGGCGCTGCTCGACTGGACGACGCCGGGACTCCTCGGCCCCCTGAAGTCCTTCCGCGCCCGGCACGCCCGCGCGGTGGAGAACGGCGAGGACGAGGAGGCGGTGGCCCGCCTCTCCCGCCTGGTGCGCCCCTTCCTGCTGCGCCGCAAGAAGTCCGACCCCGGCATCGTGCCCGAACTGCCGCCCAAGACGGAGACGGACCGCCCGGTGCCGCTCACCCGCGAACAGGCTGCCCTGTACGAGGCGGTGGTGCGGGAGTCCCTGCTGGCCATCGAGACCGCCGAGGGCATCGCACGCCGGGGCCTGGTGCTGAAGCTCCTCGGAGCGCTGAAGCAGATCTGCGACCATCCCGCGCTGTACCTGAAGGAGACGGCGGCGCAGGCGCACGGCGAACGCCTGGTCGCCCGCTCCGGGAAGCTGGCCCTCCTCGACGAACTGCTGGACACGCTGCTGGCGGAGGACGGTTCGGCACTGGTCTTCACGCAGTACGTCGGCATGGCCCGCCTGATCATGTCGCACCTCGCCTCCCGCGCGGTCCCGGCCGACTTCCTGCACGGCGGCACGCCGGTCGCGGAGCGCGAGCGCATGGTGGACCGCTTCCAGAGCGGGGCGACCCCCGTCCTGGTGCTGTCGCTGAAGGCCGCGGGCACCGGCCTCAATCTCACCCGCGCCGGTCACGTCATCCACTTCGACCGCTGGTGGAACCCGGCCGTCGAGGAACAGGCCACCGACCGCGCCTACCGCATCGGACAGACCCAGCCGGTCCAGGTCCACCGTCTGATCACCGAGGGCACGGTCGAGGACCGCATCGCCGAGATGCTTCAGGCCAAGCGCGCCCTGGCCGACGCGATCCTCGGCTCCGGCGAGTCGGCGCTCACGGAACTGACGGACCGTGAGCTGTCCGACCTGGTGTCCCTGCGGAGGCCGTCATGACCCCCGGCCCGGCCGACGAGGCCCGCCGCGCCCTGCGACAGGCACGGGAACGCCGGGCGGGCGACTCCGACGTGGAGGACCCGCCGGTGGAGGCCGCCGAGGGGGCTGCGGGCCGGGCGTCGGTGGCTGAGGGGAGCCGGGGAGAGACGCCGCTGACGGAGGACGCCGACGGCCGGTCGCCGGGGCCCGGGACGTCCGCGCGCGAGCCACGGCGGCCGGCCGACGCCGCCCGCGCGGCGCTGCGGCAGGCGGTCTCCGCCCGGCGTGTCCTGGGAAGCGCCGCCGCCGGAGGAATCGCGGAGGAGCCGGCGGCCGCCCCGGCGCCGGGTGACGCGGCCGGGGAGACACCGGCGGAGGGGACTTCGACAGAGGGGCACTCCGTCAACTCGCCGGACACGGAAGCGGGTTCGCCTGCCGACGGGGGAGCGGGCCGGTCCGGCGGCGGGGCGGCAGCCCCGGCGGGTGACCGGAAGACGGGCCGGAGCGCCCGGGATGCCGAGCCCGCCCCCGGCGTCCGGCCGAGTCCGCCCGGCGGAGCGGGGACGCGCGGACCACGTCCCGCAGACATCGCGCGCGAGGCGTTGCGCGCGGCTTTGCGGCACAGGCAATCGGACGCCGACCGCACGGACCCTGGACGCACGGACACCGGCCGCCGTAACGACTACCGTACGGACGCCGGACGCACGGACACCGGCCGCCGTAACGACGACCGTACGGACGCGGACGCCGAGCCGCGGCACGCCGACCGCGTCGATGCCGACCGCCGGATCTCGGATCCCCGCAGCCCGGATCCCCGCAGCCCGGAGCATCGCGCCCCGGAGCATCGCAGCCCGGAGCATCGCGCCCCGGAGCATCGCGCCCCGGAGCATCGCGGCCCCGAGCACCGGAACGCCGGGCCCGCGCGTGAGCCCCGTCGTCCGTCGGCACGCGCCGCCGGTGGGCCGCAGGCCCGTAGCGTGGGGGAGTTGCTCGCCGGAGCCTTCGGCATGCCTAGCGAGGACGCGACGACCCGGCCGAAGGAGGTCCCACCCCCCAGCGGCCCCGCCCACAGCGGTCACGGCGACGACAGTCACGGCGGCGGTGAGGTCGGCGCCATCCCGGCGTTCCCCGCGGTCCCCACCGTTCCCCGGTCGATGGCCGCTCCCTCCCGCGACGGCGACCTTCGTCGTACCTTCGCCGCCTTCCCGCCCCGCTCGTCGGGCGGGGACGCGCGCTTCGCCGAGACCTGGTGGGGCAACGCGTGGGTCACGACGCTGGAGGAAGGCGCGCTGGACGCCAAGCGGCTGGCCCGGGGCCGGGGTTACGCCGAGCAGGGCCACGTGGACGCCATCACGGTGACCCCCGGCCTCGTCCTCGCGTACGTGCAGGGCAGCCGGCCGCGCCCTTACCGCGTGCAGGTGCGGCTGCGCACGCTGGACGACGCCGACTGGGACCGGTTCCTGGACGCTGCCGTCGAGCGGCCCGGGCACATCGCCGCGCTGCTGGACAAGGAGTTGCCGCACTCCCTCGCCGACTGCGGAGTGCCGCTGCTGCCGGGCCCGGGCGATCTGGAGCCGCACTGCAGCTGCCCCGACCGGGGGCACCCGTGCAAGCACGCCGCGGCCCTGTGCTACCAGACGGCCCGTCTGCTCGACGCGGACCCCTTCGTGCTGCTCCTGCTGCGCGGCCGCGGCGAACGCGAGCTGCTTGACGCCCTCTCCCGCCTCAGCGCCGCGCGCGCGGCCCGCGCCGCCCGGGACCGGGAACCGGCACCGCTGCCCGGCGTACGGGCCACCGACGCCGTCGCCCGGCGACAACTTCCGCCGTTGCCGCCGCCGTTGCCCGCGCCGCCGCATCCCGGGCAGCCGCCGGTCTACCCGGCGGCGCCGGGAGGGCCGGACCCCTTCGCGCTGGACCAGCTGGCGACCGATGCCGCCGCCCGCGCGCATGCCCTGCTCGTCACCGGCGACGACCCGGTGGCCGAGCTGACGCTCTGGCAGGACGCGGTCCGGCTCGCCGCCGCCCGCCCCGGCTCGGGCCTCACCGTGGCCACCCGCGCGCTGTACTCCTCGCTCGCCACGGCCGCCGGGCGCACCCCGGCGGAGCTGGCGCGCGCCGTGGCCGCCTGGCGGCAGGGCGGCCCGGAGGGGCTGGCCGTCCTGGAGGAACCCTGGGATCCGCCGGCCGGCCGCTTCGACCGTGCCCGCCCGCTGCTCCTCGCCGCCGACCTGCCGCCGTTCCGGCCATGGCACAACCGCCTCACGCACCCGCGCGGCCACGTCCAGCTCCGCCTGGGCCGCGACGGGCTGTGGTACGCGTACGAGTCGGAGCCCGGCCACGACGACTGGTGGCCCCGCGGCACCCCCGACCCGGACCCGGTAGGCGCGCTGACAGGCCTCGGCACGTCGAGCGGCGTGTGAGGCCGGTCGAAGTCACGCGGACGGCCGACACGATGAGCGGTTCTGCCGCCTCGGCCGATCCCTGTGGCGGCCCGTGGCCGCAGCCCGTCATCCACACAGTGACCACCGGCGTCACCGCCGACCGTCCCACCGTCAGGCACGGAGCGGCCCGGCGCCTCGGCCGTCAGCCCTGGGCGGTGGGGCGCACGATCAGTTCGTTGACGTCGACGTTCGCCGGCTGGTCGATGGCGAAGGCGATCGCGTCGGCGATGGCCGAGGCGGGGATCGCCAGTTGCTCAGCCGCCGTACGGGCGGCACCCTGGGCTTCCGGCGATCCACCGCGGTGCGTCAACTCGCTCTGTGTGAATCCGGGGCTGACGACGGTGACCCGGATGTCCCGGCTCTCCTGCCGCAGCCCCTCCGACACGGCAGCCACGGCGAACTTGGTGGCACTGTAGACGGCGGCGGTCGGATCCACCCGGTGCCCCGACACCGACGACACGTTGACGACGTGGCCGCCTGCCTGCCGCCGCATCTGAGGCAGCACGGCGGCGATCCCGTGGAGCACCCCGCGCAGGTTGACGTCGATCATCTGTTCCCACTCGGCGATGCGCAGGTCCTCGATCGGTGACAACGGCATCACGCCGGCGTTGTTGATCAGCACGTCGATACCGCCGTACTCCTCCACGCCGGCGGCGGCGAAGGCGCGCACGGAGTCCAGGCTGGTCACGTCGAGTTCGCGGTGGGCGACCGAGGCGCCGGCCGCACGAAGCTCTCCGGCGAGGGCAGCCAGGCGGTCGGTCCGGCGGGCGCCGAGGAGCACCCGGTGGCCGAGCCCGGCGAGCCGGCGCGCGGTGGCCTCGCCGATGCCGCTGCTGGCGCCGGTGATCAGGACGGTCTTCGATTCTGCTGGCGTGGGCATGCGTGCTCCTTCAGATGTGCCAAGACAGCGGCTGTCGCGCCTTCGACTTCACCGCATCGGCGGAGGTCGGGGAAGAGACCATGAGCCTGGGTGCCGCACACCCAGGCTCACGCGCCCTTCTTCGCCGTGGGGCGCGGGTGGAGGCTGGGGGGAACCGGTGAGAGACGCCGGCCGGATCCCGGACGGGTCTCCCGGTACGACAAGAGAGGGCCGCCATGAGCGACGAGCGCGAGATCCAGGAGGTTCTGGCGCGCTACGTACGGGCCACGGACCAGCGCGACGGCAAGACCCAGGGGGCGCTGTTCACCGACGACGCGGTCGTGCAGAGCTTCTCCAGGACGGGCCCCGGCAGCCACGCGCCGGTCGCGCCGCCCATGATCGGCGGGGCGGCCGTGGAGTACGCGGTGGACCACCACATGGCCCCGCACCCCGTGGGCGGCTCCAGCCACCATGTGACCGCCGACCACATCATCGAGGTGGACGGTGACCGCGCCCACATGAACGCCCAGTTCATCGTCTTCCGCGTCCAGGCCGCCGCGCGCCCCGAGGGCGGCTGGGCGGAGGGCACCCTCGGCTCCCAGGGCACCGTGCAACCCATCGAGTCCGGGTACTACGACACCGACCTGCGCCGGATCGACGGCGAGTGGAAGATCGTGGGGCACCGGATCCTGCTGGACATGCCGTATGTCATTCCGGGAGCCTGACCGGGGCGCCGCGAGGGCGGGGGCGGGAGAGCGTCCGTGATCAGGCGGCTGACGGTCCCGAACCAGCGGATCGCCGACCCGGCGGGCGGGGCTAGCATCGGTGACATGACCCCACGTGACAACGAGCTCGGTGCCTTCCTCCGCGCGAGCCGCTCGCGTGTGGAGCCGGGCGACGCGGGGCTGGCCGGCGGGGTCTCCGGGCGACGCGTCCGCGGCCTGCGGCGCGAGGAGGTCGCCGTGCTCGCCGGGGTCAGCGCGGACTACTACGCCCGTCTCGAGCAGGGACGCGAGCGCAACCCCTCCGCTCAGGTGATCGATGCCCTCGGGCACGCCCTGCGCCTCGCGCCCGAGGCACGCGAGCACCTGTTCCGGCTGGCGGGGCTCAATCCCCGGCTGGGCCCCGACAGTCCCCGGGACCTCGTGCACCCGTCGCTGCTGCGGCTGCTGGAGACCTTCGCCCAGGCGGCGGCATACGTGCTCGGCCCGGCCCTCGACGTGCTCGCGGCGAACCCGATCGCCGACGCGCTGCTGTCGCCGTTCGGCACCGAGCGGAACATGCCGCGTGTCCTCTTCACCGACCCCCGGGCCAAGGAGGTGTTCGCCGACTGGGAGCTGCAGCTGAGCAGCAGCGTGTACGCGCTGCGCCTGAACGCGGGGCGCTTCCCGGACGACGCGGAGATCACCGACCTCGTCGCCGAACTCAGTGCGGCCTCACCCCAGTTCAGAGCGCTGTGGGCCGACCACGACGTCGCGGGCCTCACCCGGAAGTTCAAGGTGTTCGTGCACCCCGAGGTGGGCCGCGTCGAGCTGACCTACCAGACGTTCGAAGTGGTCGACGCTCCCGGCCAGCAACTGCTCGTCGGCACCCCAGAGCCCGGTAGCCGCAGCGAGGAGGCCCTGACGTATCTGGCCTCGATGGCGGAGCCGGCCTGAGCGTCCCGTCACCCCGCCCGGACCGCGGCCCCTTCCTGGGCGCCGTACACCCGGGCGGGCCCTGCCTTCCCCCCACCGGGCGGCACGCACGCTGGAGAAACCGCGGGCGGACGGCATCCGCCGAGCCGCAACCGCCACCCCGTCGGAAAGGACACCCTGTCATGTCCGAGATCCTGGAAGTGACCACCCTCCGCCCCGCGCCCGGCCTCACGCCGGAGGACTTCGTCGCGGCGAACACGGACGTCAACGAGTACCTCAAGGGCCGGCCCGGCTTCCAGTGGCGCCGGATCGTCGTGCGCGACGACGGCACGGTCCTCGACATCGTCGCCTACGACAGCATCGAGCACGCCCGCTCGGGAGCCGCCGGGATCACCGGCGAGATGGGCGGCTCGCCCGTGCACGAGGCGATCGACCACGCCACCGTCGACTGGCAGTTCACGACCGTGCTCCAGCACGTCGCGCCCTGACCGCCTGGAGGAGACGACCATGCCCTTCTCCGACGAACTCGTCAACGGCCACACCGCGCGGTTGCTGACCCGGGCCGTCCGCACCGCGCTGCCCGGCATGGAACCCGCCTCGCTGCGGGCGGCCGCGCACCGGCTCGACCCCCTCCCGCTGCGCGAACGGGCCGACCTGCGGCGCGACGCCCTCCTCGCGGACGTACCGGGCGGCTACGCCGAGCCGGCGGGCGTGGTGCGAGCCGCCCGGGACGCCGTACCGGAGTTCGGCGGGTGGCTCATCCGGCCGGTCACGAGTGCCGTCGCCGCGAAGGCCGTGGCCGAGGGCACCGACGCCGCCTTCGACGATGCCATGGCGCTTCTGGCCGACCTCACCGGGCGGCTGACCTCCGAGTTCGCCCTGCGTGTCCTGCTGCGGCACGACCTGGACCGGGCGCTCGGGATCATCGCC
The DNA here is from genome assembly GCF_040641355.1 of Streptomyces sp. NPDC020996. Taxonomy (NCBI): domain Bacteria; kingdom Bacillati; phylum Actinomycetota; class Actinomycetes; order Kitasatosporales; family Streptomycetaceae; genus Streptomyces; species Streptomyces sp. NPDC020996. The sequence goes on from NZ_JBFADM010000002.1 coordinate 245,079, forward strand.
GGATGGACGGCGTCACCCGACGCCGATGTGCGCCGCCTCGCCTCGTAGGGCACCCGGCCCTACCTTCCCTGGTCGGTCCGGGTGCCGGAACTCATCGCCCGCCCCGGCGCGACCGTGCCCGTCCTCGACGCCCTCCACCGCGACGACAGCGAGTACGTCCGGCGATCCGTCGCCAACCACCTCGACGACCTCAGCCGTGACCACGCCGACCTCGCCGTGGCCACCGCCCGGCGCTGGCTGGGCGCCCCCGCCCCGACGACGGGACGGCTGGTGCGCCACGGACTGCGCACGCTCGTCAAACGCGGCCACCCCGGCGCCCTCGAACTGCTCGGCTTCGCCCGGCGGCACTCGAGGTCGACGGACCGGTGCTCGACCGCACCCGTGTTCCGTTCGGCGGGAGCGTCCGCTTCACCGCGACCATCCGCAACACCGGCGCCGAGGACGCCCGGCCGGCGATCGACTACGTGGTCCACCACCACAGGGCCGACGGCTCGCGGAGTACCAGGACGTTCAAGCTCATGACCCGCACCCTCGCCCCGGACGAGACGATCAGGGTGGCCCGGGAACACTCCTTCCGGCTCCTCACCACCCGCCGCCACCACCCGGGCCCGCACGCCATCGCCCTGCAGATCAACGGCGTGACGTCGGACCGCGCGGAGTTCGAACTCCAGGCCCCCTGAAGGGGTTGGCCACTGCTCAGCGTTGACAGTATGAGGTCCGTTTAGCTCGATCGTGTGATGGTCGGCTCGCGGGGTTGCGGCGCCGCGTGGGGAACGCGATAGCGTTTTCCGCACGATCTGGGCCGCCTGGTGCGGCGCCAGTGTGCGAGGCCCCTGCTCCACCGGAGTAATGGTCCAGGGCCTCCTCGCCACCTCTGGCCGTAGCCATATGGCCAGGTCGTACGGGGAACCGGGCTGCCTGGAACGGACCACGCGCAGGATGCGTGCCATCGCCCCGGGGCTGAGTACGCCGGGGACCTGGGGGCACCTCCCACGCCCTTGAGGCAGTGGGGGAGCGCCCAAGACCGTTCGGGGCGTGCGGTTGACTGGGATCACTCCTGCTCAGTCCCGAGGAACGGTTTCCCGCCGTACATCCCTGTCGCTTCCCCGTTGCCGGGGTAGGTGCGGCGGGCCGGGCGGCGCCAGGCCGCCACGGTCAGTTCCTGAGCGCCGGGCGGCGGTACACGCCGTGCCAGTAGCCGTGGGCGAGTTCCCGGGCCACGTCGGCGTCGTCGCTGCCGTCGCCGCCGACCACCTGCCGGGTGATGACCTCGCCGCCCCCCTGGACGATCACCCGCGCGGCGAGCCGCGGATCGATGTCCGCGGGCGTGCGGCCGGCCCGCTGCTCCTCCTCCAGCACCGCCACCGTGTTGTCGACGAAGCGGTCCTGGTGCGCCGACCAGGAGTCGCGGACCGCGGGGTCGTAGGCGGCCACCTCGTGGATGGCCGACAGCAGGGCCGCGTGCTCGCGGTAGTGCCGCATGATCTGTTCGTAGGTGCGGGCCAGCCCGTCGGCGCCGCCGTCGGGCCCGCAGGGTTCCCACGCCTCCGCGATCTCGTAGCTCCGGGTCCTGAGCGAACCGCTCACCCGCAGCAGGACGTCGACCTTGTCGCGGAAGTACAGATAGAAGGTCGACCGCGAGATCCCCGCGGCGTGCGCGATCTGCTCGACGCTCAGTTCGGTGTAGGTCAGACCGCCCCGCAGGAGTTCCTCGAGCGCGGACACCATGCGCTGCTCGAGTGAGGCCCGCCGGTCGGCCGCGGTGGAACGTCGTCGCGTGGTGGAAGCCATGCCGCCATCCTACGGAGCTGCGGAAACGGCCCCCGTGGGGGAGGAGGCACGGCTCGCGGCCGGTCGGGCCATGGGGGGGGCGCACCCCCGTCGGCGTCCAGGAGACGGCTCACCCGGCCGACCCGGACGCGATCTTCGCGAGAAGGCGGGCGAACTCCCCGGGCATCGACAGGAACGGCGAGTGACCGCTCGCGATGCGGTGCACGGAGCCGGACCTGACGGCGAGCTGCTCCTGGTCGCCCGGCGGCAGCGCCCGGTCCTGCTCGCAGACGACGTACGTCGAGGGGACGGTGTGCCACCCGGCCGCGGTCAGCGTGTCGCTGAAGGATCTCGTGCTCTGGGGTACCAGGCGCCCGGCGGCCGCCTCCGCGTCGGCCGCGGGGACGTCCGCATAGAAGAGCGGGACCGGATGGTCCGGCACGGCCTGGAATCCGCCGGGATCCGCCGGCGGGGGCGCGCCATGGTGGCTGAGCAGGCTCTCGCCGACGTCGAGTTGGTAGGCCGCCAGGTACACGACGTGCGAGACGTGGGCGGCCTCGGCGACGGCCTGGGTGGCCGGCACACCGCCGTAGGAGTGGGCGACCACGACCACCGGGCCGTCGATCCGGGCCAGAGCCTGCAGCACCACGCGCGCGTCGTCCCGTACGCCGGCCCCCGAGCCGGCGCTGGGGAGGTCCACGGTCCGGGTCGTCCAGCCGTCGGCTTCGAGTATCGGGGTCAGTCTCTCCCAGCACCACGAGCCGTGCCACGCCCCGTGCACCAGGAGGAGGGTCGGACGGGTCGTTCCACCAGCACTCACTGCGATTCCACTCTCGAGTCCGGATGAAGAAGGCGCTGAACTGCGCTGTCGTCGGAGCCTAAGCAAGATTGGACACGTTGTCCAACATCGTGTCTAGAATTGCCGTCGGCGCACGGTCGCCGTGCCCGGGCCCGAACACCGGGGACTCCCGCCGGGGCCCACGGATGCGGGCGGCCCGGCGCCGGAACAGGCTTGCCGCATGCCCGCGCAGATGAAGAGGAGCCGGCCATGAGCATCACCACGACCGCCTCGGCCGAGCCGACGATCGTGTTCGGGCACGGAGCGTTCGCCGAGTCGTCCAACGGGAACGGCGTCATCACCGCACTGCTCGACGGAGGAGGCGAAGGCCGCGGCACGTCGCCGGCCACACCTGAGCGCACCCGGTGCACGCGCCGGCCCATATCCACCCGGTACGACAGGAAAGAGGCGCAGTCATGCGCGCAGTGATATTGCACGAGTTCGGCACCCCGCTGGTCCTCGGCGAGATCGACAAGCCCGCGCCCGGCCCGGGGCAGGCGCTGGTCAGGGTCGGAGCCAGCGGCGTCAACCCGCTGGACACCAAGATCCGGGCCGGCAAGGCCGCCCACGCCCGGCGTACGCTGCCGGCCGTCCTCGGCCTGGATCTGGCCGGTGTGGTCGAGGAGGTCGGCCCCGGCGTCCACGGCTTCGCGCCCGGTGACGAGGTCTTCGGCATGACCGGGGGCGTCGGTGCCGTGCAGGGCTCGCTCGCCGAGTACGCGGCCGTCGACGCCCGCCTGATCGCCCGCAAGCCGGCCGCCCTCACCCTGCGCGAGGCCGCGGCCCTCCCCCTGGTCTTCATCACGGCCTGGGAGGGCCTGGTCGACAGGGCACGGGTACACGCGGGGCAGAAGGTCCTCGTCCACGGCGGGGCCGGCGGGATCGGGCATGTGGCCGTGCAGATCGCCCGGGCCCGCGGTGCCGAGGTCTTCGCCACCGCGTCGCCCGCGCGACGGGAGGTCGTCGAGCGCCTGGGGGCCACGCCGATCGACTACACCTCCTCCTCCGTCGACGAGTACGTCGCCAAGTACACCGGTGGCGAGGGCTTCGACGTCGTCTTCGACACCGTCGGAGGGTCCGTGCTCGACGACTCCTTCGCGGCGGTGCGCACCTACACGGGCCACGTGGTCAGCGCCCTGGGCTGGGGAACCCACAGCATCGCGCCGCTGTCCTTCCGCGGGGCGACCTACTCCGGCGTCTTCACCCTGCTGCCGCTGCTGACCGGGCACGGCCGGGAGCACCACGGCGAGATCATGGGCGAGGCCGCCGCCCTCGCCGACGCCGGGGCGCTCAGGCCGCTGCTCGACCCGCGGCACTTCACGCTCGCCGACGTCGCCGACGCCCACGCGGCCGTGGAGAGCGGCACCGCCCAGGGCAAGATCGTGATCGACGTCGGCTGATGTGCGGCGCGACCGGCCGCGGAAAGTCACTCGAGAGCGCCCACAAGTTGTCCGGGCCCGTGCCGTACAGCTTCTCCGGGCGCGTGCTGACGAGCCCGAGGTGCACCTCCCAGTTTCTGCCGGCATCCGCGGGGCGCAGGACGAACGGCCGTCGAACGGGCTGTTCCACCCTTCCACCCTTCCGCCCTTCCGGCCTCCCCGTCGCCGCCCGGCGTGGGCTCGGCGGGTCGGACATGCGCAGGGCACCGGCCGTGGTGGCCGGTGCCCTGTCGCCCGCGCGGCGGCGTACGGAGATGCGCGGTGACGTGCGGTGACGTGCGGGGAGTCTCCGGGCCCCGGGGTGGTACGCCTCGCGCCGGAGACCGGGTCGCCTGGTGGGTCAGCGGGTGAGGGCTGTTTCCTGCCTGCCGTCGCCCTCGGGCGCGGTGGAGGGGATCTCCTCGTGCTCGCCGGAGCGGTGCTTGTGGGTTCCGATCATGCCGACGGCGGTCAGCAGTGCGGCGATCGCCGCAGCCACACCGCACACCAGGTACGCGGTGCTGAAGCCGCTGCCCAGGGCCTCGAGGGCCACCCCGTGCGCCGCGGAGCCGGGGACGACGGACGGCAGGCTGTTCACGGCGATGGGGCCTCCGGCCTCGGCGATCTGGCGTGCCGCCGCCTCCTGCGCGGGCGGCAGGTGCGCGCCGGGCAGGTTGGAGGCGAACGCCGACCCGGCGTTGCTCAGGGCGACCGCGCCGACGACCACGGGGCCGAGGGCGAAGCCGAGGTCCCGCAGCATGTTGGTGGTGGCGCTCGCCATGCCCGCCAGGTTCAGGGGCACGCTGTTGAGCGCCACGGCCGTCACCGAGCTGACGGTCAGGGCGAAGCCGATGCCGATCAGCAGGGCGGGCGCGACGAACGCCCCGAGGTCCGGGTCGGTGACGTCCAGCCGGGTGCACAGCAGGGACCCGACCGCCATCAGGACGAAACCGCTGGTCAGCAGCCAGGACGGGGCGACCCGGTGGAGCAGGCGCGAGACGATCGGGATCAGCAGGAAGGTGGGCCCCTGCAGGAGCAGGAAGGGGATCGCGACGCGGATCGGGTCCTGGTGCTGCACCGGACCCAGCCACATGCTGGTGGCGAAGCAGGCGCCGAGGAAGGCGAGCATGCCGATGACCGCGACGACGGACGACACCGCGAAGGCCCGGTTGCGGAACAGCTTCAGGTCGAAGATCGGCGACTCGGCCCCAAGCTCCACGACGACGAACCCGGCGAGGAAGCAGATGCCGATGGCGAAGGCGAGCAGGACGGGAAGCGTGGTCCAGCCCGACTCGGGCCCCTCGACCGCGCCGAACAGGACCAGGGTGAGACCGATGGCGAAGGCGATCTGACCGGGCACGTCGAGCTTGCGGCCCTCGGGCGCCTTCGACTCCGTGGCCAGCGCCAGGGTGAGCACCGTGCTGACCAGGGCGAGCCCGACGAGGACCCAGAAGGAACCCCGCCACGACCCGATCTTGGCGAACATGCCGCCGAGCAACGGCGAGACGGCCGCGCCCGCGGACAGGAAGCCGCTCCAGACGGCCACGGAGTGCGCCCGTGCCCGCATGGTGCGGGTGACGGCGGTGATCGCGGTGAGCGAGCCGGGGAACATGGCGCCGGCGCCGAGTCCGTTCAGGGCGGCGCCGATCCACAGCACCTGGACGGTGGGGGCGAGCGCGGCCACGCTGCTGCCCGCGGCGACCAGGAGCGTGCCGGCCACGACCAGCCGTCGCCGGCCGAACAGGTCGCCGAGGACGCCGAAGGTGAACTCGAAGCAGACCACGGCGATCATGAACGCCGCGGTGATCCAGGTGAGCTGGGATCCGTGGGTGTGCAGGTCCTCCTGGAAGAGCCCGTTGAGCGAGGCCGGCAGCGCGTTCGCGACCTGGGCCACGAAGACCGCGCTGCAGGCGGCAGCCAGTGTTCCCGCGTAGCCCGGCGTCCGGGCGGCCCCCGCGGTTGGGCCCTGGGACGTCGTCGTCCCGTTGTTGAGCGTCATTGCTGTTTTTCTCCCTGGCTGGGGAAGGCGGGCGTCCCACGGGGGGAGCCTCGAGCGTGTGGAACGGTTCGGCTCCGCGTGCGTGGTGGGGGAGGCAGGGCACGACGCGAGTCCGGCGCGATGCCGTGGAGAATGACACTCGCTTTACGTCACGTCAATGATTTGTTCGCAACCTAAGCCGAACAACCATCATGTAAAGAGAGTCTGCTCCGGCATCCGCTCCGGTGTCCGCTCAGCGGCAGGGCCAGGTCAGCGAGGGGGCAGTCGGGTCAGAAGGGTGAGGTGGTGGGCTCGGCCGGGTCCTTCTCCAGGTCCTTCTCCAGGTCCTTCTCCAGGGCGTGCGCCGTGGCGGCCAGAGTCGCGGCCAGGGACTGGAGGCGGTGGGGGTCGTAGCGCACGCTGGGCATGGACACCGACAGACCGGCCACCGCGGTGCCGTCCCGGTCGCGCACCGGCACGCCGACGGCCACGAGGCCGCGTTCGGAGCGCTCCTTGTTCACCGCGAACCCGTTACGGCGCAGACGCCTCAGCTCGGTGCGCAGCCGGCCGAGTTCAGGGCGGTCGGCCGGACGGTCGCGGTAGCGCTCGGGGGCGTAGACCTCCTCCAGCTCCGCGTCGGTCAGGTCGGCGAGCAGGAGCAGCCCCGCCGTCGTGCGGTGGGCCGGGAACACCATGCCCTCCCGGGAGCCGACCCGCAGCGCCTGCCGGCACTCGACGCTGGCGATGAAGCGGGCCGTGTCCCCGGTGCGCACGGTCAGGTTCGTCGTCTCGTCCAGCAGGTCGACGACCCGGTGCAGGTGGGGCAGCGCCGCGGCGCGCAGCCGCGACACGAGCGACTGGGAGTGCGCGGCCAGTTCCAGCACCGGCCCCGCCCGGTAGACGCGGTCCTCGTCCTGCACGGCGAAGTCCCGGTAGACGAGCATCGCCAGCACCCGGTGGGCGGTCGACCGGGCCACGCCCAGACGCTCGGCGATCTGCGACACCGTCGCGCCGCCCTCCATCTGCAGGATGGTCGCCGCCCGCAGCGCGTGGTCCACGCTGGCGATGGGATACGGCGGCGGCGTCTTGAGCGGCTTGTCCATCGCTGGTCCTCCGGGTCGCCGGGCTTGCTGGATTCCGGCTGAATTCTGCTTTCCAGAATCTATCTGTTCTCCTGGAGGACACACTGCACCCTGCGGAGTGTGACTCAGTCCTCCATCGCCCAAGACAACGCAACCGGTTCCCCGGTCCGGCTCCAGGCCGTCACCGCCGAGGGGCAGCCCGAGGTCACCCCGGCGCTCGAAGAGCTGTACCGGGGCTTCGAGAGCGAGTTGCTCGTACCGCTGTGGACCGAGATCGGCGACCTCATGCCGGCCCACCCGCGCTCCCGCGCCGTGCCGCACCTGTGGCGCTGGCAGCGGCTGCGGGAACTGGCCGCCCAGGCCGGCGACCTGGTCCCCGTCGGCCGCGGCGGTGAGCGCCGGGCCATCGCGCTGGCCAACCCCTCCCTCGGCGGCAGGCCCTTCGCCACCCCGACGCTGTGGGCGGCGATCCAGTACCTGATGCCCGGCGAGGACGCCCCCGAGCACCGCCACACCCAGCACGCCTTCCGCTTCGTCGTCGAGGGCGAGGGCGTGTGGACGGTCGTCGGACGCGACCCGGTGCCCATGCGGCGCGGCGACTTCCTCCCGCAGGCGGGCTGGAACTGGCACGCCCACCACAACGCCACCGCCGAGCCGATGGCCTGGATCGACGGACTGGACATCCCCTTCCAGTACGCCACCGAGAGCCAGTTCTTCGAGTTCGGCCGGGACGAGATCACCGTCGCGGAACGGATCACCCCCGAGCGTTCCCGCTCCGAACGCCTGTGGGGCCACCCCGGCCTGCGCCCGCTCTCCGTGGGCGCCACCGCCCCCGGCTCGCCGCTGCTGGCCTACCGCTGGGAGCACACCGACCGCGCCCTGGCCGACCAGCTCGCCCTGGAGGCCGAGGGCTTCGCCGGCACCGTCGAGCCCGGTCACGCGGCCGTCCGCTTCACCGACCCGGCCACCGGCGCCGACGTCCTGCCCACCATCCGCGCCGAGATGCACCGGATCGTCCGCGGCGCCGAGACCGCGCCGGTGCGCGGGACCGGCTCGTCGGTGTACCAGGTCTTCGACGGCTCCGGCACCGTCACCGTCGGCGGCACCTCCTGGTCGGTCACCCGCGGCGACCTGTTCGTCGTGCCGTCCTGGCAGCCGCTCTCCGTGCGCTCCGAGGCCGGCGCCACCGACTCCGACTCCGGCGCCCTGGACCTGTTCCGGTTCAGCGACGCCCCGATCTTCGAGGCCCTCCGGCTCGACCGCACCCACGTGGAAGGAACCACCCGATGAAGCTCGCCACCCTCCGCACCGGCGGCACCACCCGGGCCGTCCGGCTCGACGGCGACACCCTGGTCGACCTCGGCGTCCCCGACCTGGGCGCCCTGCTCGCCCAGGAGGGCTGGGCCGAGCGCGCCGCCACGGCGACCGGTGAGGCGTACGACCTGGCCGGCGCCGACTTCGCGCCGCTGGTCCCGCGGCCGTCGAAGATCGTCTGCGTCGGCCTGAACTACCGCAACCACATCCAGGAGATGGGCCGCGACCTGCCCGAACACCCCACCCTCTTCGCCAAGTTCGCCGACTCGCTGATCGGCGCTGGCGACGACATCGTGCGCCCCGAGGAGACCGGGCAGTTCGACTGGGAGGTCGAGCTCGCCGTCGTCGTCGGAGCGCCGGTGCGCCGGGCCCGGGGCGAGGAGGCCGAGCGCGCCATCGCGGGCTTCACCGTGCTGAACGACATCACCTGCCGCGACTGGCAGTTCCGCACCCGCGAGTGGCTGCAGGGCAAGGTGTGGGACTCCACCACGCCCGTCGGCCCGTACCTCGTCACCCCCGACGAACTGCCGGGCGGGGTCCGCCCGTCGCTGGACGTGCGCCTGCTCGTCGACGGCGAGGTCATGCAGTCCGACACCACCGGCGACCTGCTCTTCGACCCGGTCGACCTGGTCGAGTACGTCTCCACCATCGTCCGCCTCAACCCCGGCGACATCATCGCCACCGGCACCCCCGGCGGCGTCGGCCACGCCCGCAGGCCCGAGCGCTACCTCCTCGGCGGCGAGACCGTCGTCGCCGAGATCGACGGCATCGGCCGCCTGGAGAACCGGGTCGTCAAGGAGAACGCCTCCTGATGTCCCGGACCTTCGACGACGCCCGCCGCTGGGCCCGGCTCGGCACCGAGCTGGTGATCAAGGCCGCCGCCGGACTGGACGACGACGCCTTCGCCGCGCCGAGCGCCCTGCCCGGCTGGAGCCGGGCGCACGTGACGGCGCACGTCGCCGCCAACGCCGAGGCGCTGTCCAACCTGGTGCACTGGGCCGCCACCGGCGAACCCACACCGATGTACGCCTCGCCCGAGGAACGCGCCGCCGGCATCGAACGGGGCCGCGCCCTGCCGGCCGCCGAGCTGGCCGCGTGGCTGCACGACTCCGCGGACGCGCTGGAGCAGGGGATGGCGGCTCTCGACGAGGAGCGGTGGCGCGCGCAGGTCGTCACCGCGCAGGGCCGGACCGTGCCGGCCACCGAGGTGCCCTGGCTGCGCTCCCGCGAGGTGTGCGTGCACGCCGTCGACCTGGCGAACGGCGTGACGTTCGCCGACCTGCCGGACGACTTCCTCACCGCCCTGTGCGACGACGTCGTCGCCAAGCGCGCCGCGGCCCCCGGCCCGGCCGTGACCCTGCGCGCCCCGGCCACCGGAGCCGCGTGGCACCTGCCGGGCGCCGGTGAAGCCGTCCCGGTCACGGGACGGCTGCACGCCATCGCGGCCTACCTGACCGGGCGGGACGCCGGCCCGCTCACCGCAGACGGCACGCCCGCCCCCGCTCTGGGCGCCTGGCTCTGACCCGGGGCCCGCCCGCCCCGCGACCGAAGGAACAGATCATGACACCCCAAGCCACCCCCGTCGGGCGGCCCGACGTCCTCGTGGTCGGCGGCGGCATCGGCGGCCTCAGCTCCGCCTTCGCCCTGGCCCGCCAGGGACTGCGCGTGCGCGTCCTCGAACGGGCCCCGCAGTTCGGCGAGGTGGGCGCCGGCCTGCAGATCGGCCCCAACTGCACCCGCATCCTCGACCAGTACGGCCTGCTCGACGAGGCCAAGGAACTCGGCGTCGTCCCCGAGAACATGGTCATGCGCGACGCACTCGACTCCCGGGAACTGACCCGGCTCGACCTGCGCGACCTCGAACGCCGCTACGGCTTCCCGTACATGGTCATCCACCGCAGCGACCTGCACGGCATCTTCCTGCGCGCCTGCGAGCGCGCGGGCGTCGAGCTGCTGACCGACCAGACGGTCATCGGTTACGAGAACACCGGGGACGGCGCCCGGGTCCTCCTCGAGAACGGCCGCGTCGAGGCCGCCGAACTGGTCATCGCGGCCGACGGACTGCACTCCGTGGCCCGCCGCCTGCTGGTCGGCGACGACGTGGTCAGCTCCAACTACGTCGCCTACCGCGCCGCCGTCCCGATCGAGCAGGTCCGGGACAACGGCGTCGCCGAGAAGGACGTCACCGTCTACATCGGCCCCCGCTGCCACTTCGTCCAGTACGCCCTGCGCGGCGGCGACATGTTCAACCAGGTCGCCGTGTTCGAGTCGCCCAAGGCCCTGGCCGGCCAGGACGACTGGGGCACGCCCGACGAACTGGACGCGGCCTTCGAAGCCACCTGCGACACCGTGCGCAAGGGCATCCCGCTGATGTGGCGGGACCGCTGGTGGCGGATGTTCGACCGCGACCCCATCGAGACCTGGGTGCACGGGCGCATCGCCCTGCTCGGCGACGCCGCCCACCCGCCGCTGCAGTACATGGCGCAGGGCGCGATCATGGCGATCGAGGACGGCTGGGTGCTCGCCGAGCACTACGCCCGGCTGGCCGGGGCCGCCGAAGCGGGCACCCGGCCCGACTGGGACGCCGCGCTGGTGGCGTACGAGGCGGTCCGGGTGGAGCACTGCCGCCGGGTGCAGAGCACGGGCCGGGTCTGGGGCGAGCTGTGGCACCTCGACGGCACGCCACGGCTGCAGCGCAACGCGATCATGCGGGCGCGGGACACCTACGACTACTCGTTCACCGACTGGGTCTACGGCCCGACCGCGCTGACGCCGGACGAGGAGCCCCCCATGTTCACGCCGATCCCGCTGTCCTCGGCGGTCGTCGACGACCCGGACGGCGCACCGCTGACGGCGACGGGGAGCGGCACGTCCTGAGCGGCGCCTCCCCCTCCCGGCCGGCCGCGCGCCTTCCCTGGCCGGTGGGCCGTGGGTCTTCCCGCCCGGCCGGCCACGCGCTTCCCCGCCCGGCCGGCCGTGGGCACCCGCCAACCGGCCGCGCGCCTCTCCCGCCCCGGCCGGCCGCGCGCTTCCCCGCCCGGCCGGCCGGGCGGGGCCGTCGGGGGGCGCTTCGGCGCAGGCGGCCGTGTGGTCGCCATCGGCCCCCGAGGATATATTTGGCAAAACGGGAATTCCCGGTATGTGAAGCCGAATTCCCTGTATGTGCCGTTGCATCGCGCCGCATCCGGATTCCGGCCGCACGGTCGGACTTCCCGAGGGGCTGGGAGTGCGATATGGGCATCATGCCCCTTCCCCCGAGACGGGGTCTGTTCGTCCCAGGAGTGCGTGGCGCCCTTCCGCCGTACCGTTCCGTTCGGCGTGAACGCCGGCGGAGGCCGGGGGGCGGCGGGCGCACGGCGGCCCTCTTCGCGCTCGCGGCCGGGATGTACGCGGCCGTCTTAGCGGCGGTGCTCACCCGCTCGCCCCTGCTGGAGTTCGACTGGCGCGTGGCCATGTGGCGGCCGTACCGGCAATGGCCGCAGCCGGCCGGGCTGCTGGGCGTCCTCGTCGTCGCGGGGCAGCGAGGTCCGACGGCGACCGTGGCGGCGGCGTGGCTGGGGTGGCGTTTCCGGCGCAGCCGGGACCCGCGCCCGCTGCTGGTCCTCCTGGCCGCGCTGGTACTGCTCAACGTGAGCGTCGGCGCGGTCAAACTCGGCACCGGGCGTGTGGGGCCCGACTACGCGCACGCTTTTGGATCCCCCGAGTTCTTCCGGGGCGGCGACATGTTCCCGTCCGGGCACACGGCCAACAGCGTCGTCGTGTGGGGGACGCTGGCCCACCTCGCCCCGCGTCGCCGCAGAGCGGCGGGGGCGCTGGCCGCGCTGGCCGCCCTCGCGGTCGGGCTGACCACCGTCTACCAGGGTTACCACTGGTTCAGCGACGCCCTGGGCGGCTGGATCGCCGGAGCGCTGGTGCTGCTGGCGCTGCCGTACTGCGAGCGCTTCGCCGAGTGCCTGACCGTATGGGCCGGCAGGCTCCGCGAGTGGCCGCGGCCCGCTCCCGTTCCGCGGCCGGCGCCCGTGGTGGCCGTGGCCGGCGGAGCGCCGAGGGCCTGCGGGCGCGGAGCGCGGGGCCGGACCGCGCCGTCTTCCGCGGGCGCGGCGCTCGCCTCCCATCCCCGGGTGTGGAATGAGCGCGGGCCGCCGCGGGTTCCCGGTATGTCCTAAGAATCCGTTCATGTTCCCTGTTGTCTGGGAAGTGGAGGGAACGCAGGGACGATGCCGGCCGTGTCGGCCGCGCGCACGTACCGCGCAGCAGTCGTGGTGGCGCCGCGAGCCGGTGCTCGACAACGGAGATCATCAGTGGCAGTGCATGTTCTGATCGCGGAGGACCATGCGGTGGTCCGGCAGGGCTTGCGGGACTTCCTGAGCCTTGACGGTGAGATCGCGGTGGCCGGTGAGACGACCAATGGCCGGGAGGCTGTTCGCCTGGCCCGGGAGCTGAGCCCGGACGTGGTGCTGATGGACCTGATGCTGCCCGTCATGGACGGCATCGAGGCCACGGAGCAGATCCGCGAGGAACTGCCCGAGGTCAGGGTCGTGGCGCTGACGAGCGCGCTCGACGGGGGCATCGTGATGGCGGCGGTGCGGGCGGGCGCGACGGGTTTCCTGCTGAAGAACGCGGAGGCCGACGAACTGCGGCACGCGGTGAAGGCCGCGGCGGCCGGCAAGACGTACGTGTCCAGCGCGGCGGTCGCCCGCCTGGTGGACCAGGTCAACGGCGCGGGCGGGCCGGAGCGTCTCACCGAGCGCGAGTCCGAGGTACTGGTCATGCTGGCCCGCGGCAAGGCGAACAAGGAGATCGCCCGCGAGCTGGGCATAGGGCAGCAGACAGTGAAGACGTACGTCAGCCACATCTTCGACAAGCTCGGCGTGCACAGCCGGACGCAGGCGGTCGCCCACGCCCTGCGGCTGGGGCTCGTGCCGTCCGGTGAACTCGCCCAAGGTCTCGTCGTTGTGGACGACTACCCGTGGTCGGCGTGACGGAGGCGTTCGGCCGCATCGCCCCGGTCGCCGCCGCCCGGGCGGCGGCACCGCGGAAGCGGGCGGGTACGGCTGAGAGGCCACGGGCACGAATGCCCGCGGCCTCTCACGCTCACCGGTCACCCGGTGGTGTGCGGTGGATCACCGCTGTGAAGGGGATCGCCGCGATTACCGCTGCGAGGAATCCGCCGTCTTCTTCGCCTCCGGCAGTCGCTCCTGGTAGACGGAGAGCAGGTCCTTCTTGCCCTGGTCCAGCGTCTTCCAGTCGTTCTGGAGAACGCCGCCGGTGTCACCCGAGTCCGGGTTCCAGCACCAGTAGGTGTAGCTCATGCCGTTCTTCTTCAGGTACTGCATCAGGCTCTGCTGCCAGACGGCCTCGGTGCTCTTGCCCGCGCTCTTCCTGCCGCCGAACTCGCCGAGCAGCACGGGAGCGATGTTCTCCTTCTTGACGAAGCCCCAGTGCTTGTCCCAGAAGGCGGGCATGTTGTTCGGGAAGTTCTTGTCCATGAACCAGTTCTGGTTGTAGACGCCCGGCCCGTAGTCGTGCGCGGAGTACACGACCTTATTGGCTTCCTTGAGCCTGACCGGGTGGTCCTTGACGCCCCGCAGCTCGCCGCCCCACCAGGTGGTCTCGTTCTTGTAGTTGTCGTTGCCCTCGACGAAGATCAGCCAGTCGGGGTTGACCGAGTGGATGGTGTTGCCGGCCTTCTCGGCGGCGATCTTCCAGTCGGTCTTGGGGTTGCCGTCACCCCAGGTGGCCTGGCCGCGCGGCTCGTTGTGCAGGTCCGCGCCGATGACCTTGTCGTTGTTCTTGTAGCGCTCGGCGAGCATCTTCCAGTCGGACAGCCACTTGCTCTCCGGGACCTTCTCGGTGTACCAGAGCTCGCTCTGCCCGTACTGGTCCGGGCGGTGCTGGTCGAGGATGACCATCATCCCGTGCTTGGTGGCCGTGTCGACGACCTTGTCCATGATCTGCAGGCCGTTGAGGCCCTTGAGCTCGGGGTTCTGCTTGAAGTCGATGCCGTTGGGCTTGCTCTTGGCGTCGAACAGCTCGTTGGAGTACGGCAGCCGGAGGGTGTTGAACCCGGTGTCGACCATCTGCTCGACCATGGAGTCGAGGTTGCGGGTCCACAGTCCGTGCGGCGCGAACGTGCCGGTTTCCAGGCCGAACCAGTTGACGCCGGTCAGCACTACCTTCTTGCCGTTGGCGTCGACGATGTCGCCGCCCTTGGTGTGCAGCGCGCCGTGCACCCCGGAAACGGTGTTCTCCTTGGAGGAGCCGCTCACGGAATCCACTGTAAACGCGGTGACGGTTCCGCCGATCGCGGCGGCCGTCACAGCCGCTGCCGTGACACTCAGCACCAGCCGCCGCCGACCACGACCCGGCTTCTTCTCAGCGGCCGCGGATTCGGGCATGGGATTGGTCGAGTCGTTGTTCTTTCCCAGGGGGGAATTCATGAGGTAAGACTCCTGAGGAATTCGATTACGTCGGACTTGAGGATGCCGATGCCGGGTGTTTTTGCCGACGGCTCCGGGCACTCCTCACACGGCTCGGTGGCGGTCGAAATAAAGACCAGAAATGCCGTGGGAAGGAGTTCGCCGAGTCGTTGGGCCTGCCGGTCCGGCGTGTCCGCGTCGATCAGGACCACGTCCGGCATTAGCTCACTGACCAGTGGCATTGCCTCGGCGATGGTGGTGAAGGCCCCCGCGAGTTCACATCCGGGCTCGTCCTCTACGAGATCGGAAAGGGCCGCCCGTACCTGCGGATGAGGCTCCACGACGAGAACTCTTTTCATGGGCGGTGGGCTCCTTCGGACTTCTTGCTGCGTTGCCCACGACACTAGGAAAAGAGTTCTGGTCAAATCTTCCTGCGACCGGTCGAATTCCATGCACACTAAACGGCCGAATTCGGGCTACCTCAATTGAAGTAGCCCGAATTCGGCCGTTTGGTTACTTATATGGGTTATGTGCTGAAGGTGATGATGTGGGGTTTATGTCCGACTATCGGGCGAGCAGGTAGGCGTACCGGGCGTCGAAGGTCCCCGCGGCCGCCGCGCACCCGTCGGCCTGGCCCGGCGGCTTCACCCACAGGTAGGCGTCGACGCCGCGCACGCCGGTGTCGGTCGTCGGGGCCCGTCCCAGGCGCCGGCCCGCCGGATCGCAGGCGCGGTGGCCCCGGGCCGGACCGGCACCGTTGCGGCTGGTGTCGATCACCATGGTCAGGCGGGTGCTGTCCAGTTCCCGGAGCACCGAGCGGCCGTAGCGGATCTCGTCACGGGTCCGGTTGAAGTTGGACACGTTCAGCGCGATGCCGTCCGCGTAGCGGGTGGCACCGGCGCGCCTGAGCCGGTCGGCCATGGTCCGGGCGGGCTGCCAGCCGGAGTTGCCGGCGTCGTAGTAGACCTTGGAGCCCGGGGCGTCGCGGCGGAGCACCTGGCCCGCGTAGAACAGGGACGCGAAGCGGATCTTCCGCTCCCGGGCGTTGAGGCAGTCGGTGAGCGCGAGGGCGTCCGGTTCGAGGATCACCAGCGCGCGCGTCGAGCCGATCCCGCGGGCGAAGCCCCTGATCCAGTCACGGTAGGAGGCCAGATCGCCGGTGCCGCCGCTGCTGTGCCCGGAGCAGTCGCGGCGGTGCGCGGCGTACGCCACCAGGAGCGGCAGCTCGCCCCGCGCCCGGGCCGCGTCGGCCACGGCGCGCACCTGGCTCTCCACCTGCGACGGGTCCGCGTCGGTGAACCAGGTCCCCTGGGGCCGGGAGGCGATGCGCTTGCGGATGACCGCCGCCCGGTGGTCGTCGGCGTGTTCGCGCGCCCAGCCCGCGGCCGGGGTGTCCGGGGCGGTGTAGAGGCGGGCCGTGGCGGGGAGACGCGGCTCCGGCAGGGCGCGGGGCGGGGCGGCGCCGGTGCCCGGGGCCGGGAGGAACGGGGCGGTGGCCGTTGCCGCGGCGACCGCCACGAGCAGGCCGAGTGAGGCCAGCAGAGCCGTCAGCCGCACCCGTAGCGGATGGGAAAGCGCGCGCCCCGGGGCCGGTGTTTCGGGGCGCGCGCGCTCGGGGGCGCGGTCGCTCAACCGGGTCGTCATTCGTCGTCCGACGCGGTGATGCTGCGGCGGATCAGGAACCAGGCGGCGACGGCCAGGACGAGCGTCGCCGCGGCCACGGCCAGCACGACCAGGATCGGCCCGGTGTCGGAGGCGTGACGGACGCCGATGTCCGCCGCCTGGGCGTTCGCCGGCGCGGCCGCGTCGGAGCCGGACGGGGCGGCACGCTGCGACAGCGCGGCCGCGGGGGCCACGGCCCCCCAGCCGTACCGCGCGTTCCAGTCCGCCCTGCCCCGCTCGGTGGCCGTCTCGGTCAGTGACCGGGTGACCTGCTCGACGGTCCACTTCGGGTGGTCGGAGCGCAGCAGCGCGGCCGAGCCCGCCACCCAGGCCGCCGCGAAACCGGTGCCGGTGCCGGTCCAGTAGTCGTGGCTCCTGGCGGTGGTCAGGATGTCGACACCCGGCGCCGCCAGGTCCACGTCCTTGCCGCGGTGCGAGTCCGGCCAGACCGTGCCCTTCTTGTCGACCGCCGTGACCGAGAGGACCTCCGGATAGGCGGCCGGGTAGGTCACCGCGTTCCCCTTCCCGCCCGTGTCGCCCGCACCGGCCACGACCAGGGCGTCCCGGTCGGCCGCGAACTTGACGGCCGTCCTGAGGTCGTCGCTCGGGCGGCGGAAGCCGACGGTGACGTCGATGACCTCGGCCCCCTGCCGCGCCGCGTCCATGATCGCCCTGGCGGTCGCGGCGGTCAGGGCCGTGTTGTCGCGGTAGACCCGGAACGGGAGTATGCGCGCCTCCGGAGCGAGCCCGACCAGGCCGTCGCCGCCGTAGTTGCGTCCGGTTCCGGCGATCACGCCCGCCGCGTGGGTGCCCTGGACCGGGGCGGAGCCCTCGTCGTGCGTGCCGTCGGCGTCCTTGCTCCTGACCACGCGGCCCCGCAGGTCGGGATGGGAGGCGTCGACGCCGGTGCCGATCACCGCTACCGTCACGCCCTCCCCTTTGGAGGTCTCCCAGGCCCGGTCGGCCTTGAGGGCGTGCAACGCCCATTCGGAATCGCGTAGCGCTCCGGAGCCCGCCGGAGCGGCTGTGCCC
The DNA here is from genome assembly GCF_040641355.1 of Streptomyces sp. NPDC020996. Taxonomy (NCBI): domain Bacteria; kingdom Bacillati; phylum Actinomycetota; class Actinomycetes; order Kitasatosporales; family Streptomycetaceae; genus Streptomyces; species Streptomyces sp. NPDC020996. The sequence continues at coordinate 262,592 of NZ_JBFADM010000002.1, forward strand.
GAGAGCCCGACGGCCAGAGCCGTCGCCGCGACGGCTGCTCCGGCGCGGGCGGCTAGCCTGGAACGTGACGTGGAACGACCGGCCATGTGAGGCACCTACCTCTGCTGCTGGGCCATGGGCCGGGCTGCCGAGACTGGGCCGGCGGCCCGGTGGCCCCGGCTCCGCCGCTCCCACCGGGAGGGCCGGGCCGGGACATCCCTGCGCGGTCCACTTTCCGCAGGGGGAGAAGGGCGTTGCACCCGCCAACGGGTGAGGACCTGCTCCCCCCTTCGGGTGAGGGAACAGGCTCCCCCCTCTTTCGGCAGGCAGTGGTACGTCCCCCGAATGGGGGAGCGACGCCTCCCCAGAACGGGGCCATGGCGCTCACCCGTTTATGTGATGTCCGCGCCTGCTCCTGAGCGCAGGCTGGTGTGTGATGTCCCGCCGCGCGGAGTCGGGGCGTCTCCCGCTTGGAGGAGCCGATATGCACCGTTTCCGGACGGTACCCGTGCACACCGACGAACCACGAGCGGAGGCGGAACTGTCCCTGAAATCCGTCGCATCCACGGCCTGGGGCGCTCGGATCAGGGCGCTGCTGAAGAGCCGGATGCTCCGCTTCGCGGTGGTCGGCGGTGTGGGCACGGTCGTGAACACGGCGGTGCTGTACGTCCTGCACGGCCTGCTGGGGGTGCCGCTCCTCGCGGCCTCGGCCGTCGCCGTCGAAGTCGCCGTGGTGAACAACTACCTGCTCAACGACTGGTGGACCTTCACCGCGCGGGCGCCGTCGCTCAGGAGGTTCGGCAAGTTCAACGTGTCCATGCTCACCGGGCTCGGGGTCAACGTGCTCGTGCTGTGGATCCTGGTGCACGGCGGAGTCCCCCTCATGCCGGCGAACGTGCTCGCCATCGGTGCCGCGTTCGCCGTCAACTACGCATCCAGCGCCCTGTGGGTGTGGGACGGGAGCCGGGGGAGCGCCCGATGACCTCCGTTCTGTACACCGTGCTGGTCACGGTCTCCGTCCTGCTCACGGCGCAGTCGGCGCACGTCCTGTACCTGATGCTCTACACCTGGGACCAGAAGGACGCCGAGCACAGGGCCAGGGCGCCGGAGGAGTTCCTGCCGCCCCGGCTGTCCTTCAGTGTGCTGCTGCCGGCCCGGCACGAAGAGGACGTCATCCAGACCACCATCGAGCGGGTGGTGCGCGCCGACTATCCGGCCGACCTGCTGGAGGTCTTCGTGATCTGCTCGGCGGACGACACCGGAACGATCGGCATGGCCGAGGAGAAGATCGCCGAACTCGGCCGGGAGGGCGTGCGCAACGTCGGGGTCGTCGTCTTCGACGACCAGCCCGTCAACAAGCCCCACGGCCTCAACGCGGCCCTGCCGCAGACGGGTCACGACGTGGTGACCATCTTCGACGCCGAGGACGACATCCATCCCGCGATCTTCAACCTGGTCAACACGGTGATGCTCCAGGACCGGGTCAGGGTCGTCCAGGCCGGCGTGCAGCTGATGAACTACCAGTCCACCTGGTACTCCTCCCTGAACGTCCTGGAGTACTTCTTCTGGTTCAAGAGCCGGCTGCACTACCACGCCCTCGAGGGGGCCATCCCGCTCGGCGGCAACACGGTCTTCTTCGCACGCGAGCTGCTGGTGCGCCTGGGCGGCTGGGACGACCGCAACCTCACCGAGGACGCGGACCTGGGGCTGCGGGTGTCCGTCGCGGGGGAGCGCGTACGCGTGGTCTACGACGACCGCTACGTCACCAAGGAGGAGACCCCGCCGACGCTCGGTCACTTCGTCCGGCAGCGCACCCGGTGGAGCCAGGGGTTCATGCAGACCCTGCGCAAGGGGACCTGGAAGCAGATGCCCACCCGCAAACAGCGCTGGCTCGCCTTCTACGTACTGGCGTTCCCGCACGGACAGGCGCTGCTGGGCGTGTACCTGCTGGTCTCCCTCGGCATGATGTTCTTCCTGAAGGTCCCGGTGCTGGTGGCGCTCGTCTCCTGGCTGCCCGTGCTGATGCTGGTGGCGCACTTCGTGACGCAGGCCGTCGGCCTGTACGAGTTCACCGACGCCCACGGGCTGAAGGGGTCGCCGATGGCCGTGGTGAAGATGGCCGTCGCCTGGTACCCGTACCAGCTCGTCCTCGCCTACGCGGCGATCCGCGCCATGCGGCGCCAGATGGCCGGCCGCAGCGACTGGGAGAAGACGCAGCACGTAGGCGCCCACCGGACCGAGCCACCGGAGGCGGACTCCCATGTCGCGTGAGCCGGGACGGGGTTCGATGAGGCCCCGGCTGGTCGTGGTCCCCGACAAGGGACGCGCATCCAGCGGACAGACCAGCGGACAGACCAGCGGACAGACCACCGGACAGACCACCGGACAGACCACCGGACAGTCCGCCGGGCAGGCCCCGGCGCCCCGGCGGCCCGCCGAGCAGCCGGTCGTCACGCCGGGCCGGTTCCCCCCGCTGGGGGCCGGCGGGAAGCTCGCACTGGGCGCCGCCGTGCTCACGGGGCTCGTCACGCACGGCTGGCACCTGTTCGAGTATCCGCTGTACCTCACCGACGAGGGCATCTACATGCAGCGGGCGTGGTCGCTGGTGCGGCAGACCAGCCTGTCGCCGTACACCTACGACTACGACCACGCGCCCGGCGGCTGGATCCAGCTCGCCGGCTGGGCCTTCCCGCTGCCGAACCAGTTCGAGACGTTCGGCAACGCGATCAACACCGGCCGGGTCCTGATGCTGCTGGTCCACCTGGCCGGCATCGTGCTTCTCTTCGAGATCGTCCGGCGGCTGTCCGGCAGCCTCCTGGCCGCCTCGGTGACCGCGTTCTTCTACAACGTCTCGCCGATCGCCGTCTACTACCAGCGGCAGGTCCTGCTGGACAACCTCATGATGTTCTGGGTGCTGCTGAGCCTGTACCTGCTGCTCGGCCGCGACATGAGGATCCGGCACGCGCTGGGCGCCGGGACCGCGCTGGGGATGGCGCTGATCACCAAGGAGAACGCGATCTTCTTCGTGCCCACCCTGGTGTACCTGCTGCACCGCAGGGTGACGGGTTCCACGCAGCGGCGGTTCGCCAAGTCGCTGTGGCCGTTCGCGATGGCGGTCCCGGTCAGCGGCTACGTCCTGTACGCCGTGCTGAAGAACGAGCTCCTGCCCAGTGGCTTCGACTTCGACCTGAACAACCCGCCGGCCGACCACGTGTCCCTGCTCTACACCCTGTGGTGGCAGCTCAACCGCAACCAGGGGTCCCTGCTCGGCCAGGGCAGCTTCCTGTACAACAGCTGGATCCCCCGGGACGGGCTCTTCCTGCTCCTCGGCCTGCTCTCCATGCTGGCCGTGCTGTACTGGGGCTTCCGGGACCGGCAGCGGAACCTGGGTTTCCTGGTGATCGGCACGCTCACCCTCGCGTACACCTTCTACCTGGTGCGCGGCAGCGTGCTGCTGGACTTCTACGTCGTCCCCCTGATCCCGCTGTTCGCGGCCTGCATCGGCATGGTGACGGACCGGCTGCTGCGTCGCTTCCGTCCGGCGGTGCGGGTGGCGCTGCCCGCCCTGGCCTGCGCCGTACTGCTGATCGCCCCGGTCACCAACTACCTGCTGACGATCAACACCGAGGGACGGGTGGCGATCGCGGACCAGTACCAGCCGAAGCTGAACCTGACGCGCATGCAGGAGCAGCAGGTCGCCTGGATACGCAAGCACGTGCCGGCGGACGCGCGGATCATCATGGACGACGACCTGTGGAGCGAACTCCACGACGTCGCTCCCTTCTATCCGTACGCGCATTCCCACTGGAACGCCTCGTCCGACCCCGATGTGCGCGACAAGCTCTTCGCCAAGAAGTGGCAGAACATCGACTACATCGTCATGTCCAACAAGATGCGGCAGTCCATGGTGGGCAACAACGGCGACGGCCGCGAGAACTGGATCCTGACCGCCCTGAAGAACTCCAGGCAGGTCTGGGAGGCCGGTCAGGGCGACATCAAGCTGCAAATCTACCGGGTCGGTTAGCCCCGGGCCGAGGAGGTGAACGTCATGCCCGAAAACTTCCAGCACAGGGAAAAGGGAATGCCGGAGGGCTTCGATGGAACCGAACAGGTTCCACCCGGAGGGAGCGGGTGGCCTGGGGGACCGGATGGCCCTGGCGGATCCGGTGGATCCGGAGGGAGCGGGTGGCCTGGGGGACCGGATGGCCCTGGCGGATCCGGTGGGACCGGAGGGAGTGGGTGGCCTTGGGGACCGGATGGACCTCGCGGATCCGGTGGATCCGGAGGGAGCGGGTGGCCCGCAGGACGGGAAGGACCTCGCGGATCCGGTGGATCCGGTGGATCCGGAGGGAGCGGATGGCCCGCAGGACGGGAAGGACCTCGCGGATCCGGTGGATCCGAAGAGACCGGATGGCCCGTGGAACCGGAAGGACCCGGCGGACCCGGAGGACCCGGCGATCCCGGGGACCCCGGGGACCCCGGTGGACCCGGAGGAACGAAGAGGCGGTTCACCTGGAAGAAGTTCCTGATGATCGCCGTGGCGCTGGTGGCCGTGGGCTCCCTCGTCCAGGTCGTCGCGAAGAGCGGGGGTTTCGGCGGAGCGCTCAACACCACCGGAGAAAAGTCCGGGCACGGGAAGAGCGAGTCCAAGAAGCTCGAGTCGCCCTCCGAGAAGCCGAAGACGATCAGGCTGGGCGGGCAGCGGGTCCCCAGGCAGGCCGGACCGATCATCGTGGTCAACCCCGGCCTGGTCACCCCCGGCGGCAAGGCCACCGTCGAGGGCGCGGGCTTCGACGCCAGGTCCATGGTGGACCTGTTCCTGAAGACCTCGGCCAAGAAGGACGAGGGCAAGGGCATCGCGTCGGCGAAGACCGACAAGTGGGGGTCGATCAACGCCCAGATCACCGTGCCGGAGAACGTCAGCAGCGGCGCCGTCGTGGTCGCGCAGCAGCGTGACGCCGAGAAGACGGCCGAGGCCCAGCTCGTCGCGGGTGGCGTGGCCGGTTCCGTGAAGGCCAGCAAGATGGTGGGCAAGCCCGGTGACTCGGTGTCGCTGAACGTCCGCGGTTTCGGGGCCGGCGAGACCATCGACGTCTACTGGGGCCGCGCCAGCGGCAGGCCGGACGCCACGTTGACCGCTGACGGATCCGGCGGCATCGGCCGCGCGGACGTCAAGGTCGGGGTGGCCCCCACCGGTCCCAGCACGCTGATCCTGGTCGGCAGGAAGAGCCACACCACGGCCAGCGCGCCCTTCCAGGTCCTGGGCCTGTACCCGACGATCAAGTCGTCGCCCTGGGCCCTGAAGTCCGGGCAGCGGATCAGCGTCTCCGCCAGCGGGTTCGCTCCCAACGAGCGCATCCTCTTCTACATCAACAGCGCGGGCGGAATCCCCGCCTTCACCGCCAACGCGGACGCCAACGGCAGGTCCGGAACCGTCGCCTTCGACGTACCCTTCGGTTTGAAGGGCACGCAGAGCCTCACCGCGATGGGTGACCGGACCCGCGCCGTGGTCCGCTCAGCCTTCCAGGTGATGCCCTACACGCCGGCCGCCGAGCCGAGCACGTACTCCGGCAAGGCCGGTACGGCGGTGAGCTTCTACGTCACCGGGTTCGCCCCGAGGGAGAACGTGACCGTCTTCACCGGCGGCCCGAACGGCGACGCGAGGAAGATCGCGACCTTCCAGGTCAACGACAAGGGCGCGGCGCAGGCCGTGGGTTCCTACCAGATCACCAAGGCGGACGAGGGAGGCGTGAGCTTCAAGCTCGTCGGCAGCAAGAGCGGCGGCGTGACCAAGGCGTCCGTCAACTCGGCCCAGCGGGGCGGCCAGCAGAACCAGGGCCAGAACCAGGGACAGAACCAGGGACAGCAGGGGCAGGGGCAGTAGGCCGGGCGGGCTGGACGAGCGGCCCGGAGCCGGCGGAGCGGCAGACTCGCAAGGAGAGCACCATGAGTGTCGTCTTCGGGCCCAACACCCGAGGGGTCCTGCAGTTTCTCACCCGCATCGAGGACCTGTCGGCGCAGCAGATCGACCGGGTGGCCGCCCTGTGGCGGCAGACCTCCAGCCAGACCCGCGCGGAGGCGTGGGCGGAGGTGCGGCGCACCACCACCGAGGAGGAGCGCTACCGCATCCTCGTGGCGGCATCGGCGGCCCGCCGGGCGGCCCTGGACACGGCGCTGAACCACCAGAGGCACGACTGGGCGTTCTGGGCCGCGGTGTGGGACGCGGTGATGGCGATCGCCGTCTGCGACAGGATCGGAGGTCACTACGACGTCCTGATCGCCCCGGTCGCCGCCGTCATGCCGTCGCTCGAAGTCTGCCGGCCCGACCCGCTCGGCGCCCGCCTCCCGTCGGACACCGTGTGCGGAAGGAGCGGGCAGCCATGAGCCACCGCATCACCGTCATGGTGGCCGACAACGACGCCGAGGTCCGCGAGGCGCTCGCGGACCTGGTCCGGTCCCATCCCGCCTTCGAGATGGTGGGGCTGGCCGTCGACCACGCGCAGACGGTCGCGGCGGTGAGCGAGACGCAACCGCGGGTGCTCGTCCTGGACGTGCACATGCCCAAGGGGGACGCCCCCGCCACCATACGCACCCTCCACGAACGGGCACCGGACACCAGGATCCTGGCCCTGTCGGCGTACGCGGACAGGGAGACCGTGACCGACGTGCTCGCCTCCGGGGCCGTCGGCTACCTGGTCAAGGGCGCGCCCGCGGAGGAGATCCTGGAGGCGGTCAGCCGGGCCGCCCGCGACCAGTTCAGCATCCCGGTCGAGCTGGCCGAGGCCTGCCTGGTACCCCTGCGGCGCGCCCACCGGCCGCAGGTGCCCGGGGCGGGAACCGCGCCCGTGCGCATCGAGGAGAAGGCCTGCCTGGACGTGCTCGAACAGGCCCCCTGCGCGGTGCTCGTCACCGGTGCCCAGGGCCGGATCGAACTCGCCAACGCGCCGGCCCGGCACATGTTCGGCTACAGCACGGCCGAGCTGCGCGGCAAGCGGCTGCGGGACCTGCTGCCCGAACTCCCCGTCACCGGACCGGCCGGCGGACCGGAGCTCGCGCCCGCGATACGGGGTCTGCGCCGGGACGGCTCGGAGTTCCCGGCCCGGATCGGCGGCGGCCGGCTGCGCGGCGGCCGTCCCCGGCACGTGGTGTACGTGACGGACCTGAGCGAAGCGGGCGTGACCGGTGACCGGCTGCGCCAGCTCGTCGAGTCGTCTCCCGACGCCATGGTGGTCGTGGACGCGGCGGGCCGCATCGTCCAGGCCAGCCCCCGCGTCGAAACCATGTTCGGCTACGGCCGTGAGCAGTTGCTGGGCATGCGCATCGACGTACTGCTGCCCGACCAGGCGCTGGCCGTCTCGCTGCGCGACTGGGTCGGCCCGCGCCAGGAACCGATGGCGCACAGCGTGGAACTGGTCGGCCGGCGCCATGACTCCAAGCAGTTCCCGGCCGACGTGAGCATCAGCCCGCTGCGCACCGCCGAAGGCGTGTTCACCGTGCTGACCGTCCGGGACATCACCGAGGTGCAGCGCGCCCAGTTCGTCCTCGAACGCAGCCTGGAACTCCTGGAGGGCACCGACCGGGACCGGCAGGCGCTGCTCAGCCACCTCATCTACGTGCAGGAGGAGGAACGCAGGCGCATCGCCGCCGACATCCACGACGACACCATCCAGGTCATCACCGCGGCCGCGCTGCGCCTGCAGCAGTTGCGCAGACGGCTGACGGATCCGAAGGACCTCCAGGTGACGGAGCGGCTGGACGAGACCCTGAAACTCTCGCTGAGCCGCCTGCGGCAGCTCATCTTCGACCTGCGGCCCTCCAGCCTGGAGCACGGCAGCCTGGCCACCGCCCTGAAGACCCTGCTCGACCGGATGCGCGCCGAGACCGGCACCCACTACAAGTTCGAGGACCAGATGGCGGCCACCCTGCCGGTCGACACCATGGTGCTGATCTACCGGACCGCGCAGGAAGCCCTGATGAACGTGCGCAAGCACGCCCGGGCCACGATGGTGCGCGTCCAGCTGCTCGGCGTCGAAGAGGGCTGCCTGATGCGGATCGTCGACGACGGCGTGGGCTACGACCCGCGCGAAGTGGAGTCCCGCCCCGGCCATCTCGGCCTCACCCTCATCCACGAACGCGCCCGGATGGCGGGAGGCTGGAGCCGGGTGGAGAGCGAGCCGGGGACGGGCACCACGGTCGAGTTCTGGGTTCCGCTCGCGGAGACACTGCCCCCGGAGCCCGGGACGGAGGAGGGCGGTGCCTCCGCACCGGAGGACACCCAGCCATGAAGGCTCCGCCCGACCTCGTCACGGTGATGCTGGTCGAGGACCACCGGGCCGTCGCCGAGGGGCTGTGGGCCCTGCTCGACGAGTACGACGACCTGACGGTGGTCGGCTGGGCCGACTCCGTCGCCGAAGCCGTGCCCATGGCGGAGCAGCTCTCCCCGCAGGTGGTGCTGATCGACTACCGGCTCTCCGACGGCACCGGCGCCGAGGCCGCGGCCCGTATCCGGGCCCGCGACCCGGCCGTCGTGGCCGTCTTCCTCAGCGCCGACACCAGCGACGCCGCCCTGCTGGCCGCGGCCGAGGCGGGCGCGAGCGGCTACCTGCTCAAGTCGGCGGGCGGTGACGAGATCGCCACGGCGATCCGCGCGGCGGCCGCGGGCGAGATCCTCATCCCCGCCCGCACCCTCATGGAGGTCCTCGCCCGCCATCGCGAGACCACCCGTGTCTCCGACCAGCACGCGGAACGACTGGGCAGACTCACCGCCCGGGAAGAGGAGATCCTCGTCCTCATGACCCAGGGGCTCGACAACCGGGCCATCGCCGACCGTCTGACCATCAGCTACGCCACCGTACGCACCCACGTGCGCGGAATCCTCGAGAAGCTGGAGGTCCGGTCCCAGCTCGAGGCGGTCGCCAAGGCCTTCGAGTGGGGCCTGCGCCCGCCCGCCCCGGACGCGGCACCGGAGCCGGACGGAGCGTGACGGGTCCGTTCCGGCTCCGGTGCCGTCCTGCGGAAAGGCCGCCGAGGCGGAAACCGCCTAAAGTGGGCGAAACGCTGCTCAGGGGCGACGCCGCCGCGGGTGGCGACGACGTCGACCGTGCGGCCGGAACGGGCCGGAACAGGCCGGAGAACCGGTGCGGGACCAGGACCGGACCGACGTTTCACTCGGAAGGAAGTGGGCGGTGAGCATCTGGGGGAAGCGCGGACGACCCGCCGACCGCGGGACCACCTGCACGCAGGTGGCCCGGGCCCTGCAGGCGTACCTGGACGGGGAGACCGACGAGGAGACCGCCCGGCGGGTGGCGGCCCATCTGGAGGACTGCCACCGCTGCGGACCGGACGCCGAGACCTACCGGAGGATCAAGGACGCGCTCGCCCGCAGGCCGGAGCCGGACCCCGACGCGGTCGAGCGGCTGCGCGCGTTCGCCGGGGGACTGCTGCAGAGCGACGCGGACGGGCAGCGCAGGCGCAGGACCGGGGTGTGAGACCCGTGAGGACGGCAGGAGCGGGTGGCCCGCCGGAGCCGTCCGAGGCGGTCTCGGCTGTGACGATGCCGTCCGAGGCGGTGTCGGCTGTGACGATGCCGTCCACTGCGGGGTCCGGACCGCGACCGTCGGGGAAGGGCCGGCCGAGCGCGCACCGGTGGCCGGGCACGGCCAGAGCCGGACGGGCAGCGGCATGCGGGCGCGTGGCGAGTCCCTGCCGCACGCCCGCACGGCGAGTTCTGTGCCGACAGCCCGCATCCGCACGCCACACTCCGGCGGCCGCCCGACCGATGGGGCGGGCCGACCCGGTTCACCCTTTCGGCCGAGGGCCGGGAAAACCTTTGTGCGGCCCGCCGCGCTGCCGGACCCGTCCAGCCGGATCACCCGGACCGTCGCGGGAATCCGGGCGCGCCGGCCCGCCCGCGCCGGCCGGTGGCCCGGCCGGCCGGGGGCCGGCGGGGCAGTGCGGACAAGGGCGTCGGCCCGGTGGCGTGTCCGGACACCGGCCGCGCGGCGCGGTCGCACACGGCGCGGCCACTCGCGGTCCCCCGCCCGCGACCGGCACCGCCCGCGCGGCACCCGGTTCCGGTATGCGCCTGTCGTCCGCGTTACGTGGTGTCTGTCCGCGTGGAATGCTCAGGTTGGCCTGGGGGATACCAGCCCGTGGGAGACAGTGTGGCCGAGCCGTCTGAGGTGCGGGACGAGGCGTTCGTGGAGTTCGTGCTGCCCGAGGTGGAGGTGCTGCTGCGGGTGGCGATGACGCTGACCGCGCAGCCCGCGGACGCCGACGACCTGGTGCAGGAGACGCTGTTGCGCGCCTACCGGGCGATCGACCGGTTCGACGGCGAGCATCCGCGCGCCTGGCTGCTGACCATCATGCGCCGGGTGGAGATCAACCGGCACCGCCGCCGCAGGCCACACCTCCTCGACGACCCGGACACCGACCTCGACCGCGTGCCGTCCGCCCGGGCGGTGGCCTCACCGGAGGACGTGGTGGTCGGCGAGGGCTTCGAGGAGGCGGTCGGCGCCGCGCTGGCCGCCCTGCCCGACAAGCACCGTGAGGTCGTACGGCTGGTGGACATCGGCGGGCTGAGCTACGCGGAGGCCGCCGAGGTGCTCGGCGTGCCGGAGGGGACCGTGATGAGCCGGCTGCACCGGGCCCGCAAACGCATGAGGACCCAGCTCGTCGCGGCCGGACTGGCACCGAAGCCGAACGGCAGGAGGATGTGACCGGGCGCCGGGCTCGCTTACGACGTCCTCGACGCCGACCCGCGGCCGGCGCACGCCACGGCCCGGCCCCTCCGCCCTCCCGCGCGGCCGACGGTTCACGGTCCGGCGGACCGCGGTGATGCGGTGCTGCCGCGCACCACCAGCCGGGGCGTCATGGTGCTGCGCACCGCGCGGTCGCGGCGGCCCTCGACGCGTTCGATGAGCAGGCGTGCCGCGGTGGCGCCCATCGTGTGGCCGGCCTGGTCGACGCTGGTGAGCCGGACGGGGGCGAGCGAGGCCAGCGCGGTGTTGTTGTAGCCGACCAGGGAGAGGTCGTCCGGGATGCGCAGCCCCAGTTCGTGGACGGCGCGGTAGATGCCCAGGGCGGCGACGTCGGCGCCGGTCATGATCGCTGTCGGGGGGCGGTCCGCCGTCAGCAGGGTCATGCCGGCCTTGAAGCCGCCCTCGTCGGAGTACGCGGCGTGGTGCACCCGCGCCCGGTCGGCCAGGCCGTGGCGCCGCATCGCCTCGAGGTAGCCGTCGGTCAGCACGATCTCGGGTGTGCGCTGCCAGCGGTTGGACCTGGTGCCGGGAGCCGACACCAGGGCGATGTCGCGGTGCCCGAGCGAGACGAGGTGGTCCACGACCAGGCCGGCGCCGATGTCGTCGGCGTCCACGACCGAGTCGTGACTGTCCGCGGCGTCGTGATGGCCGATGACCACGGTCGGGGTGGAGGCGGCCGTGGAGAGGATCTCGTCGCGCGGAGTGCCGGGAGCGATGAGGATCAGCCCGTCCATCTGGCGGTCGACCATGGACCGGATGGTCCGGGCCTGTTCGTCCGGCTCGAACCCGGCCGCGCCGACGAGCACGGTGTACTCGCTGGTGCGCAGCTCGTCCCGGACGCCGTCGAGGATGTCCGCGAAGAACGCGTTGCGGACGTTGTCCAGCAGGACCCCGATCGTGTACGTCCGGCCGCGCATGCCGCGCGCCGCCGCGTGCGGGCGGTAGCCCAGCTCGGCGATGGCCGCCTGAACCTTCTCCCGCATCGCGGGACTCACGCCGTAGGCGCTGCGCAGCACCTTGGAGACCGCGGCCGTGGACACGCCGGCGTGCCGGGCGACGTCGCTGATGGTCACGCGCTTGTTCTGCTTGGGTGCGGCAGCCCCGTCCATCGTCAGCACTCCGGATTCGTAGAGGTGTGTGCAACGGTCTACAGGACGACACCGGGGTTTCGTCAAGCCCTGTGCAGGTAACGCCCGCGTTACCGGTCTGTGTCTTGACGGAGGCGCGGTCGAGGTGCAGGGTGTTGCCCACTCGCCGTAGAGAACGTTTTACAAACTCTCCCGTACGGCGCCCCGTCGCCCCGCCGGGCCCGTTCCGCGCCCCCGGCGCCCGTCCCCATCGCACACTTCCCCGATGATCCATGGGAGTCCTCCGTGTCCCCTCGTATGCCCCGTGCCCGCCGCACGCGCCCGAGTCTCGCCGTGGCCGGCACCGCTTCGCTGGCCCTGCTCGTCACCGCCTGCGGCGGCAGCGGCGGCGGCGCCTCGGCCGCGCCCAAGGAGTTCAGCTACCTGAGCGTGACGGAGAACACGACCGTCAAGAGCGCCCTGACCACCCTGGCGGCGGGCGCGTGCAAGACCGCGAACGACGCTCTGCCGCTGAAGGTGGAGACCGTTCCCCAAGCGAGCCTGGACCAGAAGCTGCAGCTGCTGGCCGGCCAGAACGCCCTGCCGGTCCAGTTCGCGGCGGGCAACGCGCCGGCCCTCACCCAGCAGCTGGCGAAGTCGGGCAAGGTCGCCGACCTGGAGGCGAAGCTGAAGGAACTGGGCGTCTACGACCAGCTGCAGCCGGCCGCCGTCTCCACGATCAAGGCGCTGTACGGCGGCAAGCTGGAGGTGCTGCCGTACGAGTACAACATCGAGGGCATCTTCTACAACAAGAAGATCTTCACCGACAACGGACTGAAGGTGCCGGGCACCTGGGACGAACTCGTCGCGGCCGCGGCGAAGCTCAAGGCGAAGGGCATCCAGCCGTTCTCCGCCTCCGGCCAGCAGGGCTGGCCGCTGACCCGTCTGATCAGCGGCTACCTCTACCGCAGCCTCGGCCCGGACGCGCTGCAGAAGGTGGCCGACGGCAAGGCGAAGCTGACCGACCCGCAGTACGTGAAGGCCGCCGAGGAGGTGGCGGCGCTCGGCAAGAAGGGCTACTTCGGCAAGGGCGTCGGTTCCATCGACTACGACACCGCGATGAACCAGTTCCTCACCGGCAAGGCCGCCATGCTCTACATGGGCAGCTGGGCCCTGGCGAACATTTCCGACGCCGAGCAGGACAAGGTCGGCGCGGACAACGTCGGCTTCATGCCGTTCCCGGCCGTGGCGGGCGGCAAGGGCTCCGTCGGCCAGTACCCCTCCAACGTCGGCCTCGGCATCACCCTCGGCGCCAAGTCCTTCGACAAGAAGACCGGGGACTGGGTCGGCTGCATCGCCCGGAACTACGGCGGCACCGCCCTGAAGGACCACGGGTCCATCTCCGGCTTCAAGGTCAACACCGAGGTCAAGGACGCCAACGCGGTCACCACCCAGGTCCGCGACACCATCAGCACCTCGAAGCAGAACGTGCTCTGGTTCGAGGCCCTGTTCAGCACCAAGGCCACCACCGTCAGCCAGACCAACGCGGCGAGCCTGGTCAGCGGCAGCATGAGCCCGAAGCAGTTCATGCAGACCGTTCAGGACGCTCTGGCCGGCCAGTAGCCGGGCCGGGGGCGGTCCGCGCGGCCCTCCTGACACATGCCGTGCGCTCCGCCCCCTGCTCTTCAACGGAAAGTGGACCCCTCCCATGCACCGCGTACTCGGTGACCGCAGGGCCGTCGCCCTCCTGCTCGGTCCCGCCCTCCTCGTCTACTCACTGATCATGCTCGTGCCCATGGTGTGGTCGCTCGGCTACTCCTTCACCAAGGGCAACACCATCGACGGCTTCACCGGGAACGGCGTCGCCAACTTCTCCCGCCTGCTGGACGACCCGGCCGTCCACAGCGCCCTGTGGTTCACCCTCAAGTACGCCGTGGTCGTCACCGTCGGGCAGGTCGTCGCCGGCTACCTGCTGGCGCTGCTGTACGTGTTCTTCCTCAAGCGGGCCTCGGCGCTCATCCGCACCCTGGTGTTCTTCCCCGTGGTCCTCCCCACGGTCGCCGTCGGTCTGCTCTTCCAGAAGTTCTTCCAGGTGGCGCCGCAGACCGGCCCGGTCAACTCCCTGCTCAACGCCGTCGGCCTGGAATCGGTCGACTTCTTCGGCAGCGCGGGCCACGCCTTCTGGGTCCTGGTCGCCATGGACATCTGGCGGTCCATGGGCTTCTACGCCGTGCTGCTCTTCGCCGGCCTGGTCGACATCCCCGACGAGGTCCTCGAATCGGCCCGCCTGGACGGGGCGACGGGCCTGAGGCTGGTGCGCCACATCGTGCTGCCCCTGTCGCTCCCGGTGCTGATGTCCTCGCTGATCTTCAGCATCAACGGCACGCTGAAGGTCTTCGACTCCATCGTCGCCCTGACCGGCGGCGGGCCGGGCAACGGCACCACCCCCCTGACCCTGTACATGTTCCAGACGTCGTTCACCTACAGCGACTACGGCTACGGCAGCACCATCGCCCTGCTGCTCACGGTGGTCTGCCTGCTGGTGAGCCTGGCCGTCTACCGCGTCTCGCGGCGCGACCTCACGGAGGGCTGAGAAGGATGGCCATCGACACCACTGTGCAGACCCCCGCGAGCCGCCCGGGCCCGGAGCCGTCCCTTCGCAACGCCCGGCGGCGGCGTCCCCGCAGGGGAAGCCGGCTCTGGGTGAAGGCCGTCGTCGGACTGCTGCTGGTCGTGGAGATCTACCCGCTGCTCTGGATGTTCCTGACCTCGCTGAAGTCCAACGACGACTACCTCAACCACTCCACCTGGAGCCTGCCGACGCACTGGGAGTGGGGCAACTACGCCGAGGCGTGGACGACGGGCAACATCGGCCTGTACGTGCAGAACAGCGTGCTGGCGGTCGTCCCGGCGCTGGCGCTCATGCTGCTGCTGGGCACGGCGGCCGGATTCGCCCTCCAGATCATGGTCTGGAAGGGCCGCAGCCTGACCCTGCTGGTCTTCCTCGTGGGCATGATGGTGCCGCCGCAGATGATCCTGCTGCCGCTGTTCACCGTCTACTTCCGGACCGGCCTGTCCGGCACCCTGTGGCCGCTGATCCTCACCTACACCGGCACCGGCCTGCCGCTGACCGTCTTCATGATGGCCACGTACTACCGGACCGTTCCCCGCGAGCTGTTCGAGGCGGCCACCATCGACGGCGCCGGCATCCTGCGCGCCTTCTGGACCATCAGCGTGCCCCTCGTCCGCAACGCCCTGCTGACCGTCGGCCTGGTGCAGTTCTTCTTCATCTGGAACGACCTGCTCATCGCGCTGACCTTCACCAACAACCAGGACCTGCGCACCATCCAGGTCGGTCTGCTCAACTTCACCGGCGATTTCGGCGCCACCCAGTACGGGCCGCTCTTCGCCGCCATCTGCATCAACGTCTTCGGCACCCTCCTGATCTACCTGTTCCTCAACCAGAAGGTCATGAAGGGCCTCACCTCGGGAGCGGTCAAGGGCTGATCCGGCCCCCGGCCCGCCCACCGCTCCCGCGCACGTGACGAAAGGTTCACCTTGCTCCCCCCTCAGCCCTCCCCGGTGTCCTTCGAGCACCTCACGGACGGCCTCGGCATCGGCGTCCCCGCCCCCCGCCTGTCGTGGACACTGCCTCCCGGCCACGGTGCCCAGGAGGCGTACGAACTCGAACTGGACCGCGCCGGCCGCACCGAACGCACCGGCCGGGTGGAAAGCCCCGGCCAGGTCCTGGTCGCCTGGCCCGGCACTCCGCTCACCTCCCGCGAACGCGTCACCGTCCGCGTCCGGGTCTGGGCCCCGGGCGCCGCCGAGCCGTCCGCCTGGAGCGAGCCGAGCGCCGTCGAGGCCGGACTGCTGGACCCCGCCGACTGGGCCGCGGTCCCCGTCGGGGCGGACTGGGACGAGGACCCGCACGCGGCCCGTCGCCCGGCCCGGGTCCGCAAGGACTTCCGCCTCGGCCGTCCGGTCACCCGCGCCCGCCTCTACGTCACCGCCCACGGCCTGTACGAGGTCGAGATCAACGGCCGCCGCGTCGGCGACGAGGCCCTCGCCCCCGGCTGGACGGTCTACCCGCACCGGCTCCGCTACCGCACCCACGACGTCACCGGCCACCTCACCGAGGGCGCGAACACCATCGGCGCCTGGCTCGGCGACGGCTGGTACCGCGGCAAGTACGGCTTCGACGGCGGCACCCGCAACATCTACGGCACCGACCAGTCCCTCGTCGCCCAACTGGAGGTCACCTGCGACGACGGCACCACGCACGTCGTCGCCACCGACGGAACCTGGCGCGCGGCACCCGGGCCGATCCTCACCAGCGGCCTGTACGAGGGTGAGACCTTCGACGCCCGGCTCCACGATCCGGCCTGGGCGACGCCCGCACGCGCGGACACCGGCGAGTGGCAGGCCGTACGCACGGGCGGACGCGACCCGCGCACCCTGGTCGCCCCGCAGGGCCCGCCGGTGCGCTGCACCGAGGAGATCCCGCCCGCGGCCGTCACCCGCACCGATGACGGCCGCCACCTCCTCGACTTCGGCCAGAACCTCGTCGGCCGGCTGCGCCTCACCGTCGACGGCCCGGCCGGCACCACCCTCACCCTCCGGCACGCCGAAGTGCTGCAGGACGGCGAACTGGCCACCGGCCCGCTGCGCGAGGCGTACGCGACGGACACCCTGACCCTCTCCGGGCAGGGGCCCCTCACCTGGGAACCCCGCTTCACCCTGCACGGCTTCCGGTACGCCGAAATCACCGGCTGGCCCGGCGAGTTGACCCCGGAGGCGGTGACGGCCCGGGTGTACCACACCGACATGCGGCGCACCGGATGGTTCGAGTGCAGCGACCCGATGATCAACCGCCTGCACGAGAACGTGGTCTGGAGCATGCGCGGCAACTTCGTCGACATCCCCACCGACTGCCCGCAGCGCGACGAACGCCTCGGCTGGACGGGCGACATCCAGGTGTTCGCGCCCACCGCCGGCTTCCTCTACGACTGTGTCGGCATGCTGGACTCCTGGCTCACCGACGTCGGCCTGGAACAGCTGCCGGACGGAACGATCCCCTGGTACGTGCCCGTCATCCCCGGCGAGCCGATGTGGACACCGATCCAGCCCGGGGCCGCCTGGGGCGACGTGGCGGTGCTCACCCCCTGGACGCTCTACCGGCGCTTCGGCGACCTCGGCCTGCTCCGCCGCCACCTCCCCATGGCCAAGGCGTGGGTCGACCTCGTGGAGCGGCTCGCCGGCCCGAGCCGCCTGTGGGACACCGGCTTCCAGCTGGGCGACTGGCTCGACCCCGCCGCCCCGCCCGACGACCCGGCGGCCGGCCGCACCGACCGCTACCTCGTCGCGACGGCGTACTTCGCCCACTCCGCCCGCCACCTCTCCCTCGCCGCGGCCGAGCTGGGGGAGCGGCAGGACGCGGAGCGGTACGCCCGGCTGGCCGACGAGGTCGCGGACGCCTTCCGCCGCCGTTACGTCACCGCCTCCGGCCGCATGACCAGCGACAGCCCGACCGCCTACGCCCTCGGTATCGCCTTCGGGCTGCTCACCCCGCGCGGGCGTGCGGCAGCGGGGGACCGGCTGGCCGAGCTGGTCCTCGCCGACGACGCCCGCATCGCCACCGGCTTCGTCGGCACCCCACTGATCTGCGACGCGCTGACCGACACCGGCCATCTCGACGTGGCCTACCGGCTGTTGACCCAGACCGAGTGCCCCTCCTGGCTCTACCCGGTGACGATGGGGGCCACGACCATCTGGGAGCGGTGGGACAGCATGCGCCCGGACGGCAGCCTCAACCCGGGCGGCATGACCTCCTTCAACCACTACGCCCTGGGCGCCGTCGCCGACTGGCTGCACCGGGTCGTCGGCGGCATCGACGCCACGGCTCCCGGATACCGCGAGATCGTCCTCCGCCCGCGCCCGGGCGGCGGCATCACCTGGGCCCGCACCCGCCACGACACCCCCTACGGCACGGTGTCACTGGCCTGGGAACTGACGGGGACGGGGCTCACCGCGCACATATCCGTGCCGGACGGCTGCCGGGCCACGGCCGAGTTGCCGGGCTGCCCCCCGGTCGTCCTGGGGCCCGGTGAGCACGTGCTGGACACCGCGAGCCCGGCCGCCGAGGTGGCTTGACGGCGATCCGGACCGGGGCCGGCCGTGAACCTGACCTTTCGGCCGGCCCCTTCCTTCATACCCGGGTCCACCTCTGGCCGGCCCGGCCGTCGCAGGTCCACAGGACCAGCCGGGTTCCGGCAGCGGTGCCGGAACCGTCGGCGTCGAGGCACAGCCCGGCGTGGACGTTGCGGATCGTCCCGTCGGAGCCGAGGGTCCACTTCTGGTTGTCCTGGCCGTTGCAGGGCCAGGTGATGACCCGGGTGCCGTCGGTGGTGCCCTGGTCGTAGGCGTCCAGGCACTTGTCGCCGTAGACGCGGATCTCGCCACCCGCCCACGTGGTCCACAGCTGGTTGGCGGCCGTGTGGCAGTCCCAGAGCAGTACGGTGGCCCCGGCGGCGGTCGAGGCGTTGTCCACGTCCGCGCAGCGGCCGGACGCGCTGCTCCGCAGACGTGAGGTGGTGGCGGCCAGCGGGGTGCCGCCGGTCACCCGGAACACGGCCACGCCGTGCGCGGGGACGCTCGCGGAGATCTGCCCGGACGTGCTCGACGTGCCGCCGGTCCACAGGTCCGTGAGGGTGAACGGCCCACCGGACAGGCCGACTTGGGCGGCGGTCGTGGTGACCGTCGTGGTTCCGTCGCCCCGGTTGAACAGGCCCACCGCGACCGAGCCGTCCGCCAGCGGCTTGGCGAACACCTCGGTGGCGCCGTCGTCGCGCACCCTGCGTCCGCCCGCGCCCAGCGTGTCCTGGTCCACCGCCAGCAGACGGGAGTTGCGCAGGATCGCGCTCACGTCGGCGGACATGGTGCGGATGTCGTTGCCCGCCATGAGCGGGGCGCCCATCAGCGCCCACAGGGCGAAGTGCGAACGGGATTCGGTCAGCGTCAGACCGGGGCGGCCGACGACCAGCATGTCGGGGTCGTTCCAGTGCCCCGGGCCGTTCTGCGCGGCCAGCGGCGCGGTGACGTCCAGGACGTTGCCGACGCCCATCGGGTAGCTGTTGGTGTTGCCGTTCTGCCAGATGTCGAGCAGGTCCTCGGTCGTCCGCCACAGGTCGGCGACCTCGCCCCAGTTGTAGGTGGAGCCGGTGATGGCGTGCAGGCTGTTGGGATTGATGCTGTAGACGATCGGCCGCCCGGTGGCGCGCAGGGCGTCGCGCATGAGCGTGAACCGGGCGACCTGCTCGTCACGGGTGCCGCTGGAGGAACACCAGTCGTACTTCAGGTAGTCGACGCCCCATGAGGCGAACGTGGCGGCGTCCTGGGTCTCGTGGCCCTTGCTGCCGGTGGACCCCGGGTAGCCGCCGGTGGCCTGCGCGCAGGTGCGCTCGTTCGGCACCTGGTAGATGCCGAACTTCAGTCCCTTGCCGTGGATGTAGTCCCCGAGCGCCTTCATCCCGCTCGGGAACTTGGCCGGATCGGCCCGCAGGTTGCCCGCCGCGTCGCGCTGCGGGTCGAACCAGCAGTCGTCGACCACGACGTACCGGTAGCCGGCGTCCCGCATGCCCGAGGACACCATCGCGTCGGCGGCCTGGCGCACCTGGGCCTCGGTGATCCCGCACCCGAAGCTGTTCCAGCTGTTCCAGCCCAGCGGCGGGGTGAGCGCGGGGCTGCCCGGCGCGGCCGTGGCGGTGGAGTGGGCGGAGGCCGTCACGGACGCGGTGACCGTCAGCACGGCGGTCGCGAGGAGGCGGAGCAGCCGTCCACCTGATCGTCTGGGCACCTGGAGCTCCTCTTTCCGGGAATAGGGATCCGAAATTTCGGACGTCGTTCGGAAATCCGGGGTGCCACGGATACTAGAGAGACGACGGTTCGTGTCAACACCGGCGGCTATCCCGCCCGTGATCCGCCCGCAATTGCCTCGAATGTTTCGGCGTGAAGCGCGAATCATGCGAGAGGTATTGACGCCGTTCGCCGGCTCCCTATCATCCTGGTTGCTCGATCAATCGATCCTTGTTCGGGATTACGAACGTGTCATGGCCGTGGCAACCCGGTATCTCCGGGTCGCCCCCGGCCAACCCCCCACCCGCACCCGACCGTACGAGGAGAAGCATGAACCCGCTCGAACGCCTGGGCCGTCGCCGAGCCCCGGTCCTGGGCCTGCTGGCCGCGACCGCCCTGGTGACGGTGGCGCCCGGCACCGCGACGGGCTTACCCGGCGCAGCCCAGGCCGACACGATCAAGGCCTCCACTCTGGGCGCCCAAGCGGCCCAGACGGGGCGGTACTTCGGGGCCGCCGTGGCCGCCGGCCGGCTCGGCGACGGCACCTACACCTCGATCCTGGACCGCGAGTTCAACTCCGTCACGCCCGAGAACGAGATGAAGTGGGACACCACCGAGCGGTCCCGCGGCTCGTTCAACTTCGGCCCCGCGGACCAGATCGTCAACCGAGCCGCGTCCCACGGTCAGCGCGTACGCGGCCACACGCTGGTCTGGCACTCCCAACTCCCCGGCTGGGTCAGCTCCATCACGGACGCGGGCACGCTGCGCAGCGTGATGGACAACCACATCACCACCGTGATGAACCACTACAAGGGCCGCATCCACTCCTGGGACGTGGTCAACGAGGCGTTCGCCGACGGCGGCAGCGGCCAGCACCGCTCCTCGGTGTTCCAGAACCTGCTGGGCGACGGCTTCATCGAGCAGGCGTTCCGCACCGCCCGCACGGCCGACCCGTCGGCCAAGCTCTGCTACAACGACTACAACATCGAGGACTGGAACGCCGCGAAGACCCAGGGCGTCTACCGCATGGTGCGCGACTTCAAGGCCCGGGGCGTGCCCATCGACTGCGTGGGCTTCCAGTCCCACTTCGGCACCGGCGGACCGCCCTCCACGTTCCAGACGACGCTGGCCAACTTCGCCGCCCTCGGGGTGGACGTGCAGATCACCGAGCTGGACATCGCGCAGGCATCGTCGACCGCGTACGCGAACACGGTCAGGGCCTGTATGAACGTCCCGCGCTGCAACGGCATCACCGTCTGGGGCATCCGCGACAGCGACTCCTGGCGCAGCGGCGAGAACCCCCTGCTGTTCGACGGCTCCGGCAACAAGAAGCCGGCGTACCAGGCGGTGCTCACCGCGCTGGGAGGATAGGCGGCGGCAAGGTCCCCGACGCCGGTGCGGCGAAGGCGACCTGTTCCTCCGGCGGCTCGGTCTGATCGACCGGACCCGACCCGAGCCGCTGACCGCCTGCGGGCCCCCGGCGCCGACCGGGGGCCCGCCTCGTGCGGCCATGGCGGCGGGGCGGCCGTCCGCTGCGCCCGGTCCCGATGGCGCTCGGCGCACACCGCGTCGTCCCCGGCCTGCTCCTGCCGCAGTCCGCCTTCGCGGCGCGCCCGGACGCCGTGCTCGGCCCGTGCCACGCCTCGGCCCGGGGCGCGCGGCAGTGGCGGACCGCCGCCGTCGGGCGCTTCGCCGAGGCCCTCCGGGAGCGGCCCGTGCCGGTCAGGCCCGGGTCTGCGCCGTGACGGCGGCGGCCAGGCGGTCGCGGACCTCGGCCAGGCCCGGCAGGGCGGCCAGCACGTCCGCGGCCGGGACGCCGAAGTCGATCAGGCAGGCGACCTCGTCGACGCCCGCCTCCGCCAGGGCCCGCGCGGCGGCCACCCCGTTGTCGACCGTGCCGAAGAGTCCGGCCGTGTCGAAGTAGCGTTCGAAGGCGCTGTCGAGCAGGAACTCCTCGTTGCGTGCGGACAGGCGCAGCGGTGCTCCGCCGCCCGCGGCCGGGCCCGCGGAGGAGCCGAGGATGAGATCGAGGGAACTGCGCAGGTACTCCCGCAGCGGTGTGCGCACCAGCGCGCGCACGGACTCGCGCGAGGCGCCGGTCAGGCTGTGCACCATGACGGCCACGTGCCCCCGCGCCTCGGGCCCGTGACAGGCAGTCAGCTCCTCGCGGTACGCGGTCACGTTGCGGGCCAGGGCCGCGTGGTCCTGGCTGAGCATGTGGGTGAGCAGGCCCGCGCCGAGCCGCCCGGCCAGGCGGAAGGTGTCCGGGGAACCGGCCGCCGTGATCCACACCGGCAGCTCCGGCCGCACCGGGCGCGGGTAGGTGCGGACCTCGTGCGCCCCGCCGTCGGGGCCGGGCAGTGCCACGGCCTCGCCGCGCCACAGCGCCCGGACCGTCGCCACCGCCTCGACCATGAGCGCCTTGCGCTCCTGGTACGCCTCCGGCCGCAGCGTGAAGTCCACCGGATGCCAGCCGGAGGCGAAGGATATCCCCGCCCGGCCGCCGGAGAGGTTGTCCACCACCGCCCACTCCTCGGCGATCCGCGCGGCATGGTGCAGCGGTGCGACTACGCTTCCGGCGCGGATCTCCACCCGGCGGGTGACGGTGGCCAGCGCCGCGCCCACGACGGCGGGGTTGGGGTACTGCCCGCCGAAGGCGTGGAAGTGGCGCTCCGGGGTCCATACGGCGGCGAAGCCGTGCTGGTCCGCGAAGGCCGCGCTGCGCAGGAGCAGGTCGTAGCAGCCGCCGCTTTCGACGGGCTGGGCCGGGCTGTCCGCGAAGAAGAAGAGGCTGAGGTCCATGGCGGAGCCTTCCGAGGGGATGCGCGTACGAGGTACAGGTGCGAGGTACGAGCTACAGGTACGGGGGTGACGGGCTCAGCGGTCCGGGCTCGGGGCGGGGCCGGGGCCGGCAGCGTCGGCACCGGAACCGGCCCCGGCACGGGCCCCGGGGCCGGCGCCGGGGGCGGGCAGGGCGATGGCCGCCGCGACGACCCAGCCGCCGTGATGACTGAGCGACAGCGTGATCTCTCCCACCCCCTGCCGCTCGGCGACAGCGCGTGCGCCGCCGCCGAGCCTGACGCGGGGGGCGCCGAACTCGTCCCTGAGCACCTCGATGTCGCGCCAGCCGAGGCCCTGCCCGAGGCCCCGGCCGAGCGCCTTCGCGGTGGCCTCCTTGGCGCAGAAGCGCCCGGCCAGGAACTCGGCGGCGCGTTCCGCGGCCAGCCCCTCCGCCTCCGCCAGCTCGGCCGCCGTGAAGACCATGCGCCTGCCGCGCGGGTGGCCGGCGATCCGGCCGAACCGCGCGACGTCGAGCAGGTCCACGCCGAGCCTCATCGCGCCTCCTCCCCGCGGGGCGGGGACCCGGCCGGGCCGGTGCGGTGGAGGGCGTAGCGGCCCTTGGCGTACGCCGTGGCGATGTGCTGGCGCTGGATGTCCGAGGTGCCCTCCATGAACTCGAAGGCGGCCACGTCCCGGGTCCACTTCTCCAGCAGCGGCAGGTCCACCAGCGCCTCGGGGCCGAGCGAGCGCACCGCCCAGCGTGCGGTCTCCCGGGCCAGGCCGGTGGCGGCGTACTTGGCCAGGCTCGACGCGTGGCCGGCGTCCCGGTCGGCGTCGACGGCCGCGCCCGCCGCGTGCACCAGGCTCCGGCACGCCTCGGTCCGCGCGGCGAAGGTCTCCGCGCCGGGGGCGTCCGGGCGCTCCGCGTCCACCAGTTCCACCAGTGCCGCGGCGGTGCCCACGGCGAGCGCGCCGACCTGGGCGCGCATCTGGTTGAAGACGCGCACGGCCGCCAGCAGACCCTGCCGGGTGGCCGGGAGATGACGGCCCAGCAGCCGCTCCTCCGGCACCGGTACGCCGTCCAGGCGCAGCTCGGCCAGGCAGGTGCCGCGCAGCCCGAACATGTCGAGCTCCCCGGCGGCGAAACCGGGGGACGCGGCGTCGACGAGCGCGGCCCGCAGGGACAGCGGGCCGCGCCCGGTCCGGGCGAAGACCACGCCGAGCGCGCCGCGCGCGCCGCTGCCGATGTAGCGCTTGACCCCGGTCAGCCGGTAGTCGCCGGAACGGCCGGGACCGCCCGGGCCCGCGGCGCGTTCGAGGCGGGTCTCCATGGAGCCGGCGTCGCTGCCGTGGCCCGGCTCGGTCACGGCGAAGAACGTCCAGGCGGTGCCGGAGGCGAGCGTGCCGTAGAAGTGGTCGCGCTGCGCGCGGTCGCCCATCTGGTCCAGCAGCACGCCGGCCAGGCTCGGCGCGGGGCAGGCGAGGAGCATGCCTGCGTCCCCGCGCGCCAGTTCCGCGAGCATGACCACCTGGTCCAGGCAGCGGCCCGGCGGATAGCTGAAGCGGCCGAGGCGCAGCGGTCCTTCGCCGTACTCCGGCGGCGTGGTGGTGGCCCGGATCAGGTCGTAGGCGGCGACGCCGAGATGAGGGCCCATGTCGTAGGGGTCGGCGTCCACGGCGAGGGCGTGCGCGCGCAGTTCGGGCGCCATGTCGCGGGCGTGGGCGCGCAGTGTCCTGAGGCGCTCGTCGAGGCCGGGGCCGAGGGCGGGGCCGAGGGCGGGGGAGTGCCCGGGGCCGGGCGCGGTCGTGGTCATCGGCTTCCTCTCCCGGACACCGCGCGGGGCGCCCAGACGTCGGCCGTGAGCGCGGACAGGTGCAGCGCCCACACCGGATGGGCCGCGACGAAGCCCTCCGCGCCGAAGAACCGGGCCACCGTCCACGCCGCCTCGGTGAGCTGCTCGTGCACCGCGGCGAGCGCGGCCGCCGGTGCGTCCGGCGCGGTGGCGGCGGCCGTGTGCAGCACGGTGACCACGTCCGCCGTCGCCCCCTGCACCAACTGCTGCTCGGCGAGCGGGACTCCGCCGAAGCCGCGCCGGGCCAGCCGGTGCGCCGCCGCGTCCAGCAGCCGCTCCAGCACCCCGCAGCGCACCGCGGCCAGCGCCGCCGAGCGGGAGGCCGGCAGGCCGCTGCCGCCCGCGGCCGGCAGCCGGACCAGGGCCAGACCCTCCCGGTGCGCGAAGACGTGCGGGACGACCCGCGCGTCGGCGGGCACGTCGGCCACCGGCAGCACCGCCCGTCCCCCGGGGGCGACGGCGTACGGGTCGAGTCCGGCCAGGACCGCGGCGAGTCCGGCGGCCAGCCCGGACTCGCGGCCGATCCGCCGCAGTTCCGCCTGGTCCGGGCAGGGCGGTGTGGACAGCGGGGTCACCCTGTCGCCCCCAGCAGTCCGGCCCGGAAGAGGCGTCCGGCGTGCGGGTCGTAGTCGGCCACCACGGTCGGCAGGTCGGCGGGCAGGCCCCGCTCCGGCCAGCACGCGGCGAGCGCGGCCCAGGCGCTGGCGCAGATCAGGCGCCGCGGCCCGGTGACGACATCCGCGTCCGGGGCGCGGGTGAGCAGCGCGGCCAGGGTGCCGCCGAGGACCAGCCGGGCGGAGCGTTTCCGCTCCAGCACGGCGAGCGCCTCCCGGGCGTCCTCCACCGGGCGCTCGTCGGTGAAGACGAGCCGGGCGGAGCCGGGCCCCGGCAGCGCGTCGGTGCGCAGCAGCACCGCGCAGTCCTCGCGGTCGTGGCCGTGCACGTCCGGTTCGGGGTACGGGAGCGTGGTCTGGTCGAACGTCAGCAGCGCGCTGTGCTCGGCGCGTCCGGTGGCGTGCAGGGCGGCGAGGGTGCGCAGGGCGGTGAACGGGGCGCCCACACCCTGCCCGGAGACGGCGAAGACGTCGGGGCGTCCCGCGCACTGCTCGGCGAGCGCGCACCCGGCGACGTCGACGAAGTCGAGATCCGGGGTGTGGAAGGCGAGGGCGAGCACGTCGAGCGGGGGCAGCGGGCGGTCCAGGGCGTGCAGCAGCTCGGTGCCCATCGTGCGGAAGGAGTTGCCGCCGCCGGAGGCGACGAGTTCCTCGTCCCGGGGGATCCCGAACACCGAGAGCAGGTCGGTCATGAACCGGAAGGCCGTCTCCGTGCCGGGCGGCTGGGCGCGCGGCACGAAGGAGCGCGCCACCGGCCGGGCCAGCGGAAGGGGCTTCGGAAGAGCCGGCGGGTCCCCGGTCTCCGCCCGGGAATGGGGTGGCGCGGCGAACGTCACGGCTCAGCCCACCGACTCCTGCGCGCCGGCCAGGCAGTCGCGGACGTACGCCGCGAGCGTGCCGACGGTGTCGAAGACCTCGGGCGTCAGCTCGTCCGGGTCCACCTCCAGGCCGAGCGAGTCCTCCAGGGTCATCAGCAGTTCGATCACGCCGGTCGAGTCGAGCGAGAGGTCGCCGAACAGGCGCATGTCGTCCCGGAGTTCGGGCACCTCCTTGCGGAGGACCTCGGCGAGGCCCTCCTGGAGGGCGGTGCGGATCGCGGTGGCGTCGGTGGCGGGCATGAGTCCCTCTCCTGGGATCGGTGCGGTCACGGCGGGTACGGGGTTCAGCGGGCGTCCGGCGTCCCGGACAGGTCCGGGTGCGTGGCCTGACGGGACAGCAGGTCGTCCACGGTGTCCCGGCGCCGGACCAGGTACGCCGTCCCGGCGCGGACCAGTACCTCGGCGGGGTAGCCGTGGCTGAGGAAGTAGGACGGCGAGGCGGAGGGCCCGTAGGCGCCGGAGCGGCGGACGCCGAGCAGGTCGCCCACCTCAAGTTCGGGCAGCTGCACCGCCTTGGCGACGGTGTCGTTGGGGGTGCACAGCGGGCCGGCCACGGTCCACGGCGCCCGGGGCGCGTCCGGCGGCACGGCGCGCGAGAGCAGTTCGACGGGGAAGTTGCGTTTGACGAAGGAGCCGATGCCGACCGCCGCCATGTGGTGGTGGGTGCCGCCGTCCGCGACGGCGAACCGCTCGCCCATCGACTCCTTGAGGTAGCGCACGCCCATCAGGTAGGTACCGCCCGGCGCGGTCAGGTAGCGGCCGGACTCCATGATCAGACGGGTCCCGGGGTGCTCGCGGTGGAACTCCTCCAGCAGCGGGTTGACGCCCTCGGCCAGCTCGGCGAGGTCGAGATCGTGCTCGCCGTCGAAGTACGCCACCCCGAGCCCGCCGCCGACGTCCACCGCGTCCAGCGGGACGCCGACGGCCTCGGCCACCCGCTCGGCCAGGTCGAGGACGTAGGCGGTGTTCTTCCGGATCACCTCGGCGTCGAGGATGCGGGTGCCCAGGTAGACTTGGACGCCCGCGACGTAGGCGTGCCGGTGGGCCCGGACCAGCGCGCCGGAGGCCAGCACGGCGGCCTCGTCGATGCCGAACTGGCGGGGCTTGCCGCCCATGGTGAGCCGTGAACCGGCCACCGAGCGGGCGGGGTTGACACGGAGCAGGACGCGCTGGCGCACACCCAGCCGCGCCGCGGCGGCGTCGATGAGCGCGAGTTCGGCGAAGGACTCGCAGACCACCGCGTACAGGCCCGCCTTGACGCACGCCTCGATCTCGGCCCCGCTCTTGCCCGGTCCGAGAAAGACCACGTCGCCGGGGTCGGTGCCCGCGTGGAGGACCGTGCACAGCTCGGCGAGCGAGGAGACCTCGGCCCGCGCGCCCGCCGAGCGCAGCACCTCGTAGACGGCGCGGTTGGGGTTGGACTTGAGGGAGAAGAACACCTCCAGCGCCGGGTGGAGCGCGGCGCGCAGGGTGCGCAGGTTGTCCGCGAGCCAGTCGCCGTCGTAGACGTAGAGCGGTGTGCCGAAGCGTTCGGCGAGGTCCTGCCAGCCGCTCGGCCCGGTCAGGTCCGCGGGGGCGGTCCGCGCCCGAGCCCAGCCCTGTCCCGAGACGTCTTCGAGCGCGTGGGGTCCGGAACCGCTCATGCCTGCTCCACCATCTTCTCCAGGGCCCGAGCCGCTGCCGACCTCAGGGCGTTGACGTCTTGCGGGCCGTCGCCGACGCAGACCGCGTACAGACGGCCCGGGAACGGGCGGCCGGGGGCCGCGCCCGCGCGCAGCGTCGCCGTGTTGCTGACCAGGACGCCGCGGGCCCGCTCCGGGCAGGCCGCGGCGCCGGGGGCGAACAGCAGCCCGCCCAGCGCCTCGCGCACCTCCGCGAAGCCGTGCACGCGCCGAGGCTGGAGGTCGAACACCGTCGCCAGGGCGTGCCGGCCGGGGAGCACGAACCGTTCGGCCAGCCGGTTCTGGAAGGTCGCCATGTTGAACCGGGCGTTGATCTCCAGGCAGGGGTAGAGCGTCCCGTCGCGCCCGAGCATGGCGTCCACGCCGACGACGCCGAAGTAGCCCGCCTCCGCCAGCCCCTTGCCGAGGGTCTGCGCCGCCGTCTCCAGCTCGGCGGTCTGCGCCGGTGTCAGCGGGGGCGGGAAGAGGTGGCCGCGGTGGACGCCGTTCTCGGTGAGCGCGGCCTTGACGGTCTCGAACGACACCGAGCCGTCCCGGCCGACCAGGAACTGGTAGTTGAGGTCGCACTCCTTGTCGATCCACCGCTCGACGACGACGTCGAGCCGCGCGCCGCGCCGCGCCGCCATCCGCACCAGCCGCTCACCGCGCCGGGCGCTGTCCAGCACCACCAGGCCGCGTCCGGAGACGCCGAGCGACTCCTTGACCACGACGGGCCCCGCACCGTCGGCGAGGTGCTCCTCGATCGCGGCGGCCAGCTCGTCCACGGTCCGGCAGCCGGTGCCCGGGACCTGCCGCAGTCCGGACCGGTCCACCAGCGCCCGGCTGAAGAGCTTGCCGTTGACGTGCTTGCAGACGGCGGCGGACGGCCCCGCGAGCGGCAGGCCGGTGGCGGCGGCCAGGCGCTCCTCGTGGACGGAGACGCCCATCGGCATCAGGTGGGTGCGCCCGTCGGCCATCGAGGCCAGCTCGGCGAGCAGGCGCGGGGAGTCCAGGGCGTCGACGGCGACCGAACGCTCGGGGGTGTTCCGGTCCACCGTCAGCACCCGGCCCGCCGCGAGACCGAGGCCGCGCAGATACTCCTCCAGGGCCGGTTCGACGGCCTCCTTGAGGATCACCGCGTCGCCCTCGTCGACGAGCAGGACGCCGACCTCCTCCATCCGGTTGACGGTGGGGGAGTTCAAGGAGAGCCCGGCGCCGGGCAGGCCCGGCTCACCCTCTCCCCACACCCGCTCCACCTCGAAGTTGTTCAGGTGGACGAAACGCGCGTCGGGGTCGCCGGTGACCGCGGCCTTCAGCCGGCGGACGAAGCCCGGCCGGGCGCCGGGCCCGTGCACCACTCCGTCGCTGGTGTCCGGGGCCATGTCAGTCTCCCTCCGTGCAGGGCGTGGGCGTGCCGACGCCGGCGCGGGCGGGCAGGTCGTCGAGGCGGAGCAGCACGGCCGAGAAGGTGCCGCTCGACCCGGCCGACAGCAGCGCCACCGCGTCGCCGGGACGGACCGCGGACTCGGCGCGCGCGCTGACCAGGTTGACGAAGGGGTCCGCACCGAAGCAGTGGCCGGTCCTGGGCACGTTCTCCAGGTAGAAGCGCTCGGTCGGCAGCCCCAGCTGCTGCGCGGCCTTCACCCACGAGTGCCGGTTGACGTTGTGCGGGAGGATCCGGTCCACCTCGCCGAGGGTGAGCCCGGCGTCCGCCACCGCCTCCTGGAGCACCTCCAGCATGGTCGGCAGATAGAGCTGCGAGTAGTGGCGCCTGAGGTCGGCCGGCATGTCGAGGGAGGCGTGGTACTCGCCCAGGGTGCGGTGCGCCTGGCCGATCACCTCGTCGCCCGGCCCGTCGAGGCCGGCCAGGACGGCGGCCGCGGCCTCGCCCAGGATCGTGGTGCCGGCGATCTTCTGGGCCAGCGGTGAGGTGATCTTGTCGGCGATCAGGAGCAGCCCCTGCGCGCCCGGCGGGTCGGTCCGCAGCAGGGCCTCCAGCAGCCGCAGCCCGAACAGGCCGCTGGTGCAGTTCTGGTGGGAGAGTTCGAAGGCCGAGGCCGCGGGCAGCCGCAGCTTCTCCCGGAGAGTGATCATCCAGCGGTGCGCGGGCGGGGCGATGTGCAGCAGGGTGTGCGGGTGCACGAGGTGGCGCACCCGGTCCCGGTCCGCTCCGTCGAGGACCGCCTCACCGGCCCTCAGCAGCATGTCCAGTCCGGTCATCCCCTCGGCCATCGGCACCCGGTCGAGCCCCAGGAAACCGGTGAAGAGGCGGACCTCGGCCCGGGTCAGGCCCAGCCGGTCCCGGAGGTCGCCGATCGCCACCGTCGTGCCGGGCACGAACGGCGCGACCCGCTGCAGCCGCAGCCGGGGCGGCCCGCCCCCCGCCGGCCGCGCGGCCGGCGGGGCAGGTGCGGCCGGCGCCGTGACAGCCGTGCGGTCAGCCGAGGCCATGGCACCACTCCAGTACCGCCATCGCGCTGTGCATCTTGTTCTCCGCCTGGGTGAAGGCGATGCTGTCCGGCCCGTCCAGCACCTCCGCCGCGACCTCCTCGCCGCGGTGCGCCGGCAGGTCGTGCAGGAACAGTGCCTTGGGCGCGCGGGCCATCAGTTCGGTACCGACGTGGAAGGGCGCGAAGACGGTGCGCCAGTCGGGGTCGGGCTTGGTGGTCCCGGTGGTCTGCCAGCGTGTGGTGTAGACGGCGTCCAGGTCATCCGGCAGGTCCGCGAGGTCATGACGTTCCGTCAGTCCTGCTCCGGCGGCGGCCGCCTGGGCCTCCGCCAGGGCCCGGACGCGCGGCTCGAGGCCGTAGCCGGGCGGGGTGCGCAGGTCGAGCAGCACGCCGCGGAAGCGGCTCAGGCCGAGCGCGAGCGCGGCGGCGGTGTTGTTGCCCTCGCCGACGTAGAGCACGCGCAGCCCGTCCACCGAGCCGAAGTGCAGGGTGAGCGTGGTCAGGTCGGCGAGCGCCTGGGTCGGGTGCTCGTTGGAGCTCATGGCGTTGACCACCGCCATCCGCCGCTGCCCCGCCGCCCATCCGCGCATCTCCCCGGGGTCGTCGGCGGTCCGGGCGACCAGGACGTCGAGCATTCCCGCCAGCACCCGCCCGGTGTCCTCGGTGGTCTCTCCGGTGTTGGTCTGCAGGTCCTGCGGGCCGTAGGCGATCACGCCCGCGCCCAGGCGCAGCGCCGCGGCGGAGAAGGCGGTGCGGGTGCGGGTCGAGGTGCGGCGGAAGTAGACGCCGACCACGGCCCCGGCCAGGGTCGGCGCCGCGGGCAGGCCCAGGGCCGCCCGGCGCGCGTGCTCGGCGCCGCGCTCGACGACCGTACGGAGCTGGTCGTCCGGCAGGTCCGTGAGCGAGATCAGGTGCCGTGCCTGGTTCACCACCGCGCCTCCTCGGGTTCGGGGAAGAAGTCGGGGACCGCCCGCGCCGTGCCGTCCGCCAGCCCGGCGGCCAGGACCAGGCCGCCGACCGCGAGGTCCAGCACACCCAGGCCGAACGGGGAGAAGATCACCGGTTTGGCGGAGGTGAGCGCGTACTCGTCCAGCAGCAGCCCGGCCAGGGTGCCGTCGATGAACTCGCGCGTCCCGAACTTCTCCGCCGCCAGGTGCGGGGAGGTTCCCGCCTTGAGGCAGTGCTGCACGTCGTCGAGGACGTTGTGGGCCTGCGCGACGAGCTCGGGGCCGATGTCCCGCAGCGAGATGTTGAGCACCGTTTGCCCCGCCGCGAAGAAGCCCGGCTCGGTGATGTAGGGGGCGGCCGCGGTGGTGGCCAGCACCACCAGGTCCGCGTCCGCGACCGCGCCGCGCAGGCTCTCCTCGGCGCGGGCGCGGAAGCCGAGGGTGCGCGCGTGGCGCGCGGACCGCTCCGCGTAGGCGGCGACGGTGTCGTGCACGACGACCTCGCCCACCGACCACTCCAGATCGCGCAGGAACTCCAGCACGGTGCGGGAGATGACGCCCGCCCCCACCACCGTGACCCGGTCCGCCCGCGGGCCGCCCCGGAGGCGTTCGGCGGCCAGCGCGGCGGAGGCCGCGGTACGGGCGGCGCTGATCTGCGACGCCTCCAGGCAGGCGAAGGGGTGGCCGGTGTCGTAGTCGTTGAGGACCAGCACGGCGGAGGCGCGCGGCAGGCCGCGGTCCAGGTTGTTGGGGAAGCTGCTGATCCACTTGATCCCGGCCACCGTCGGCTCGCCGCGCAGCAGCGCGGGCAGGGCGATGATGCGCGCCTCCGGCTTGTCGGGGAAGCGCAGGAAGTAGCTGTCGGGATTGATCGTCCCGCCGTGGTGGTGCGCCAGGTAGGCGTCCTGCACGGCGGTGCGGATCCGCGGCCGGGAGCGGTCGACGACCGCGCGGACGGCCTTTCCGCCCATGACGTGGAAGGGCAGCACGTGCGTCAACTCCTCGCTGCGGAGAGGCGGTCGGCGACGGGGCGGCCCGGGTCCGCGGCCAGCGCCCCCGGGCCGAAGGTCTCGGCCACCCAGGAGTCCTGGTAGACGGTCCGGGAGTAGCGGTCCCCCAGGTCCGGCGAGATGGCCACCACCCGCGAGCCCGGCGGCAGGGCGGGGGCCCGCTGGATCACCGCGGCCATCACCGAGCCGGTGGAGCCGCCCACGAAGAGCCCACGACCGCGCGCCAGCCGGCGGCAGGTGCGCACCGCGTCGGTCTCGGCCACCAGCACCAGCTCGTCCACCAGCTCGGGCCGGAACAGCTCGGGCCGCCGGCTCGCCCCGATGCCGGGGATGTGGCGGGGGCCGGGCGGTGTGCCGAAGCTGACCGAGCCCGCCGTGTCCACGGCCACGATCCGGGTCCTGGGGGAGACCCGGCGGAAGTGGCTGACGCAGCCCATCAGCGTCCCGGCGGAGCCGGTGCCCACGAACAGGTAGTCCACCGCCGGGACCTCGGCGGTGATCGCCGCCGCGGTGCACCGGTCGTGCACGTCACGGTTGGCCGGGTTGGCGTACTGGTTGAGCCAGACCAGGTCCGGCTCGGCGGCGACACGCTGCTCGATGTAGGAGATCCGGCTCCCCAGGTAGCCGCCGCTCGCGTCGCGCCGGTCGATCTGGATCGTGTGCGCGCCCAGGGCGCGCATCACGTCCAGGCTCTGCGGGGAGGTGTTGGCGTCGGTGACGCAGATGAAGGCGTAGCCCTTCTCCGCCGCGACCATGGCCAGCGCGATGCCGAGGCTCCCGGAGGAGGACTCGATCAGCCGGCTGCCCGGCCGTAGCAGGCCGCGCGCCTCGGCGTCCTCGACCATGGCGACGGCCGTCTTCAGCTTGACGGATCCCGCTGGGTTGAGTCCCTCCAGCTTGAGGTAGACATCGACGTTCTCGACCGCGTCCCCGAGATGCAGGAAGACGTTGTCGAGAACCATTTCGTAGGCGTGCTCGAATATCACGGTCCTGACCCCAGGTGAGTGCCGGTGCAACCCCGGCCGACGAGGGACGAGCGTAGGCAGCGCCCCACCCCGGCAACAGGCAACAGCGGAGGCAGTTTGCCGGTCCGGAACCCTGCCGCTGCCTGTGCCGGCCGGCCGGAGTTGCCCCCCGCGCTGCCTGTCCGGAGCGGGGGTTCGGTGCCTTACTGGGCCGCGGGAGTCCGCGACCGCGCGGACCTGAGGCATCGGGAGCGGGCGTCAGCGATGGCCCACAGCACTGTGACGGCGACGGAAGGCCACGCCCTGAGCGTCGGGCAGGAGGCGCTGTGGTTCCTGCACGCGCTGGCGCCCGAGAGCAGCGCCTACAACACCTCCGCCGCGGTGGAGCTGGACTTCGACGTCGACGTGGCCGCGCTGCGCACGGCGGTGCTCGCCGTCGTGGCGGAGAACTCCATGCTCAACTGCCTCGTCCGGACGACGCCTTCGGGCCCGCGCCGGCTGCCCGGGGCCGCCGCTCCCTACCCGTCCGTCTTCGAGGTGCTCCCGGCCGGCGGCGACGACGGCGCGCTGCACGCGACCGCGCTTGCGGCGTCCCGGCGTCCGTTCCGGCTGGACCGGGAGCCGCCGGTGCGGGTCTCCCTGCTGCTCCGTGAACAGGGCGGCGCGCTGCTGGTGGTGACGGCCCACCACATCGCCGTGGACAACCCCTCCCAGGGGCGGCTCTGCCGCGACCTGCTCGCCGCCTACGGGCGGGTCGTGGCCGGCGCGGCGCCGGTCGGAGCGGGTGCGGACCGGGGAGCGCCCTACGCCGAATTCGTCGGCCGCGAGCGGGACTTCCTCCAGTCGCCGCGCGGCACGTCCGCCGCGCGGTACTGGCGGGACGTACTGGAGGCGGTGCCCCACGATCCGCCGCTGGCCGGCGACCTGCCCCGGCCGGAGGTCTACCGCTTCGCCGGCGACCAGGTGGAACGACCGGTCCCGGCCGGGCTCGTCGACCGGGTCCAGGCACTGGCGGCCGACGCCAACACCACCCCGTTCGCCGTGCTCCTGGCCGGCTTCCAACTGCTGCTCTACGCCCTGAGCGGGGAGCCGGACCGGCTCATCGGCTACCCGGCCTCGCTCCGCTCGGGCCGGGTGTCCCGAACCGCGACCGGGCACTATGTCAACACCCTTCCGCTCGCGGCGCGGGTCGAGGCCGACGACGGTTTCGCCGGTCTGCTGCGCCGGACCGCCGACGCGCTCCGGTCCGGGCTGGTCCACCGCGCCTACCCGTTCGCCCTGATGCCCCGCCTGGTCGACCGGCCGCGGTCCGCGGACCGGGCGGGCCTGATCGGCCTGCTCTTCGTGGTGGCCGTGGAGGACGACGGGGCGCCGCCCGGGGCCGGTCTGCCGCCGGGCCACGCCGTGCGGGCGCGCCCGCTGCCGCAGCAGCAGGGCCAGTTCGACCTCACCGTCCAGCTGTCCCACCGCGGGACGGAGACCGTGCTCGTGCTCCGGTACAACACCTCGCTGCTCAGCGCCGCGGCGGCCCGCACGCTCGCCGACGGCTACCTCGGCCTGCTCACCGCGGCCGTGGACGGCGCCCTGCCGGAACGCCTGGGCGACCTCGCCTCGACCCTGCGCCTGTGAGTCCCCGCTCGTCAGCGGACGGCCGGGCGCGCCCCCATCCAAGGAGCTGATCCCCTGTGACCTCGCCCGCCCCGACGGCGTCCGCCGCCGCTCCGGCCGGATCCGCGGACGCGCCGCACCGGCCGCTCGCCCGGCTCGTCGCCGCCGGCTGGCTGCTGCCGACCGGCGTCCCCGGCGTGCTCGGCTTCACCGCCAGGTTCGAGTCGGCGCTGACCGCCCTCCAGGCCGCGCTCACCGCGCTCCACCCGACCGGCACGCCGGGTCCCTCCTGGCACGCCCCGGTCGTCCCGCGCCGCCACATCGAGCGCGCCGAGTACGCCGAGTCCTTCCCCCATCTCCTGGGCTCCGTACACGCGTTGACGCCGGACGGTCCGGCGGGCGCGGCCCCGGACGACCCGCTCGGCGAGGACGCGAGGACCGCCACCGACACGGTGCTCGCCCCGGCGGTCTGCTACAGCGTCTACCCGGCCCTGGCCGACCGGGTCCTGGACGCGCCGCGCCATTTCGACGTGGCCGGCTCCTGCTACCGGCACGAGGCCACCAGCGAGGTCGGCCGGTTCCGCTCGTTCCGGATGCGCGAGTTCGTCGCGGTGGGCAGCGAGCGGGACGCCCTGGACTGGCGCGAGGAGTGGGTCGAGCGCAGCCGGACCCTGTTCGCCCGGCTCGGCGTCGAGGTGCGGGTCGAGGCGGCCAGCGACCCCTTCTTCGGCCCCGGGGCGCGCTTCATGCGCTCCAGCCAGCTCCAGCAGAGCCTCAAGTACGAGTTCGTCGCCCCCGTCCGGGACGGCGACGCGGGCACCGCGATCGCCTCGGCCAACCTGCACAAGGACCACCTGGGGCAGCGCTTCGGCATCGGCGCCCCGGACGGCGGTCCGGCACACAGTAGTTGCGCCGCGTTCGGACTGGAACGGATCGTCCTCGCCCTGGTGCACGCCCACGGCGACGACCCCGGCGACTGGCCGGTGTCCGGTTCGTTCTCCGCGGAGCTCTGAGGCCGGGCGCCGGGTACGAGTGCAGGGCACGACGCGGAGTCGGCGCCGTGCCCTGCGCCGTATCCGCTCAGCAGGCGTCCGCGGTCGGCCGCAGCACCTCCGCGACGAACGGCGCGAGCCGGTACCGGTACCGGTCGTCCGGGTCGGCGACCACCAGCGAGGTCTCCAGCAGGTCGGGGAAGAGCAGCAGCGCGTTGACCTCGGGAGGACGCCGCCCGTCGCCGCGGTGCGCCGCCACGTCCTCGGCGGTGAACCAGCGGTGCGCCAGCGTCGTGGAGATCCCGGTGATCAGCGACCGGTGGTGTTCCGTCAGCAGGTCGAGGCTCCACCGGATGCCCTCCGAGACCGACCGCTGGTGGCGCAGCAGCGCGTGGTCGTCCGACGAGAGCAGGGCCGCACTCGGACCGTCCGCGAGCAGCATCCGTACCGGCAGCGTGCGCAGCCGTTCCGCCGCGAACTCCAGGTAGCGGGGCAGGCCGCCGAGGCGGCGGCACAGCTCGGTGATCAGCGGCAGGTCGCGGCCCAGGTCGGCATGGGCGTCGCCGTGCCGCAGCACCAGTTCCACCGCCGGAGCGGGAGCGCCCGGCCGCGGCTCGTCCACCGGCAGCGGCTTGATCTCGTGGTTGACGCCGAGCCGCTCGGTGAGCCGGCGGCGCGCGGTGACCAGGATGTTCATGCCCGGGTGCGACGCGAGCAGGTCCCGTGCGGCCTGCACGGTGGCGGCCGGGACGTGCTCGGCGTTGTCCAGGACGACCAGCACCCGGGCGTCGGCCGCCTCGCGTCCGT
The DNA here is from genome assembly GCF_040641355.1 of Streptomyces sp. NPDC020996. Lineage (NCBI taxonomy): Bacteria > Bacillati > Actinomycetota > Actinomycetes > Kitasatosporales > Streptomycetaceae > Streptomyces > Streptomyces sp. NPDC020996. The sequence continues at coordinate 298,818 of NZ_JBFADM010000002.1, forward strand.
CGCCCAGGTCGAGGTGGCGCAGCACCCGTCGGCGGACCATCTCCACATTGTTGCCGTGGGGCAGACGCTCGGTCGGCAGGTCGCCCAGCTCGACGACGACCACACCGTCGGTGAAATGCCCGCACATCCGCGCGGCGGTGTCCAGCGCGAGCCTGGTCTTGCCGACCCCGCCGGGGCCCAGAACGGTCGTCAGGCGGTTCCCCCGTACCGCGTGCGCGAGCCATCCGCGCTCCGCCGAAGCGCCCACCACGGGGCCGGACGGGGGTCTGGGCCCGCGCCAGCGCACGGCGGCGTCCTGACCGTCGGTCCCGGCGGGCAGCTTCTGCGCCGCGTCCATGCCGAGGGCCTGGGCCAGCAGGTCCATCGAGGAACGCCGGGGGTTGCGCACCTGGCCGAGTTCCAGATTGCGGATGGTGCGCACGCTCAGGCCGGAACGTTCGGCGAGTTCCTCCTGGGTCCAGCCGCGCAGCAGGCGCAGCTCGGCGAGCCGGCGGGCCGTCAGCGATCGGGTCAGCACGGTCTCTCGACCCCCTTCGGCGTTCTGCCCGGGCGGGCCGCGCCCCGGCTCACCGGTAGCCCCGGGACTGAAGGGCGTACAGCTCGGCGTAGACGCCGTCGCGCGCCATCAGCTCGCGGTGGCTGCCGGTCTCGACGACGCGCCCCTCGTCGAGGACGACGATCAGGTCGGCCATGCTGACGGTGGAGAAGCGGTGGGAGACCAGGAGCGTGATCCCGCCGGTCTCGCGCGCCTGGTGGGCCGCCGCCGCGAACCGTTCGAAGAGGGCGTGCTCGGTGTGCGCGTCGAGGGCGGCCGTCGGCTCGTCGAAGACGCGCAGCAGGGGCTGCTCGCGCATCAGGCCCCGGGACAGCGCGAGCTTCTGCCACTGGCCGCCCGACAGGTCCACGCCCCCCGGCCGGCGGGTGCCGAGCCGGGTGTCCTGGCCGTCGGGCAGGGCGGCGACCAGGGCGGTCGCGCCGCCGCGGGCCAGCGCCGCGCCCACGGCGGCCCGGTCCTCGATCCGGGGCAGGTCGCCCAGGCCCACGGTCTCCTGGACGGTGAACTCCAGCCGGACGTGGTCCTGGAACGCGCCCGCGCACCGGGCCCGCCAGGCGGCCGGGTCGAAGGCTCCCAGCTCGGTGCCGTCCACCAGGACGGCGCCCTCGTCCGGGCGGTAGAACCCGCAGAGCATCTTGACCAGCGTGGACTTGCCCGCGCCGTTCTCCCCGATCAACGCCACCACCGTGCCCGGCGGCACCTTGAGCGTCACCTCGCGCAGCACCTCCCGGGTCCTGTCCCCGCCGGTGTAGCGGAAGCGCACGTCGCGCAGTTCGATGCCCTGCCGCAGCCGTTCGGGGATCGCGGCCGGCGGCCCCGCGGGTGCGGCGGCCCGCCACTCGTCGGCCGCGTGGCGGCGCAGCCAGGTGAACCGGCGTCCCACGGTGATCACATGGAGGAAGTAGGTGCCGTAGCCGACCGCGGTGCCCACGGTGGCGCTCATCTGCGCGGCCAGGCCCACCACCAGGACGACGTCGCCCGCGCTCGCGTGCCGGTGCACGGCCAGCATCAGTACGAGGGCGATGGCGGCGACGTAGCCCAGCGCGTTGAGGGCGCTGTCGAGCGCGGCGAGGCCCGCCGCCTGCCACCCGGCCCGGTTGCGGCGCGCGGCCACCTGCTCGGCGACGGTCCGGTGCCGGTCCCCGAGCACGCCGGTGAGGCCGAAGACGCGCAGTTCCGCGCCGTAGGCGGGGGAGGTGCCCAGCTCGAAGAGGTGCCGGCGCAGCCGCTCGGGCTCGCTGGTCGCCTCGTCGGCCCGGACCCGCAGATCGCGGCTGAGCTTGCCCAGCCAGAACGAGGGCAGGGCGAGCAGCGGGAGGAAGAGCAGCAGCGGGTCGACCCGCGCGAGCAGCACGGCGGTGACCGTCAGGGTGGCGATCACCCGGACCACGCCCGCGGTGGCGTTGACCATCCCGGCGAGCTGGCCCTGCTCCTCGCGGACGCGCTGGACCTGGTCGAGGTAGTCGGGGTTCTCGTGGTGGGCGAGCCCGTCCGCGCCGCCGATGAGCCGCATCAGCTCCCGGGTGGCGTGCGCTCCGGCGCGCTCCTGGACGGTGAACAGGCAGTGCACGTAGTAGAAGACCGCGGCGAGGGCGGCGGTGACGACGGCGGCGAGCAGCAGCGCGGCCGTCAGCGCGCCGTGCAGGTCACCGTCGAGCGAGGAGTTGACGAGCAGTTTGGCGCCGAGACCGCCGATGGGGACGGAGACCGCGAAGACGACGCCGGTGACGAGCTGCCAGCCGGCGTGCCAGGGCGCGGCGCGGAAGCCGATGGCCATCAGGGCGAGGTAGGAGCGCAGGGATTCACGCATGTCCGGCCTCCAGCTCCGCCGTCGCCTCGGTCGCGGCGACCGGGACGGGCACGGGGGGCGGCCCCGGCTCGTCGTCGTCAGGTGCGCGGTCGTCGGATGGCGCGCGGTCGTCGGACTGCGCGCGGTGGTCGGACGGTGCGTGGCTGGCGGACTGCGCGCGGTGGTCGGTCGGTGCGTGGCTGGCGGACTGCGCGCGGTGGTCGGACGGTGCGTGGCTGGCGGACGGTGCGTGGCCGTCCGCCGCGGTGAAGCGGTCCGCCTGGATGCGGAACATCCGCGCGTAGGTGCCGTCCAGCGCCATCAGTTCGTCGTGGCTGCCGTCCTCGACCACGCGGCCCTGCTCCAGCACCACGATCCGGTCCGCCCGGCGCACCGTGGAGAAGCGGTGCGAGATCAGGACGGTGGTCAGCCCCGCCGTCAGTTCCAGGAAGCGGTCGTAGAGCTCGGCCTCGGCGCGGATGTCGAGTGCGGCGGTCGGCTCGTCCAGGACGAGGACCCGCGCGCCCGCCCCGACCGCGAAGAGCGCGCGGGCCAGCGCGACGCGCTGCCACTGTCCGCCGGACAGGTCGGTGCCGCCCGTGTACTCGGGGGAGAGCACGGTGTCCCAGCCGTTCGGGAGCGCCTCGATGACGGCGAGCGCACCGGCGCGTTCCGCCGCCGTGCGTAACAGCTCCGCGTCGTCGGCGCGGTCCGGGGCGCCCAGCGTGATGTTGTCGGCGGCGCTGAGGTGGTAGCGGGCGAAGTCCTGGAAGAGGACGCTGACCCGGCGCCTCCAGTCGCGCGGGTCCAGGCCGGCGAGATCGTGCCCGTCCACCTCGATCCGGCCCGCGGTCGGCACGTGCAGCCCGCAGAGCAGCTTGACCAGGGAGCTCTTGCCGGCGCCGTTCTCGCCCACGATCGCGAGCGAGCGCCCGGCCCGGATGTCGAGGTCGACGCCGTTCAGCGCGTTCCGCTCGGTGCCGGGGTAGCGCAGCCGGATGTCGCGGAAGCGTACCGCCTCGGCGGGCAGCTCCTCCGGCGCGGACACGGGGACGGCGGCCCGCTCCCCGCCGCCCGTCGCGTCGCCCGCTCCGCCGCCCGTCCCGCCGTCCGTCCGTACGTGCTCGCGCAGCGCCAGCACGTGCGGCACCGCCACGGCGGCGTAGGCGAGCTGGGCGTTCTGGTCGTCGAAGGCGGTGTAGGTGTTGGCCAGGGCGAGGGCCTGGACGCAGATCGCGAGCCCGGCCAGGTCGAGGTCCTGGTGGACGGCGGCCCAGCCCAGGACCGCGTAGGAGACCAGGTTGACCGCGCCGAGCAGTCCGGTGGTCGCGCCGATGACCCGGGCCCGGGGCCGGCGTTGCCGCCACACGGGCTCCAGCGCGCTGCGCCAGGCCGTCTCGAAGCGCGCGGTGAGCCAGTCCAGCATGCCCCACAGCCGCAGTTCCTTGGCCGGCCCGGCGGTCAGCGCCAGGTCCCGCAGGTACTCGGCCTCCTGGAGGGCCCCGCTCTGACCGAAGCCCAGCTCGCCCACCCGGAAGTACTCCCGCTGCATCCGGTGCACCGCCAGCGGCCAGGCGACGAGCCAGAGCAGGCCGAGCCACCAGTGGAAGGCGAGGAGCACGGCCGCGCCGGTCAGCGCCCGCAGCCACGCGGGCAGCACATAGGCGAGCGCGGCGACGGCCTGGCTCGGGCGGCCGCCCTCCGCGACGCCGAGACCGCGCACGACCCGCAGGGCGGCGAGCACCTCCGGATCCGACAGATGGTCCACCCGGTCCGGACGGCCGACCGCTGCCATGGCCTCCTGCTGGAGGTGGCGGTCGACGTCCCGGCCGAAGGCGTCGGCCAGCGCGGTCAGCAGCGGCGGCACGCCCTGCTGGACGACCACCAGCACACCGACGGCACCGAGCAGGACGAAGAGATGGCGGCCTGCGGAGGACGACACCCCGTGCTCCAGCGCGCCGGGGACGGCGCCGACGAGCAGACCGGTGGCGACCGCGACGGCGGTCGGCAGCACCGCGACGGCGAGCACCCCGGCCAGGCCCCAGGCGGTCCTGGCCCGGCTGATCCGGGGCAGCAGGCGCACCAGGGCGAGGGTTCCGGCGATGGTGGGCGGAATGCGCAGCCTGCTGCGCGCATCCCGACGTTTCCGTGCAGACGGCATGGTGGAGGTCCTCGCGAGGTGTCGGGGCGACGCGCCTGTGGATAGCGGCCCGGCTGTGCGCGGACGGTCCTTCGGACGCCTGGTGACACGGCGGCTCGGACCGGTTGAGCGGTGGACTGCGGCCGGCTGGGGCAGGTTGCCGAGCGCAGTAGTCGAAGCGCTTCGACTGCTCAACATATGAATGTGGCAACAGCGCGTCAAGAGGTGTGCAGGCAGCGGCATTGCGGATGACGGATCGACGGCCCGGCCTCACGACCCGTCAAATACACCTAGTGAAGTTGATGTTGTGCGCGGCGGACGAGCGGAGTGCCGTGGACCCGGCCCGCCGGGTCGGTGCGGAAGCGGCGCAGGGATCTTGACTTGTCGGATGGGCGTGGATATTGATGGTCCGTTCGAAGTGTTGTAGCGCTTCGAAGGCGCGAATCCATCCGGTTGTGATTCCTCCCCACCCCAAGAGGTCGCCAGCATGGTCGACGAAACGCGCACCGGCCCGCTCGGCGGCGCCCAGGAACACGAGTGGGACCAGCTCTGCCGCGGCACCGGCACCGCCATCACCGTCCGTATCGACCCCGGCCCCGGCGTCAAGCCCGAGGAGGCCGCAGCCGCCCTGCTCGACGTCGTCCGTCGGCACGAGGCGCTGCGCACCACCTTCGGCGTCGACCCGGACGGACGCCCCTTCCAGCGGGTCCACCCGGAACCCACGGCCGACGTCGCCTTCTTCGAGCACTCGGGCGGTGACGCCGAACCGCTCCCCGAAGCGTTCCTCCACGGCCCTTTCGCCCCCGACTCCCCGTCGCTCGTCCGGCCGGCGGTGGTGGTCCGCGACGGCGAGGCGGCCGAACTCGCCCTTTCCGTCTGCCACGCGGTCTTCGACGGGCGCAGCGCCCAGATCGTCCGCGCCGACCTGATCCACGCGCTGCGGGCCGCCCGTCACCCCGGCGGCGACCCACGCCCGCCCGCGCCGCAGTTCCTCGACGCCGCCCTGGCCGAGCAGGAGGGGCCGCTGGCCCGCGCCCGGCGCAACGCCCGCGCCTTCTGGGAGCAGGAAGTGCGCCGCATGCGCAACCGGGTCTTCGTCCCCGATCCCCCCGGCCTCTTCCGCCGCCACGGCTCCGAGTACCTGTCCGACGCCGCGCCCGCGCTGCTCGTCAGCGCCGCCCGCCGGCACGGCGTCAACCCCGCCCACGTCTACACCGCCGCGGTCGTCCTGCTCACCGCCCACCTCTCCGGCAGCCGCACGGTGACGGTGCGCAGCCACTTCGCGGGACGCGGCGACGACGAGCTGGACGTTGTCGGCTGCTTCCACACGATTCTCCCGATCACCGTCGACGTCGCGGACCGCCCCGGACTCGGCGAACTCGTCGCCCGGGTGCAGGCCGAGTCCTTCCGGGTCTTCCGGCGCTACCGGATCGGCCACTTCGACCGGCAGGAGCTGCTGCGCCGCACGGGGGAGGAGCGCGGGACCGCCTTCGCCGACGGGATCATCGTCAACTTCACCTACCGCACGCCGGTCGAGGAACTCCAGCGGATGGGGGAGGACGAGCTGGCCCGCGGCCTGACCGAGGGGCGTGAACTGCGGCTGCTGATGGGCGAGGACGAGAACGTCCCCGACACCAGGGGCTTCGTCGCCTACCTGGACGTCGACCTCGCCCGGGACGAGATGCTCGTCTACGGCACCTTCAACGGGGCCGCGCTGACGACGCCTCAGATGCGCGTCCTGCTCACCGGCCCGGAGACGCTGCTGCGGCTGCACCTGGCGGCCCCGGAGGGCCTCGGCTGGGAGCCGGTGGCCTCCCTCTTCGGCGCGCTCGCCGTCCCGGCCGCCCTCTCGCCCGACGTCGCGGAGCGCGGTGCGGACCGGTTCTCCATCGCGGCGACGGCGGAGGCGGTCCGCGACCATCCGGACGTGGCGGACGCCGCGGTGCGGGTCGAGGGCGACGGGCTCGACGCGCGGGTGGTCGCACGGGTGACCACCCGGACGCCCGGGCCCACCGCGCAGGACCTGCGGGCCCATGTGCTCGCCCGGCTCACCCCGGGCGACGCCGTGGTGTGCCCCGACCGCTTCGAGTTCGCCGGGCCGGCCTGACCACCGTCATCCGCACCAGGCGTGGGGCGGAGACCGCGGCCGCGCGCCCATCCCACCCGGACCTCGAAAGGTGTGCCACCGTGACCGGCTCAACTCCCGCCCCCGTTAGCGCATCCGGTGGGGCGCCGCGCCTCTTCGCCACCGTTCCGCCGCCCGAGCGCGCGGCCGGCACCGGGCTGCCCGGCGGCGACTACCGTGCCGTGGTCCGGCGGGCGGCCCGGCTGGCCGAGCAGGCCGGCTACGAGGGCGCGCTCGTCTACTCGGACAACAACACCGTCGACCCCTGGACGGTGGCGCAGGAACTCCTCACCGCCACCGAGCGGTTCGCCCCGCTGGTGGCTCTCCAGCCCGTCTACGCGCACCCCTACACGGTGGCCAAGACCATCGCCAGCCTCGCCCTCCTGCACGGCCGCCGGGTCTGCCTCAACCTGGTCGCCGGCGGCAACCGGGCCGACCTGGCCGCGCTCGGCGACACGGTCCCGCACGACGACCGCTACCGGCGGCTGGGCGAGTACGCGCGGACCCTGCTGCGGCTGCTGGACGGCGGCCCGGTGCACCACGCGGGCGACTTCTACCGTGTCGACTCCCTGACCCTCTTCCCGCCGCTGCCCCCGCACCTGCGCCCCGAACTCTTCGTCTCCGGCTCCTCGCCGGCCGGCCGGGAGACCGGCCGGCCGCTCGGGGCGGTCAGCGTGACCTACCCCGTGCCGGGGGAGCCGCTGCGGCCGGACGGGCAGCGGGCCGGGGAGGCGGACGGGCGGGCCGACGGGCAGGCCGACGGGCAGGCGGCCCGGCGGGCGGAAGGGCAGGCGGACGGGCGGGCCGACGGGCGGGCCGACGGCCTCGCGCTCGGCGTGCGGATCGGCGTGCTGGCCCGGGAGACCGAGGCCCAGGCGTGGCAGGAGGCCCGCCGCCGGTTCCCGGACAGCCGGGCGGGCCGGATGCTCCAGGGGCTGGCCCGCAGGCGTTCCGACTCCGAGTGGGTCGCGCGGCTCTCCGCGGCGCAGGAGTTCCCGGGCGGGCCGGAGAGCCCGTACTGGATGGGGCCGTTCCACACCTACGCGACCTTCTGCCCCTACCTGGTGGGGGAACGCAGCCGGGTGGCCGCCGAACTCGCGCGGTACCTGCGTGAGGGCTGCCGCACCTTCATCCTCGACACCGCGCGCGACGACGAGGACTACGCCGCCGTCGCCGCGGTCTTCGCCGAGGCGGCCGCCCTCGCCGGGCCCGCCGGAGCCCAGGGCCGGGCGACCGTCTGAAGGGGGCACCTGCCCCCTTCCCGGTCCACCGTGCCCTGCTGCCTCAGCAGCCCTCCTGCTCCTCGCGCAGGCGGGCCACCGTCTCCCAGAGCGTGCGGGGCGTGCGGAAGACGTCGACCATCGGGATGTCGTCGGGAACGGTGATGTCGTAGGCGTGCTCGATCGCCACGAGCAGGCCGACCATGCCGAAGGAGTCCAGGCCCGCGTCGGCCAGCACCAGGTCGGCCGGCCGCTGCGGTGCGCCCTCGGTGGTCGGGCCGAGCGCCTTGCGCAGCAGCTTCTCGAAGACGTCGTCCCAGGGTGTCTCCGCCGCCGCGCTCTCCCTCGCCTGCGGTGCGGCGGGCTCGGGGAGCCGTTCGACGGCGAGCGTCCCGTCCGCGCGCAGCGGCCACTCCGGAACCTCGACCCACGCCTCGGGGGTGTGCCGCCGGGGGAGCCGCCGGTCCGCCAGCCAGCGGCGGACCGAGGCGACGTCCGCCGCGCCGCCGTCCGGGGTGCGCAGGTACGCGGTCAGACTGCCCTTGTCCTCGCTCACCCGACGGATCAGCAGCAGACTCTCGGCGGGTTGCTGATGACGTTCGATCAGCTCGCCCGCCCGCAGCAGGGCGTCCGCCGAGCCGTCCGGCCACAGCAGGGCCGCCTCCGGGTCCAGGTCCGCGGCGCCCAGCAGCTCCAGCGCCCCGTCGAGTCCGACGCGCGCGGCCGTGCCCGTACGGTGCAGCACGGGACCGCCCTCAAAGCCGCAGGGGTCGTACGGGTGCGGGCAGCCGGGGTCCGTGCACGCCGTCCCGGCCAGCCACAACTCGCCGGGGACGCCGCGCGGCACCGGCAGCCGGTCCCGGCCGAGAACGCGGGCGGTGACGCCGGCGGCGATCCGGCTGTCCCCCGCCGCTTCGGCCGCCTCGGCCGCCGCGTTCTCCGCCGCTTCGGCCGCTTCGGCCGCCGCGTTCTCCGCCGCTTCGGCCGCCGCGGCCGTCGCCGTGTCTTCCACCGCCTCGACCAGCCGCGGCAGCACCGCCGCGACCGGTTCGTCGACCGCCTGCCGCAGCGGGCGTCGGACGGGCCGTCCGGGCGCGGGCTGGTCCTCCGCGAGCCGGGCGCGGACCAGCTCGACCGGTCCGTCGGGGCCGAGCGCCATCTCCTCCGCCACCAGCCGGTACAGGCCCAGCAGCACCGGCGCCGCGTCCGGGCCCACGGTGTGGTTGTCGGCGTTGACGCGCAGCAGCCCGGGGACGGTGAAGACGTGCAGGCCGAACTCGTTGACGTTGTCGTTGTAGGTGCGGTCGCCGTCCACCAGGTCGTCGTCCACCTGGTGGAAGTCCAGGTAGTTGAAGAACACGTCGAGGAGCCGGTCGCCGCCGCCGAACTCCTGCTGCACCGACGGCATCGGGTAGGCGCGGTGCGGCCACAGGGCGGTCAGCCCGTCGTGCACCCTGCGTACCAGGTCGCCCCAGGTGCGCGCGCCGAGGGGGTGCCGGAACGGCAGGGTGTTGAGGTACATGCCGAGCACCCGGTCCGCCCCCGCCGCCTCCGGCCGGGCGTCGCAGACCAGCCCGGTGAAGAAGTCCTCCGCGCCGCCGGCCGCCAGCCTCATCACGGTCAGGTGGAGGGCGAGCAGCACCGCCTTGGGCGAGGTGCGGGTCTGTTCGGCGAGGCGGCGCAGCTCGGAGTCCAGGTCGCGCAGGTCCACCAGGTACTGGTGCCGCAGCCGTTCGGCCTCCGGCGGGTCCTGCCAGGCGACCGGCAGGGGCGGCTCGGCCCGCTCCGTCACCGTCCGCCGCCAGTGCTCGCGGTCCTCCTCGCTCGCCCTGGCCCGCGCCTCGGCCGCGATGTAGTCGGCGTAGCGGAAGGGCACCGGTTCGGGGGGCGGCGCGAGGCCGCCGTCGCGCAGAGCGCGGTAGACCGTCAGGAACTCCATCAGCATGGTGTGGAAGCTCCACCCCTCCAGGATGGGGTGGCATTCGGTGATGGTCAGCCACCACCGGGCGCGGTCCCGGCGCGCGTGCGCGTGCACCCGGATCAGCGGGGGGCGGCTCAGGTCCATCGGCGTGCGCCGCTCGGCGGCCCCGAACTCCTTGAGCAACGGCAGCCAGTCCTCGGGCTCGCCGTCCGGTACGAACGTGGTGCCCACCTCGATCGGGGCGGCGCGGTGGACCAGTTGCAGGGGGACCGAGAAGCCGGACAGGTCGAAGGAGGTCCGCAGCACCTCGTGCCGGTCCACCACGGTCTGCACGGCCCGCCACAGCAGGTCGGGGTCGAGCGGGGCGTCGTCACGGACGAAGTAGGAGGTGCTGTCCTGGTAGGTGTTGAGCTGCGCCTGGGACCGCTGCTCCACCAGCATGCCGAGCTGGACGGCGGCCAGCGGATAGGCGTCCGCCAGGCCCGTCGGCAGCGCGGCGGCATCCTCCGGGGAGAGCAGGGAGAACGGCGCGACCGGGTCGGGGAGGCCCACCACCGCCGCGCGTTCGGCCAGGGCGGCGGTCAGCTCGGCGATCGACTGGTGCTCGAACAGGTCCGCCGCCGCCACGTCGAGTCCCTCGCCGCGCAGCTGCCCGGCGAGGGCGACCGCGCGCAGCGAGTCGCCGCCCACGTCGAAGAAGTTGTCCTCCGGGTCCGGTCCGGAGACGCCCAGAGCCTCGCACCAGGCCGCCGTCACCAGCTCGGCCACCCGCTCCGACGCGGTCCCGGACGGGCGGTCGGGCCGGACTTCCGGCTCGGCTCCGGGCTGTGTTCCGGGCTCCGCCGCGGGCTGTGCCTCCGGGAGCGGGGCGACGGGGGCCGCCCCCGCCTCGCGGGTGCGGAAATCCGACGGGGGGAGCGGTGCGTCCGGGGAGGAAAGGGACGCGTCCGGGGACGACAGGGACGCGTCCGGGGACGACAGGGGCGCGTCCGGGGCGGACAGGGGCGTGTCCGGGTCGTGTACGCCCGCCTCCAGCACCGAGCGCCAGCACGCGGCCCACGCCGCCGCGGTCGTCTCGTCGACCACCGCCGCCGCGTACTCGAGGCGCGCCGCGAACCGGCCGTCCGGGAGCACGTCCGCGTGCAGGTTGAGGTCGAACTTGGCGGTGGGCGCCTCGGCCAGTCCCAGCTGCTCCACCGCCAGGCCCGGCAGCCGGAACAGCTCCTCGCCGGCCGGGACGTCCATGTCGAACGCCGCCTGGAAGAGCGGGTTCACGCCCGCCGCGCGGACCGGCGTCAGGTCGTCCACCACCCAGGCGAACGGCGCGGCCTGGTGGTCCAGCGCCCCGAGCAGGCCGCCGCGCACCTCGTCCAGCAGTTCGCCGAAGGACACCCCGGCGCGCGGACGCGCCCGGACCACCACCGTGTTCACCAGGTAGCCGACCACGTCCGCCAGCTCCGGCGCGGTGCGCAGCGTGGCGGGCAGGCCCACGGTCACGTCGTCGACGCCCGCGATCCGGCCGAGCGCCGCGTGGAAAGCGGTGAGCAGCACCGCGAAGGGCGAGGTGCGGTGCGCGGCGGCGAGCGCCCGCACGGCCTCGGACGTCTGCGCCGAGACCTCGACGACGACCGCCCCGCCGCGGCCGTCCGGGCGGGCCGGGCGCGGCCGGTCCAGCGGCAGCGGCAGCTCGGCCACCCCGTCGAGGACGGCCCGCCAGTGCGCGAGGTGCGGCTCCAGCCGCCCCTCGGCCAGGCCGGCGCGCTCCCAGACCGCGAAGTCGCCGTACTGGACGGCGGGCCGCGGCAGCCCGGCCGGCTGCCCGGACACCCGGGCCGCGTACAGCGGGCCCAGCTCGCGGCCGAGCTGCGCCGGCCCGTCGCAGGCGATGTGATGCACCGTCACCACCATCAGGTGCAGCCGCGGCCCCAGCCGGAGCAGGGTCACCCGCAGCGGCTGCTCGGCCGCCAGGTCGAACGGGCGGCGGCGCACCCACTCGGCGACCTGCCGGGCGCGCTCCTCGCGGCGCCCGGCGGGAACATGCGCCAGGTCCACCACCCGCCAGCCGGGCGCGGGGCCGGGGTCGACGGTCTGCACCGCCTCCTCGCCGCCGGCCCCCGCGTACCGGGTGCGCAGGATCTCATGACGCTCAGCCAGGTCCCGCCACGCGAGCCGCAGCGCCTCGGCGTCGAGCGGGCCCTCGATCCGCAGCACCCAGGAGAGCAGATAGGCGGGGCTGCCCGGGTCGAGCCGGTGCAGCACCCACATCTGCTGCTGTCCCGCCGAGAGCGGGACGGGCCGGTCACGGTCCGCGCGGGGGGCGACCGTACGGACCGCCGCCGTCCGCAGCCGCTCCCGGACCAGTTCCTCGACGGTGCGCCGCACCGGCGCCGCCGGCGGACCGTCCACCTGGTTGGCCGTCATCGTGAACCCGTTCCCCTCACTCGGTACTCAGGGCGTGCGGCCGGGCCGGGGCGGTCTCCCCGTCCAGTTCGGCCTGGAGCAGGCGCTCGACCTCGGCGGCCAGGGCGGCGGCGGTCGGGCGGTCGAAGAAGGTCCGCATCGACGCCTCGACGCCGAAGGCGTTCTGCACGTGCCACAACAGCCGGGCGACGGTGAGCGAGTTGCCGCCGTGGCGCAGCACGTCGTCCTCGGGGCCGATGTCCTCCCGCTGGAGCACCTCGCGGACGAAGCCGAGGACGGCCGCCGTCAGCGGCGAACCCGCGGCAGGTTCCGGTCGCGCGGGCGCGTCCAGTCCGGGGGTGCCCAGCGCCGTGTCCGGATCGGCCGCGAACGCGACCGCCAGCGCGCCCAGGGCCCGCGCCAACTCCCGCGCCACGGGCTCGGACACGACGTCCACGGCGTACTCGACGACTCCGCCGAAGCCGCCGTCGGGGCGCGGCCAGAGCGTGAGCGCGACATCGGTCCGCGCCACCCGCCAGGCATCGGCCAGCAGCCGCAGGTCCCGCTCGCCGACCTGCTGGCCGACCAGCCCGTCGCCGCTCAGGGTGAAGAGGGTCTGGAAGACGGGCGTGCGGGAGCGGTCACGCACCGGCTCCACCGCGTCCGCCACCCGCTCGAACGGCACCGCGCTGCGGGCGAAGGCATCCCGGCAGACCTGCGCGACCCGTTCCACGGCGGCCCGGAACGACAGGTGCGGCGCAAGCCGGGCGCGGATCACCACCACGTTGATGAACAGCCCCACCAGATCGTGCAGTTCGGGCCGGTCGCGCCCGGCGTACGGGGTGCCGACACCGAAGTCCCAGCCGCCGCCGGAGCGGGCGAGCAGCGCCGTCCACAGCGTCAGCAGGACGGCGTGCGGCGAGACGCCCGCCTCCCGGCCGAGGGCCAGCAGCGCGGCGGCGGCCTCGGGCGGGATCTCCGCCTCGACGCCGGTGCCCTCGATCCCCCGGTACGGCGGCCGGTCCGCGGTCTCGGGCAGGGCCAGCGGGGCGAGGCCGTCCAGGGCGGTGCGCCACTGGGCCAGCTGCTCGGCGGCGACCTGCTCGGTGAGCAGCGCGCGCTGCCAGGCGACGGCGTCCCGGTAGCGCACGGGCAGGGCGGGCAGACCGGCGGGGGAGTCAGAGGGCCCCGCCGCGACGAAGGCACGCAGGTCGCGTTCGATCAGGCGGGAGGACCAGCCGTCGCCGGCGATGTGGTGGACCACCATCAGCAACAGCTGCTCGGGGCCGCCGTCGCGGATCAGGCGGTAGCGGACCGGGGGAGCGGAGGCCAGGTCGAACCCCTCGGCGAGGGCGGCGCGCAGCTGCCCGGCGACCCCGTCCGGCACGGTGTCCACGACGGTGAAGTCGGGGACCGCCTCCGCCGCCGGGAGCACCACCGCGTGCAGGCCCCGACCGTCCATCTCGTAGCGGGTGCGCAGCGGGTCGTGGCGCTCCACCAGCCGGGTCACGGCCCGGCGCAGCGCGGCCTCCTCGGTGCCGGCCGGGAACCAGAGCAGGATCGGCAGCAGGTACTCGGGGCTGCCGGGATGCATCCGGTCCTGGAGCCAGAAGCGCTCCTGCCCCGGGGAGAGCGGGATGCGCGCTCCTTCGGGCAGCGGCTCGATCGGCGCCTCCCGGGCCGCCTCCGCGAGCAGCCGGGCCTGGGCGCGCGGGGTGCCGGCGAAGTGCAGCCGGCGGAAGTCCGGTACCAGGCCGGAACTCTCGGCGAGGAGGGCGGCGAGCCGTGTCATCAGCAGGGAGTGCCCGCCGAGCCGGAAGAAATCGTCGTCGAGCCCGACCTCCGGCAGGTCCAGCACCTCGCGCCAGGCGGCGAGCACCAGCGCCTCCTCGGTGGTCGTCGCGACCACCGGGCCGCGCTCCGGCCACTGCCGGTCCCAGGCCGGTTCCGGCAGCCGCGAGCGGTCGGTCTTGCCGCTGGCGGTGACGGGCAGGGCGGCGACGACGGTGGTGACGGTGGGCACCAGGGACGGGGGCAGCCGGTCGCGGGTGAAGGCCGTCAGGCCGGCGGGCTCGTCCCCGTCGGCGGTGACGATCCAGGCCCCCAGGCGGCGCAGCCCCTGCGGGTCGTCCACCGGAGCCACCGCCGCGGCGACCACCTCCGGGTGGCGCTCCAGCACCGCCTCGACCTCGCCGGGCTCGATGCGCACGCCGTTCACCTTGACCTGGGCGTCCGCGCGTCCGACGAACAGCAGCGTGCCGTCGGCGGCCCGGCGCACCAGGTCCCCGGTCCGGTACATGCGCGCGCCGGGCGGACCCGAGGGGTCGGGCAGGAAGCGCTCGGCGGTCTGCGCCGGGTCGCCGTGGTAGCCGCGGCCCACGCCCGGGCCGGCCGCGTACAGCTCGTACAGGGTGTCGGGCGCGGGCGGTGCGGCGGGGTGGGGGGCCTCGCCGGGCAGCGTGCCGGCCGGAAGCAGCCGCACCTCCATCCGGTCGATGGGCCGCCCGATCGGGACCGGCCCCTTCTCCTGGGCCGGGTCGAACCGGGCGGCGGTGATGTCGATGGAGCACTCGGTGGGGCCGTAGGTGTTCCAGATCTCCACGTCCACCCGGCCGCGCAGCCGCCGGCACAGGTCCGCGTGCAGCGGCTCGCCCGCGCAGCAGACCGTGCGCAGGGCACGGCACTCCTCCAGGCCGGGCTCGACGGCGAGCAGCCGCAGCAGGGAGGGGACGAGCTGGAGCACGGTCGCGCCGGTCTCGGCGAGGGAGGCCACCAGCGCGCCGGCGTCCCGCCCGGCGTCCGGCCGGCCGAAGACCACGGGGCCGCCGGTGACGAGCGGCGCGAAGATCTCCCAGGCGGCGGCGTCGAAGGTGAGCGGGGTCTTCTGCAGGATGCGGTCCGCCTCCGTGAGGCCGAGCGCGCGGACGCCCCAGAGCACCCGGTTGGTGATCCCGGCGTGTTCGATCACGACGCCCTTGGGGGTGCCGGTCGAGCCGGAGGTGAAGACCATGTACGCGGCGCGGCCCGGCGGGGTGGGCGCCTCGGGAGTGAAGCCCTCGCCGACGGGCGGCGCGTCCACGCGCACCACGGGCCGCCCGCCCGGCGGCTCGGCGGCCTGACCGTCACTCAGCAGCACGCGGGCGCCCGCCAGTTCGAGCACACGCGCCTGCCGCTCGGCCGGGGCGAGCGGGTCCACCGGGACGTAGCACGCGCCCGCGAGCCACGCCCCCACCAGGGCGGTGACCATACCGGGCCCGGGAGCCGTCAGCACGCCGACGGCCGACTCCGGTCCGACGCCGTGCGCGCCCAGCGCGGCAGCCACCCGCCGCGCCCGGTCACCGAGTTCGCGGTAGCTGACGACCTGATCCCCGGCGAGGACGGCGGGGGCGTCGGGGTGCTCCCGGACCGACGCGAGGACGAGATCGGGCAGCATGGCCGTGGCGGGCACCGGTCACCTCCCCGTGCGGGACGCGGACGCGGACGCGGACGCGGGTACGGGTACGGATGCGGACGCGGATGCGGGTACGGATGCGGGTACGGAGGCGGACACGGACGCCGCCGTGGTCCGGCGGACACTCAGCGGACGCAGGTCGGTCCAGACCTCGGCGATCCGGTCCAGGCACTCCTGCCGGGTGCCGGTGAATCCCTCCGGCCGCCAGCCGGGCGGCGGCTCGCGGTGCGCGGGCCACACGGAGTACTGCTCCTCGTGGTTGAGCACCACCTGGTGGAGGGGGCCGTCGGACGGGGGTCGGTTCTCGCTCACTGTGCCTTACCTTCCTTCCGCGAACGCCGCCGTGGCCGCGCCGCTGTCTCCGGTCCGGCGGACCGCGCGCCGCGGGCCCGGGAGCAGCGCCTCAAGGGCACGCCGGTCTACCTTGCCGTTGGCGGTCAGCGGGAACGCGTCCACGACCACCACCTCGGACGGGATCATGTAGTCGGGGAGTTCGCGTGCGAGCCGGGCACGCACCCGGGCCCGGTCTACCCACCCCTCCGGTCCGCCGCCGGGTGTCACGACCAGGAACGCGGCCAGGCGCGCGGGCCGCCCGACGGCGGTGACGACCGCGTCCGCCACGCCCGGCGTGCGGCGCAGGGCCTCGCGCACCTCGCCCGCCTCGATCCGGTAGCCGCGGACCTTGAGCTGGTGGTCGGTGCGGCCCAGGAACTCCAGGTCACCCGCCGCGGTCCAGCGCGCGCGGTCCCCGGTGCGGTAGAGGCGGGAGCCGGGCGGGCCGTAGGGGTCGGGCAGGAAACGGTCGGCGGTGAGCGCGGGCTCGCCCACATAACCGTAGGAGACCCCGTCGCCGCCCACCCAGACCTCGCCCGGCACGCCGACCGGCACCGGTTCGAGCACCTCGTCCAGCACGTACATCGTGGTGTTGGGGATCGGGCGGCCCAGTGGGATCAGGCCGTCCGGTTCGGGTTCGGCCACCTCCTGGCCCGAGTTGCCCACGGTGATCTCGGTCGGGCCGTACTCGGTGGCCACTGCGGTGCCGTCCGGGCCGGCCAGGGCCAGCCAGCGGCGGGCCAGGTCGCCGGTGAAGGCGTCCCCCGCCGCGATGACCAGACCGGCCAGCCCCCGCGCCTGTTCCGGCTCCAGTTCGAGGCTCAGCAGGTTGAGGTGACCGGGCGTCAGTTTGACGAAGCTGTAGGGGGCGCAGGCGGTGAGCAGGGCGCCCAGCTCGGCCGGGTCCAGCGGATCGGGCAGCAGGTGCACCGTCTGCCCGGTGACCAGCGGGGTGAACAGGGCGGGCAGGCCCAGGTCGAAGCCGATGGAGCTGAAGAACGGCGAGCCGCCGGAGCCGCGGGAGGCATAGGTCTCCGCCGTCCACAGCACGTAGTTGGCCAGGCCCGCGTGGTGCACCAGCACGCCCTTGGGCCGCCCGGTGGAGCCCGAGGTGTACATCACGTAGGCCGGGGCGGCGGGGGCCGGGCGCGCGTCGGGGCCCGGCGGCCGGACGCCCGTGGCCTCCTCCGCCTCCTCGGCCTCCTCGGCCTCCTCGGCGTCTTCGGCGTCTTCGGCGTCGAGCAGCAGGGTGCAGACGTCCGCGGCGTCCTGCCAGAGCGGCTGGTGCTCGGTGTGGGTGACGACCAGTCGGCAGCGCGCGGCCGCGGTCATGCCGTGCAGCCGCGCGGCGGGCAGGCCGACGTCCAGCGGCAGGTAGTGCGCTCCGGTCTTCCAGACGCCGAGAACGGCGGGCAGCAGGTCGGGGCCGCCGCGCAGCGAGACGCCCACCGGCCGGCCCGGCCCGGCCCCGCGCGCGGCGGCCAGGGCGGCGACCCGGTCGGAACGCTCGTCCAGCTCACGGTAGGAGAGCACCCCCCGCGCCCAGCGCACGGCGGGGGCGTCCGGGGCGCGCCGGGCCTGGGCCAGGAACAGGTCGAGCACGGTGGCGGCCGGCCGGCTGGTCCGGCCGCCCGAGCTCCACGCCCCGAGAACCGACCTCAGCTCCGTCTCGGGGAGGCAGGCCCGGCCCGCGTCGCCGTCCGGGTCGGCCGCGGCGGCCAGCGCCGCGCGGTAGAGGCCGGCGAGGCGGTCGAAGCCGGCCCGCGACAGCAGGCGGGCGTCGGCGCTGAGGCGCAGTCCGTCCCGGTGGGCCGTCACCACGATCCCGTGGCGCGGTCCGGTCCGCTCCGGCGCCCCGGCGGGTTGCCCGACCGCGAAGAGCAGCCCCTCCACGGCCTGCGCGGCAGCGGGGGCGGCGACCGCCGGGTGCGAGGCCCGCGCCAGCTCCCGCCAGGTGCCCGGCTGCCGCAGATCCACCTCGACGCCGTGCTCGCCCGCTCCGGCAGGCCGCACCGCGGTACGGAACCGGCGGCTCTCGGCGATCATGCCCAGCACCCGCAGATGGACCGCCAGCAGCACCGCCGGCGCCTCGTCCCCGTGCGCCTCGGTCACGCCGCGGGCGGGTAACGAGGTCTCGTGGCGGACCAGGGTGGTCCGCCCGCTCTGCCGCCAAGCCGTCGGCGGCGTCACCCACTGACTCTCCGTCACCTCGTCGCCTCCCCGTCCGGTGGCCCGTCGGCCGGCGCGTCCGTCGTCCCTGCCGTCAGCTCTGTCATCCCGGTCAGCCCCATCGGTCCTGGCCCCCTCAGCCCCGCCAGCACCTCGGCCACCAGCTCCGCCACCACCGGCCCCGCCTCGCGCAGCAGGTAGTGCGGGGCGTCCAGCAGGTGCACCGAGCAGGCCGCCGTCGTCTCCGCGGCCCAGGCGGCGAGCGCGGACTGCGCCACGAACCGGTCCTGCCGCCCGCCGATCACGGCGAGCGGAGCGGCGATCGGCGGGCCGGGGGAGTACTCCAGCCGCTCGACCACGCGGTAGTCCGCCCGCAGCACCCGCTCCGCGATGGCCATCAGGTCGGGGTCGGCCAGCACCTGCGGGGCCGTGCCCCCGTACGCGACCACCCGCTCCATCAGCTCCCGCCGGTCCAGCAGGTGCAGCGGGTCGGTGATGCGACGGACCGCCGGCCCCTCGGCGGAGGAGACGACCACCAGGGCCGGGGCCGGTCCGCCGGCCAGGTGCAGCCGCCGGGCGCACTCGTACGCCAGCACGCTGCCCGAGCAGTGGCCGAGCAGGACGAACGGGCGGTCCAGCAGGGGACGCAGCGCCGACAGCGCCGCCTCCACCGCTTCGCCGGGCTCGTCCAGCAGCGGCTCGCGCAGCCGGTTCTCCCGGCCGGGGAACCGCACCGCGCACAACTCGACGTCGGTGGGCAACAGTTCCGCCCAGGCGTTGAAGGCCGCGCCGCCCGCGCCGACGTGCGGGAAACACACCAGCCGCAGCGCGGGCTCGGCCACCGGGCGTGGGCGGCCGAACCAGCGCCGGACCGCCACCGGGTCGCCCGGGGCGGCCTGAACGGCGGAAGAGACGTGCGAGGGAGGGGAGTTCACGCGACACACCCCTTCCGCAGCGCCTCCGCCAGCCGCGGGTCGCGCAGCGCGCCCGCCGGGGAGGCCAGCCCGTGGTCCAGGCGGCAGACCTCCGGCGCGGACAGCACCGGCCCCCACGCCTGCTCGACCGCGGCCTGCTCCGCCGCGTCCACGGCCAGCAGCACCGGACCGTCGAAGGCGTCGCCGTCCAGCCGGTGCCCGGCCAGGGCGAAGGCGACCGCCGCGCCCGCGGCCTGACGGCGCACCAGCTCCGCGGCGGAGTCCACGTCCTCGAACCAGCCGGCCGCGTGCGCCGCCGGCAGCAGCGCCTCCGGGCCGTCCGCCTCGCCCAGGCCGAACCGCGCCGCCAGCGCGGCCGTCCGGGCCGACAACAGCTCCGCCCGCGAGGCCGCCCCGGCCGGGGCCGGCGGTGACACCAGCGCGAGCAGCGCGATCTCCCGGCCCGCCGCCCGCAGCGCACGGGCCGCCTCGAAGGCCAGGACCGCGCCGGGCCCGAACCCCGCCAGCGCGAGCGGGCCGTCCGGCTGCTCCGCGCCGACACTCTCGGCCAGGGCCCGCGCGGCGGGCGGTACGTCCCGGGCGTCGGTGACCGAGCCGTCCAGGCCCGGCAGCCCGAAGCCGCGCACCGGACGGCCGAGGCCCCACTCCCGCAGCGCAGCGCGCTCGGCCCGCCGATGGCTGTCCGAGTGCACCGTGAACAGCGGGAGCCCCTCGGCCCCGCCCTGCCCGTCCGGGCGGGGCGTCCCCGCCCGCGGCCAAGGGCCGGCCGCGGCGTCGGTCACCAGCGACAGCAGCCGCTCCGGGACCCGCGCGGCCCGGCCCACGGTCAGCGCCTCGGCGAGCCGGGCCGGCGTGGACTGCCGCAGAGCGTCCGAGGTGCGCAGCGGCAGCCCGCGGGCACGGGCCGCCAGCACGATCTCCACCACGGCGAGCGAATCGCCGCCCAGTTCGTAGAAGTCGTCGTCGGGCCCGACCGGGTGGCCGAAGTGCTCGCTCCACACGGAGCGGAGCAGGGTCTCCACGGCGTAGGTGGTCGCGCGCTCGGGCAGTCCGCCGGCTGTGCCGGTCACTTCGGTCACCTTCCTCCGACATCGGCCGGCCCGCTGCCGTACCCGACGGTCAGCCTGGCTCCGGGCCCCGGGCGCGAGCCAGGCACGAGGGCGGCAAGTTGCCGGCGGGGAGTTGCCGGTCGCCGTGCCTGGCCGGCCGCCGCGCCCCGGCGCGACAGTGACCGGGCGGACAGCTCACGGCCCCGGCGGGCCGTCGGACAGTCGGCCGCCCGGCCCGCAGCGGCCGCCGGCGGCTGCCAGGGCGAGGGAGACAGGGACGTGACGGCAGGACCGGCCACCCGGGCGGACACCCCGACCCGTGACGGCATGGGGATCACGCTCACCCCGGCGGAGGCCGCACACGCCGCCCTCGTCGCCGGAGAGCTCACCCGAACCGAGCCGGGCGCCGTCGACCACCCCGACTGGATCGCCGCCGCCCGCCTGGCCGGCTGCGCGCTCCCGCTCCGGCTGCTCCAGGCCGTCCGCGCCTACCGCAACGACCCCGGGACCGAGGGCCTGCTCCTGATCGGCGGCCTGCCCCTCGACCCCGCGGCGCTGCCGCCGACACCCCACGTCCCGGACTCCTTCGAACCCGCGCCGACCCTCCCCGCCGCCCTCGCCGCGCTGATCGGCCTGCAACTCGGCGAACTCGTCGCCTACCGCGACGAGAAGCGCGGAGCACTGGTCCAGAACGTCGTCCCGGTACCCGCGCTGGCGGCCTCGCAGAGCAACGGCGGATCGGTTCCGCTGGAGTTCCACACCGAGAACGCCTTCCACCCCGACCGCCCCGACTACGTCGGCCTGCTCTGCCTGCGCCCCGCCCGCGAGGGCGTCGGCACCAACATCGCCTCCGTCC
Organism: Streptomyces sp. NPDC020996; assembly: GCF_040641355.1. Taxonomy (NCBI): domain Bacteria; kingdom Bacillati; phylum Actinomycetota; class Actinomycetes; order Kitasatosporales; family Streptomycetaceae; genus Streptomyces; species Streptomyces sp. NPDC020996. Next base: position 319,762 of record NZ_JBFADM010000002.1, read on the forward strand.
GCCGTGCCCTCCCGCTGCTCACCGACAAGGAGGTGGCCCTGCTGAGCGAGCCCCGCTTCCTGACCGCCGCGCCGCCCTCCTTCCACGCGGCCGACTGCTCCCCGGCCCACCCGGTCCTCTCCGGCGCCCCCGACGACCCGGACATCCGCGTCGACTTCCACGCGACGACGGCCGTCGACCAGGAGGCGGCGGCGGTGCTGCTGCGCCTGCGGTCCGCGCTGGCGACGGTCCGCCGCGACCTGGAGCTGCGCTCGGGCGACCTGGTCTTCCTCGACAACCGCCTCGTCGTCCACGGCCGCAGCGCCTTCGTCCCCCGCTACGACGGCCGCGACCGCTGGCTCCACCGCGTCTTCGTGAGCCTCGACAACCGCCGCAACCGCGCCCGCCGCATCGACGGCGGAGCCGTCCTGCTCTGATCCCACCGCTGCCGCTCCCCGCGGGCCTCTCAGGGGCGGCACGTCACAGTGTCGGAGCGGGCGGCCCCGCCGCCGCACGGTCCGTGAACTGTCGGGCCAGGACCCGGCTTCACACAATCGCCTCAGAAGCCGACGCCGTCAGGCCGGGACCGGTCATGTGCGATCGGGTGAGAGATGAGAGGGTCTGACAGGTGAGCGAGACACCACCGAACACCCTCCAATACCGCTTCGACGGGCCGGAAGAGGCCCCGGTCCTGATCCTGGGTCCCTCACTGGGCACCACCTGGCACATGTGGGACCGGCAGGTTCCGGAGCTGGCGAAGCAGTGGCGCGTCCTCCGGTTCGACCTGCCGGGGCACGGCGGCTCCCCCGCCCACCCGGCCGGCTCGGTGCCCGAGCTGGCGGCCCGGCTGCTCGCCGTACTCGACGGGCTCGGCGTCCATCGCTTCGGCTACGCGGGATGCGCGTTCGGCGGGGCGATCGGCATCGAGCTGGCCCTGCGCCGACCGGAGCGGCTCGCCTCGCTGGCGCTGGTCGCCGCCTCGCCCCGCTTCGGCACGGCCGACGAGTTCCGCCAGCGCGGCGTGATCGTCCGCACCAACGGCCTCGACCCCATCGCCCGCACGTCCCCCGGCCGCTGGTTCACCGCGGAGTTCGCGACCGCCCAGCCGGCCATCACCGAGTGGGCGGTGCAGATGGTGCGCACCACCGACCCCGGCTGTTACATCGCCGCCTGCGAGGCGCTCGCGGCGTTCGACGCACGCGACGAACTCGGCCGCATCGGCGTGCCGACCGTGGTCCTCGTCGGCTCCGACGACCAGGTCACCGGCCCGGCCGAGGCCCGCACGCTGGTCGCCGGCATACCGGACGCCCGGCTCGCCGTGGTGCCGGGCGCCTCCCACCTGGTACCGGTGGAGCAGCCCGGCGCCGTCACCGACCTGCTGGTGCGGCACTTCTCCACCGCCTGGCAGGCCGGCCCGGCCGAGCCTCCCACCGGCCCGACGGCCGTCCCCGCGGCCGCCGCGAAGCCGGTCCCGGCCGCCCCCGCGCGATCCGCGCCGATCGCCGAGATCGCCCCGGCCGCCGTCGCGCCCGCGCCCCCGGCGGAGCGGTCCGACCCCTACGACGCCGGGATCAAGCTGCGCCGCGAGGTGCTCGGCGACGCGCACGTCGACCGGGCGCTGGCCCAGGCCGACGAGTTCTCCGGGGACTTCCAGGAGTTCGTCACCCGCTACGCGTGGGGCGAGATCTGGGACCGGCCCGGCCTCGACCGCCGCACCCGCAGCTGTGTCACCCTCACCGCGCTGGTGGCGGGCGGCCACCTGGAGGACCTCGCCGCCCACACCCGCGCCGCCCTGCGCAACGGTCTGACCCCGGCCGAGATCAAGGAGGTCCTGCTGCAGGCGGCCGTCTACTGCGGCGTGCCCGCGGCCGGGCGTGCCTTCGAGGTGGCGCGGCAGGTCGTCCGGGAGGAGACGACCCCCGAGCAGTGATCGCGATTCCGGGTGGGCGGAGCACCGGGCTGGGCCGCTCCGGCCGCCGCGCGACGGGGCAGGATGGGCGTATGAAGTTCACGAAGATGTCCCACTCCTGCGTGCGCCTGGAGAAGGACGGGCGCACGCTCGTCCTCGACCCCGGGGGGTTCAGTGAGGAGGACGCCGCCGTCGGCGCGGACGTCATCCTGGTCACGCACGAGCACCCCGACCACTTCGACGAGGGCCGGCTGCGGACCGCCATGGAGGCCAACCCGGCCGCCGAGATCTGGACGCTGAAGTCGGTCGCGGACCAGATCTCGGCCGCCTTCCCCGGCCGGGTGCACACCGTCGGTCACGGCGACGCCTTCACCGCCGCCGGCTTCGACGTGCAGGTCCACGGGGAACTGCACGCGGTGATCCACCCGGACATCCCGCGCATCACCAACGTCGGCTACCTGATCGACGGCGGGCAGGTCTTCCACCCGGGCGACGCGCTCACCGTCCCGGACCGGCCGGTGGAGACGCTGCTGCTCCCCGTGATGGCCCCCTGGAACAAGATCTCCGAGGTCATCGACTACGTCCGCGAGGTCAAGCCGCAGCGCGCCTACGACGTCCACGACGCCCTGCTCACCGACCTCGCCCGCCCCATCTACGACCGCCAGATCGGGGCGCTCGGCGGCGCCGAACACCTGCGGCTGAGCCCCGGCGACTCGGCCGACGTCTAGCGGGCCGGCACCGGGGCCGCGGGCGGGGCGGACGCGTTGTCGTACCCGCCCGGTAGGTTGTGAGGCATGCGCATCGCGACCTGGAACGTGAACTCGATCACCGCCCGACTGCCGAGGCTGCTGGCCTGGCTGGAGAGCAGCGGCACGGACGTCCTGTGCCTCCAGGAGGCCAAGCTGGCCGAGGAGCAGTTCCCGTTCGACCAGCTGCGCGAGCTGGGCTACGAGGCGGCGGTGCACGCCACCGGCCGGTGGAACGGCGTGGCGGTGCTCTCCCGCGTCGGCCTCGCTGACGTGGTCAAGGGCCTCCCCGGCGACCCCGGTTACGACGGGGCGCAGGAGGCCCGCGCCGTCTCGGCGACCTGCGGGCCGGTCCGCGTCTGGTCGGTGTACGTGCCCAACGGACGCGAGGTCGGCCACCCCCACTACGCCTACAAGCTCCAGTGGTTCGAGGTGCTGAAGGCGGCGGTCGCCGGCGACGCGGGCGGCAGCAGGCCCTTCGCGGTGCTCGGCGACTACAACGTGGCGCCGACCGACGACGACGTCTACGACGTCTCCGCCTTCGAGGGCTCCACCCACGTCACCCCCGCCGAGCGGGCCGCCCTGAGCGCCCTGCGCGAGGTGGGCCTGTCCGACGTGGTGCCGCGGCCGCTGAAGTACGACCACCCGTTCACCTACTGGGACTACCGTCAGCTCTGCTTCCCCAAGAACCGCGGCATGCGCATCGACCTGGTGTACGGCAACGAGTCGTTCGCCAAGGCGGTCACCGACGCCTACGTGGACCGTGAGGAGCGCAAGGGCAAGGGGGCGTCCGACCACGCGCCGGTGGTGGTGGACCTCGACGTGTAGCCGGCCGCACCGCACCCGCCCCCGGCGGCGCCCTCAGGCGGCCGGCACGGGCTGTTCGGCGACGACGGGGTGGTCGCGTTCGACGGGGCCGAGGTCGCCGGCGCCGCCCGGGGAGCCGAGTTCGGCGAAGAACTCCGTGTCCGCGGTGCGGAAGGCCGACCACTCCTGCGGGATGTCGTCCTCGAAGAAGATGGCCTCCATCGGGCAGACCGGCTCGCAGGCCCCGCAGTCGACGCATTCCTCGGGGTTGATGTACATCTTGCGGGGCCCCTCGTAGATGCAGTCGACGGGGCATTCGTCGACGCAGGCCTTGTCCTTGATGTCGACGCAGGGCTGGGCGATCACGTACGTCATGAGGAACTCCCCACGGTCCAGGTGTCGTTGCCGGTGAGAAGGGTGGCGAGGTCGCCCTTGCCGTTCTGCTCGATCGCGGTGTCGAGCTGGTCGGCCATCTGCGTGTCGTACACCGGCCGCCGCACGGACCGGAACACGCCGATCGGGGTGTGGTGCAGGGTGTCGGGGTCGGCCAGGCGGGACAGGGCGAACGCGGTGGTCGGGGAGGCCGACTGGGCGTCGTGCACCAGGATCTCGCTCTCGTTGTCGGGGGTGACGGGGACGGCCTTCAGGTCGCCGGTGTTCCGGTCGCGGACCACGCCCTTGCTCCGGTCGGCGCCGAAGCGGATGGGCTGTCCGTGTTCCAGCCGGATCACCGTCTCCTGGGCCTGTTGCTTGTCCTTGAGGGCGTCGTAGGCGCCGTCGTTGAAGATGTTGCAGTTCTGGTAGATCTCGATCAGGGCGGTGCCGGGGTGGGCGGCGGCCTGGCGGAGCACGTCGGTGAGGTGCTTGCGGTCGGAGTCGACGGTGCGGGCGACGAACGACGCCTCGGCGCCGAGGGCGAGGGAGACCGGGTTGAACGGGGCGTCCAGGGATCCCATCGGCGTCGACTTGGTGATCTTGCCGATCTCGGAGGTGGGGCTGTACTG